>JBAWZW010000230.1:0-4359 GCA_037142835.1 Verrucomicrobiota bacterium
CCCTCCGCCCAAAACTCGTCCGTTAACTGAATCTTCGTAAATTCCCCCGTAACCACTTCTTCCGCCGCCCCCAAACTCCCTAACCCCAAAAAGATCGGCACAATCTGTAACGCAATTCTCATTTCCAGCATGGGTAATTTCATAAGCCAACTCTCTCCCCAATCCCCTCGACTTAGCAAGCCCACAAACCCACCTTCCAGCAACTACGACTTTTTTACAGATCGTCTCGCCCTTCTCCCCTCCCCCAGCTTATTCTCTGCAAAATCTCCGCACTTCAATCCTCCTCTCCTCATTTCTTATGTCCGATTCCTCACTCTCCCACATCAACTTCGACGTCTCCAACGAACCCATCCCCTCCGATCCCGCCGCCAATCCCTTCAAACTCGTCGTCGATCCCGTGATGCGCGTCCGACTCCGTCGCGCCCTCTTTGATATGATCGAAAGCCACGACCAAGAACTCGCCCGCTATGTCGGCGATGGCAGTCTCGCCCTCGAAAGCTACAAAGAATACATCGAACTCTTCGCCCATAGCCTCAAACAAACCATGAGCAGCGCCGAAGGCGTCACCTACCTCCTCCAAGCCTGCGGCTTCGAAGTCCGTAAAGAAGACATCAATCTCCAACCCGAAACCCGCTGGAAAGTCCAACGCTAACCCCCTCCACCCTCACCTTTTCCACCCCTCTCTTACCTCCTCCAATGATCGAAAAATATCTCCTCAAAATTACCGGCGAACTCCAACTCCAACCCCGCCAAGTCGCCGCCACCGCCATCCTCCTCGAAGAAGGCGCCACCGTCCCCTTCATCGCTCGCTACCGCAAAGAAAAAACCGGTGAACTCGACGAAGTCCAAATCACCGCCATCCGCGATCGCCTCGAACAACTCGAAGACCTCGATAAACGACGCGACTCCATCCTCGCCTCGCTCACCGAACGCAAGCTCCTCACCGAGTCCCTCCAATCCAAAATTCTCGCCGCCGAAAATCTTACCACCCTCGAAGATCTTTACCTCGCCTTCCGCCCCAAGAAGAAAACCAAAGCCACTGTCGCTCGCGATCTCGGCCTCGAACCCCTCGCCGATCTCCTTTGGAATCAAGAGATTGCCACCGATCCCGCCACCGCGGCCATCCCCTTCGTCGGCCCAGAAATCGAGATCGATGCCAAAAAATATTCCGTCCCTGATCCCGCCGCCGCCCTCGCCGGGGCTCGCGATATCCTCGCCGAACGCATCAACGATGACTCCACCGCTCGTGCCCAACTCCGTCACCTTTACCTCACCAAAGGCCTGATCAAATCCAAGGTCATCTCCGGCAAAGAAGAGGAAGGCGCCAAGTTTAAAGACTATTTCGACTGGACCGAACCTGCCGAAAAATCCCCCTCCCACCGCATCCTCGCCATCCGCCGCGGCGAATCCGAGGGCTTCCTCTTCTCCCGCCTCACCCCCGACGAATCCGAAGCCCTCTCCATCCTCGAGCGCCTCTTCGTCAAAAATCAAAGCCTCGCCGCCGCCCAAGTCAAACTCGCCGTCACCGATTGCTTCAAGCGCCTCCTCGGCTTCGCCATGGAAGGCGAGGCCCGCTCCTTCTACAAAAAACGCGCCGACGAAGAAGCCATCCGCGTCTTCGCCGATAACCTCCGCGAACTCCTCCTCGCTTCACCCCTCGGCCAAAAAGTCACCCTCGGCATCGATCCCGGCTTCCGCACCGGTTGCAAAGTCGTCCTCCTCGATCGCCAAGGCAAACTCCTCGCCAATGATGTCATCTACCCCGAAAAAGGCGCCCGCGATCTCGCCGAAGCCGAGTCCATGATCAAAGCCGTGGTCTCCAAATTTAAAGTGGAAGCCATCGCCATCGGCAACGGAACCGCCTCCCGCGAAACCGAATCCTTCATCCGTAAACTCGCCCTCCCCCCCTCCATCCCCGTGGTCATGGTCAGCGAAAGCGGCGCCTCCATTTACTCCGCGAGCGATGTCGCCCGCGAAGAGTTTCCCGATAAAGATCTCACCGTCCGGGGCGCCGTCTCCATCGCCAGGCGCCTCATGGATCCCCTCGCCGAATTGGTCAAACTCGACCCCAAATCCATCGGTGTCGGTCAATACCAACACGATGTCGACCAAAACGCCCTCAAACGCACTCTCGATGATGTCGTCGTCAGTTGCGTCAATAGCGTGGGCGTCGAACTCAATACCGCCTCCAAACATCTCCTCACCTACATCTCCGGCCTCAATGCCCGCGTCGCCGCTAATCTCGTCGCGCACCGCGACGAACATGGCCCCTTCACCTCTCGCAAAGAAATCCAAAAGGTCGCGGGCCTCGGCCCCAAAGCCTTCGAACAAGCCGCCGGGTTCCTCCGCATCCGTGGCGGCTCTCACCCCCTCGACGCCAGCGCGGTCCACCCCGAACGCTACGATCTCGTCGACAAAATGGCCGCCGATCTCGGGTGCTCAGTCCCCGATCTCCTCCGCGATTCCTCCAAACGTGCGAAAATTTCCCTCGAAAAATATCTCACCCCCGATGTCGGTCTCCCCACCCTCAAAGATATCCTCAACGAACTCTCCAAACCAGGCCGCGACCCCCGCCAACAATTCGAAGCCTTCAGTTTCGCCGAAGGCATCGAAAAAATTACCGACCTCCAACCAGGCCTCCGACTCCCCGGTCTCGTCACCAATGTGACCGCTTTCGGTGCCTTCATCGATATCGGCGTCCACCAAGATGGCCTCGTGCATATCAGCCAAATCAGCGACGACTTCGTCAAAAATCCCGCCGAAATCCTTAAGGTCGGGCAACGCGTCTTCGCCACCGTCGTCGAAGTCGATCTCCCCAGAAATCGCATCGCCCTCTCCCTCAAAACCAAGGTCGATCTCACCCCTCGCGATGCCCGCCCCAAAAACGCTGGCTCCGATCGCGAAGTCCGCAAGTTCCAAGACCAAAACTCCCGCCCTTCCACCCCCACCCAAACCTCCAGTGGCCCCGATTGGTTCACTCTCGCCCAACAAAAAAAATCCTAATCACCGCCTCGATCCAACCAATTCTCCCCCCCAATCGTATCTCAATCCACTCGCTCCACCATCACTCTCGCCATGCACCATTCCAAAGACTTTCTCCTCTCCCTCGCCACCAAAGTCGGCACCCCTTTCTGGATCTATGACGCCTCTGTCGTCCGCCAACGCATCGCCGATATCCAATTCCTCACCTCCGCCGAAGGCCTCCAAGCTCGCTTCGCCATGAAGGCCTGCCCAGCCACCAAAATCCTCCGGGAAATGCTCGGCGCCAATATCTGGATCGATGCCGTTTCCGGCAACGAAGTCCTTCGCGCCCTCCACGCAGGCTACCCCTCAGGCCACAATCCCCCAGCCATCGCCCTCACCGCCGATGTCTTCCGCGACAACGCTTTAGATGTTGTTCTCCAGCACGGCGTCCTCCCCAATATCGGATCCCCAGGCCAAATCGCTGAACTCGCCCGCGCCGGCTACCGTGGCCCCATTTCCCTCCGCATTAACCCAGGCTTCGGTCACGGCCATGTCAATTCCTGCGATACCGGTGGACCCAGCTCCAAACACGGCATCTGGTTCGAAGATATTCTTACCGTCAAAAATGCCGCCCTCGCCGCTGGCCTCCCAGTCACCATGCTCCACGCTCACATCGGAAGCGGCCCCCAATTCGCCGAACTCCACGATAATCTCTCCCTCCTCACCACCGAATTTACCAAACTCCTCCCCCACTTCCCCCACCTCGATGCCATCAGCCTCGGAGGCGGTATCCCCCACAATTATCGCGACCCTTCCGCCCAAGTGCCCCTCGAACCCCTCCGCTTACTCTTCGCTTCCTGCCACCAACAACTCTCCACCGCCGCCGGTCGCCACCTCCGCATCGAAATCGAACCCGGTCGCTACTACGTCGCCCCATCCGCCACTCTCATCACCCGCGTCACCGATCTCAAATCCACCCAAACCAACCCCAAAGGCCCAGGCGCCACTTTCGCAATGGTCGACGCCGGCTTCGTCGATTTAGTCCGCCCAGCCATGTATGGTAGCTACCACGGCATCGAAGTCGTCGGCCTCGAAGCCACCCCCGACGCCGATCGCCTCCCCATCGTCGTCGCCGGTCCCCTCTGCGAAAGTGGTGACATCTTCACCCGCGATGACCGAGAACTCCTCGCTCCACGCCCCCTCCCCCGCCCCACCGCTGGCGACCTCATCGCCATTCGCGACGGCGGCGCTTACGGCTACTCCATGGCCTCCAATTACAATTCCATCGGCCGCGCCCCCCAACTCTGGCTCGAAACCGATGGCTCGGTGGAAATGTTTTCCCGCCGCGAATCCATCGAAGACCTCCTCCGCTCCGAAGTCTCTCAGATAATCTAA
>JBAWZW010000231.1:0-4356 GCA_037142835.1 Verrucomicrobiota bacterium
GCTCCGCCGATTGGGTGCGGTTGCAGTATGAAAATCAAAAGCCCCGACAAACGGTCGTGGGTCCGCTGGTCCAGTCGGGGAGTGCATTTGCGGTTTCCGAGAAAGCGCTCACGCTCGCCGAGGGTCAGCGCGCCACAATCACGGCAAAGGCGGGTGGAGCGGAGAAGATTTACTGGATAGTCAAGCGAGGTGGCGAGGAAAGCGTGGTGGCGGCGGATCGCTTTGCCTTCACGCTGGATGCTGGTCGAGTCGTGGGGGACGAAACGTTGACCGTTCAGTGTAAGGCAGTTTTCGCCAAGGAGGTGAAAACCATCGACATCCCGGTGACGATCAAGGAGGCGATTGCGGACCCCGTTTTCACCCTCAAAGCTCCACCGAAGTGGGATGGTCGGGAACTCATCGAGGTGGTGCCGCAGGTGGCGAATCTTTCCGCGTTGCAAGGGAAGGGGGCGGGTGAATTGACTTACCGCTGGAAGGTTGCGGGGCCGGCGGTGATCAAAGAAATCGCCCCCGGTCGGCTGATGCTTCGGCGTTCCCTGGGGAGCGGGAAGTTGATCGTGACCTGTGTGGCGAGCAATGGCGGGCGGGAGATCACCCAAGTGGGGGAGATTGCCGTTGAGGAGCCCGCGAAAGAGATCTGGGTGCAGAGGATTCCCGAGAAAGACGAGAAGCCCGTGGACAACCAATTCTATGCCCGCGACGATCTTAACGAAGGAACTCTTTTCTATAATGGCACGCTCGCTGAGCCTGCGGACGCGGTTTTTCTCCGGCTCTATGCGGATGACAAACTCATCAAAACGGAGACCCAGAAACCGCCGGCGAATGGTAGCTACGGGTTGTCGGCCAAGCTCAAGGCGGGGCTGATCGTTTATAAGGTGGAGTTTGGCACCAAGATCGGAGGCGCGGAAACCCTCCGCCAGACGGTGAAGAACCTCGTTTGCGGGGACGCCTATATCATTGAGGGCCAGTCTAATGCGGTGGGCTACAACTATGAGAACACCAAAGCGCGTCAGGATCTTACCCATACGGATAGTCCGTGGATTCGGAGCTTTGGTGGCAATGGCGAGGTCGCGGGCGATCCCCTCACGGGTGGCTGGGGCAATGCCCGGGTGGAGCGAATCAACCCCACCGATCCAGACCGCATCCATTTCATCAGTGCTTGGGGGATGGCTCTAGCGAAGAAACTCGTGGAGGACGTGAAGATGCCCATTTGCATGATCAACGGAGCGGTCGGGGGAACGCGCCTTGATGAACACCTCCCCCAGCAGATGAAAAAATCTCCCAAAGAGCGCGCCATCTACGAAAACCTCAAGAAGCGGATTGTCGCCGCCAAACTCACCCACGGCATCCGCGGTCTCCTCTGGCATCAGGGGGAAGCGGATCAGGGTTTTGACGGTCCCGACAACTGTTATGGGAGCGAGACCTATGAGCAATACTGGGTCGATCTGACCGCCGCTTGGAAACAGGACTATCCGAACCTCCGAAACTACTACCTTTTCCAAATCTATCCTAACGCCTGTTCGCAAGGCGGAACTTGGCACAGCGACAAACTGCGCGAGGTGCAACGGCAACTCTCTCAGCGCTATGCCAGCCTGCGCGTCATGCCCACGCTCCAGATCGCCAGTGGGGCGAACTGCCACTTCAAAACGGACGACTATGAGAAAATGGGGCTCTTAATGGCGCCCTTACTTGAGCGGGATATTTACGGGAAAGTCTTCACCGTCGCCATCACCGCTCCCGATTTGAAGAAGGCCTATTTTACGACTAAGGAAAGGGATGAGATCGCCCTCGAATTCGACCAACCGATGGAATGGAACGACGCCATCGCCCCGCAACTTTATCTCGACGGAGAACCGGGAAAGGTCACCCTCGGATCTGTCGAGGGGAATGTCATCAAGCTCAAACTGGCCTCCGCCACCGAGGCAAAAACTATCGCTTACCTGTCGGACAAGAAGTGGGATCGGCTCCATTTGCTCTTCGGCAAAAATGGGATCGCAGCCCTGACATTTTGGGGGGTCGAAGTGCGTTGAAAGCGCACCACTGGGCGATCACTTGGAGTATGCATAAAAATCTGCGTCTGACTTTTGCCCGTCGGTGGCGCTTTATCGGGAAGGACTTGGACTAAGATGTCGGCATCCTGGTTGATCGGGAGGGCGGTTTTATTGTTGGTCTTTTTGCCAGTACTTCCTCTTCTGGGGCAAGAGGTTGCTGGTCAGAATGTGACCGTTGATTTCAACAAAAAGATCACGCCTTTCCTCGAAAACTACTGCTTTGATTGTCATGATGATGAGACGAAGAAGGGGAATGTTTCCTTGGAGAGTCTTCGCGACGTCTCGGCGGACAATGCGGGGATGTGGCGCCGCGTTTGGGAGCAGGTTGCGCTCAAGGAAATGCCCCCGAGGAAGAAGACGAACCAACCCAAATTAATCGAGCGTCTGGAATTTTCTAAGGGGATTACCGCTGGGTTGACCAAGGCGCTGAAGGACAAGGGAGGGTTCACCGATCATCTGCGGCCAAGTAAGGGCAACCACTTGGATCATGATCTCCTTTTTAACACCAAGCTGGAGAATCTTCAGCCGTCATCAACGCCCGCTCGCCTCTGGCGCATTCACCCTCAGGAGCAAATGGTCCGGCTGAATGATCTCATTTGCAACAAGCGGAAGTATGATCCCGAGCGCCCGGGCCTTTGGACTCACGGAGATCAGATTCCTTCAAACTTGGAAGGTGAGATCAAAGTCTACTTCGGGTTAGACGGCTATTTGGGAAGTTTTAGCGATGCCTATAATTTTGGTGTCAGTGGTTTTCAGTCGAGTTTTTCGATGATCCGAGACCACGGGCTCCGCAACTATCCCTTCCTTTATTCCGTCAATAGTTCTGAGGCTCGGGAGATTGCCGGCGTCGCAGAAAAGGTCCTGCGGTTTATGGCCTACGGACCAGCGGCCCAGCCTTACCAATTTGCCGATGACATCAATAAAATCCCCGGAGAATATCGGGGACTGAATGTCATTTTTTACAAAAAGGGAATCTTCCGACCTTTGACGCCGTTATATGACTTGATGAAAACCCCGGGGGTCAGCGATGAGCGCCTCCAACCGGTCATTCAATTTCTCTTTGAGTCTCTAACCCTCCGTGCGCCCAGTAAGGCGGAGGCCGGGCTTTATTTGGATATCGCCAACAAATCCATCAAGGAACTCGGGAAAGACGATGGGACTTTTCTCGGCCTAGTGCCGATCTTTCTCGATCGCGACGCGCTCTTTCGTCCTGAGCTCTGCGAGGGCGGGCAACCCGATCAATATGGGCGCGTGATGCTTCAAGGATCGGAGCTCGTCCTCGCCATCAACGCGGCCTTCTCGTATCTCCGACCGGAGGCAGACCATTTATGGGCGGCTTTGGCCGAGGGAAAGCTGAAGACTCGCGAAGACGTTAAGCGGGAAGTGACTGGCATTCTGAATGATCCGAGCATCCGTAAGCCTCGCATCCTGCAATTTTTTAGAGAGTTCTTCGACTACGACCGCGCCGCCACCATCTGCAAGACTAGGCAGTCGATTGTGGAACAGGGGGCGCACTATGAGTCTCACCCTGCAGTCATCAATAGTATGATTGCCAATACCGATGGACTGATTGAGTTGATCCTCCGGGAGGACAAAGAGGTGCTCAAGGAGTTGCTGACGACCAATCGTTTGATCTATCAGCCCTACACCTCGGTGCGGATTGCCCGTGGCATGACCACCGACATTGCCTATTTCATCAATCGCAAGAAACCGTTTGTGCCGATCAAGACATACGATCCGGCAACGGTGAAAAAGGGAGAGGAGGAAAAGATGCAACATGAGGTGACCAACGGGAATCAACTCCATCACATTTTGCCGAATCCCGCCCAACCGATCTATGTGCGTCAGTCGCAGTTCGACAATGGCGGTGCCCCGCCTGCCAAAGACGCCCTGAAGGCCATCACCACGCTCGATCCGATGGAGCGGCTGGGCATTCTGACCCATCCTATCTGGCTGGTCGCGCACTCCGACGCCATGGATAACCACGCGATTTCGCGCGGACGCTGGATCCGGGAACGGCTCTTGGGTGATGCCGTTCCAGACATTCCGATTACCGTGGATGCCAAGTTGCCCGATGAGCCTGAGTCCACCCTCCGGCATCGGATGCGCGTGACTCAGGAAAAGGAATGCTGGCGCTGTCATCAAAAAATGGATCCGCTCGGTCTCCCTTTTGAGAAGTATAATCATTTGGGGATGCTTCGGGATCAGGAGAAGGGGAAGCCGGTGGACAGCACTGGCGGAATTACCCTGAGCGGCGATCCCACTTTAGATGGGCCCGTGAAAGATCCGCTGGAGATGATTCAAA
>JBAWZW010000232.1:0-4352 GCA_037142835.1 Verrucomicrobiota bacterium
GAAAATGACCAAGTACCTGGGGTGTTCGTATACCCAGCGTACTTCAGTGTCCCAGTTCCAGTCACCGAAACGCTCGCCGGCGATCCACCCTGCGAAAAAATCGATGAACTCACCAAGTCAAACGTGTAGCCACCCACGGACCAAAAACTGGTAACTGGTCCCGATACAAATGACCACGGCGCCGTAAATGTTACTGGGCTAGCGAATGAAACCGCCCCAGCCGATAAAGAAGAACTCAGCACAAAGGGATTCCCCGTTCCGCCGGGACCTGTCCACCCCGTCACTGCCGTCGCCGTTCCTGCAGAACTTGTGTTTAAATTAACGCCACCCGCAAAGGTAATGCTCCCCATGATCTGCGCAGCTTCCAACAAAGATCCACCTCCAAAAAGCACAGTGCCGACGAAAGCAGTCAGAATCAAATTAGGGAGTTTCATAGAAGGTGTTTGAGTGGGTTTTAACGTAGTTGCAAAGATTCGTCGCAACCAAAAGAAAAAGCAAGCTATTTTTTCAATTCCTCGCCAATAAATCTTTGCTTGCACAGTTCCGCTTACCCTCCCAACTCCCTCGCCCCATTGCTTCATCCCACTTTTTTCTCACCTCTCGAGCATCTGGCATCAAATGTGCTGTGCATCATCAAACTTCACCACGTCCTAACCAAATCATCTTTTCACCTATGAAAATTTACCCGCTTCTCCTCGCCATCCTTTCCAACCCCGCTCTCGCTGTCGATAAAATCAATCTCCAAACTGTCCGCATCGATCACCTCAACAACCCCGCAGATTCCACCGGCTACGGCTCGGTTCCCTACGGTTATTCCATCGGCTCCACCGAAGTCAGCAACCTCGAATACACCGCCTTCCTCAACTCCGCCGACCCCAACGGCACTAACCCCAATGGCATTTATAGCTCCAGTATGGGCTCCGATGCCGTAAACGGCGGAATCACCTTCACCCCAGGTGCCACCGCCGGTTCGAAGTATACCTCCAAACTCGGCTTCGCCAATAAGCCAGTTTCTTATGTCAATTTTCTCGACGCCATGCGCTTCGCCAATTGGCTGAACAGCGACCAAAACGGTTCAGCAACCGAGTCAGGTGCCTATTTACTCTCCGCTGGTGGCCTCGCTGTCCGCAATCTTGCCGCCACGGTCTTCATCACCAGCGAAAACGAGTGGTATAAAGCCGCCTACTATGACCCCACCACAGGCGCCGGTGGTGGCGACAATTACTGGCGTTACCCCACCCAAAGTGACTCCACTCCCGGTGCCTCCACTCCAAATGGCCTCGCAAACCAAGCCAACTACAACTCCGTCGTCAACGCCGTAACCATCGGCGCCGCCTATAGTTCATCCTCCAGTTATTACGGCACCTTCGACCAGGGTGGCAATGTCTACGAATGGAACGATGCCGTCATCGGCTCAGGCCGAGGCCTCCGCGGCGGCGCCTATAACTTCGGCCCCAATCCTATGCTCGCCACCAGCAGAAACTCCAATAACCCCTTCGTCGAAAGTGTCGACACTGGCTTCCGCATCACCACCATCCCCGAACCCTCTGCCCTTCTCGCCCTTCTGCTCTCCACGCCGCTTTTGCTCGCTCGTCGCCCCCGACCCCAACAGCCCGGGTGAGCGCATCGATCCACCAAAAAATTCGGCGTTCCCACCGCCCTCTCCTCCGATGCGCCCACACTGTTTCAAATGCGGGGAAGTAACTAAACTAGGATGCTTTGCCTCCAAAGTCTGCAGGACGCAAAGCTCACCGCTCGCTCTAAAATAGGCAATCGCCCACGGATCAAATGCGACGCCGAAACATCCCGACCATTCCAAGCCCACCGAGCAGGCAAACAATCGTTGAGGGCTCAGGCACAAGACCGGGTGAACCCGTTTCTTAGCCATTGGAAGCAAGAAAACTCCCGTCCACCCCAACGCTGCTCAGCGTGGTAAGCGGGCTCGAAACATCGTTTAAAAAACCAGGGTTTTGAAAGGTTTTGCCAGTGGTAGCAGCCCCAAACTGCACACTCGCCACCGGAGTGCTTGGGGTGGCCCCGTTCGGATTAAAGAGATTCACCTGATCGCTCGTCGTACTAAGACCAACTCCGCTTCCATAGTAGTTCCCGAGAATGATTGGCCACGAGGTCGTGCCAAACCACGCGGTTTTAAAGGCGTTATTAATCGTCGCTAAGTTGGTCCCCGTGGCATTGCCCTCCAGAAAGACCACCGATTGACCAGCCGCAATGCTCGTCACCCCAACCAAAGCCACGGCGGCGGCAGGCGATTGGCTATTGTCATCCACCTTCCATCCAGTGATATCAATCGGTGAAGCGCTAAAGTTCGTCACCTCAAACCAATCCGCCGCATAGGTTCCGTTCCCACTGCCAGCCGAGTAAACTTCGGTGATCAATAGGCTCTGCGCCTGCAGGGTGAGGGTGCTCGTAGCCGTCAAGACGGCGGTAATTATCAGGGTTTTTTTCATATATTTTGGTTGTTTAGGGTTTGGTTGTTTAGGGTTGGTGCTTGTTGTGATAAAATTAAATGGATGGGCTCGTGGATGCCCGACGGCGACTGACCGAACGGATCAATCCCAGACCCGCAAGAAGCAGGACCGCACTCCCCGGCTCAGGGACGGATTGGTAAACCCAGAGCTGCGGGTGATCAAAATCCCCTCCACCATTTTCGCTCACCACATAAAGCACGCCGTTCAAATCCATCGTCAGCCCCTCATGTTGTTGATTGGCGAGCGACAAGGGATTGCCAGAGTCCGATACCAACTGGAGGCTGTTGCTGATATTTCCAGACCGATCAATGTTGACAATTTTTCCCTGCTCTTGGCTGAGGATCAAAAGGTTGCCATACTGCGAGGCGCTTGATGGACTGATGATGTTCGAGAGAGCGAAAACGTCCGCAAAATCGGACAACCCAGCGAGCGCTGGATTAAAAAGGTTGGTGGAGTTGACGGTGCTCCCCGAACCATTTGAGGCCGTACCAGCCACGAAATTGATGCTCGTCTGGAAAACGCCTTCAGGGGTGATCTCCTTGACGAAAATATACTCTCCACTGAGGGGATCGTAGGATAATCCTTCGAGCCCAATGTTGCCGATGGTCGTCCCCAGCTTCACCGTTTTCACTTGGGGCGTGCCGAAGGTTAAAGTCGTTCCCGCAGCATAGGTGAAGAGATTCGCCTGACGGTAACGCTCCTCAACGATCACAAACTGTCCACCGCCAATATAAGTGATTCCTTCCGTATCGTAAAAGGACGTGCCTTGAGGTGAAGGCCCAAGCGCCAGAGTCATCGAGTCGATCAATTGCCCAGTCTTAGAAATTTGCACCACCGAAGTGCTCCCGTCACCGATCACGAAAAGCGTGTCGGTATCCTTGTTGTAAGTAATCCCAGAGGCTTCTTGAGCCAGCAGACTGTTCAGCGGCGGCGTTGTCCGCGTAGGCTCAGCGAGATCATAGCGTCCCACCCGAACATAAGTGGAGAGATCGATAGAAGAGACTTGTGCCGTCGCGATGCCAGAAAGAGCGGCAAACGAGACTAAGGAGACGATCGCTTGAACAGCGACCAAGGGAAGATGCGTGGGATTTTTGAGTAATTTCATAAGCCTCATACTACAACCCGCATGTGACAAAGTGATGATGGCAATGTGAAAAAATGCCCCAAATTTGTCCTCTTATAAGACGGAAACGCCACGCCACAAAACCACTCTAAGCCTCCACCAAACCTTCCACCACCACCTTGCGGCACCTCATCTATTTCAAAAATCAACGGCCGACTGCCATCACCTTTCCATAAACTCGTGACGACCTTTTTGCCTGTATTTTTCTGAAAACAAACACTTTAGGAGCAAGCATTTCTCCATTCCACAGACTTGGCGAATGCCAGAGTTCCGATGAACTCCACCCGGAGGTTCACGCCTCCCAACAACTCCGAATCACAAATCTCCCGCCCCGGCACCCCCAACCACCGCAGGAACCTTCGCCGGCACCGTCACCCCGGGCACCGGCTCGGCAATTCCATAATCCGTCGACCCAATCGGCACGGTCAAAATCGTTTTCAAATAGTCTACTTTCACCATCTCGCCCTCCCGCGAAAGAAACTTCACCGAAGTCCCCACAGGCAACCGCACTTTCCCATAAGCAAGCTGAAACTCAAACGGCTTCGTCAGCTTCAAAACGCTCTTTACCACCGCCACCACTTCCGCAGGTGGCACCACCCCCGCAGGCAGGCTCGGCACCACGGGATCCACCACCACCACAGGTTTCGGTGCTGGCGCCAACGGATCTACCACCACAGGACTCGGTGCCGGCGCCAACGGATCTACCACCACAGGACTCGGTGCCGGCGCCAACGGATCTACCA
>JBAWZW010000233.1:0-4344 GCA_037142835.1 Verrucomicrobiota bacterium
TCCCTCGCCACTTGGGGTCTCACTCGCCAAACTCCCCCCATCACCCCAGGCGAAGCCGCCGCCCGCCAACGAGTGGAACACTTTCTCGATGGCCCCATCTTCCAATACGCCGCCACCCGCAACCAACCCATCGGTGGCTTCAACTCCCGCCTCTCTCAAGATCTCCGCCACGGAACCATCTCCCCAAGAGAACTTTACCAAAAGTGCGCCGACCTCGCCTCCCGCTTCCCCCTCCACTCCCCAAGCATCGCCACTTTCATCAATGAACTCATCTGGCGGGAGTTCTACTTCCAAGTCCTCTGGCATCACCCAGATATCCTCGATCACGAACTCCAACCCCATTACCGCCAACTCCCTTGGCACAGCCACTGGCGCCCCGAATCCCAACCCGCTGGCCCAGCCTTCGATCGCTGGGCCAACGGCCAAACCGGCTTCCCCATCGTCGATGCCGGCATGCGCGAACTCCTCGCCACCGGCTCCATGCACAATCGCCTCCGCATGATCACCGCCATGTTCCTCACCAAAGATCTCCACATCTGGTGGATGCACGGCGAAAGCTGGTTCATGCGTCACCTCGTCGATGGCGAAATCGCCAGCAATAACGGCGGCTGGCAATGGTCCTCCAGCACCGGCACCGACGCCGCCCCCTATTTCCGTATCCAAAATCCTTGGTCCCAAACCAAACGGTTCGACCCTTCAGGCACCTACATCAAAAAATGGGTCCCCGAACTCCGCGACCTCCCACCTCACCTCTTCCAAGAACCCCCCGCCCCCGGCCTCCCTCTCGCCAAAAATTACCCTCTTCCCATGGTCAACCATCAACAAGCACGCGACCTCACCCTCGCCATGTTTCGCCGCTAACTCACCCCAGCCAAACCAGTTACTCTGGCCCTTGCTCCACTGCCTTGGCCGGCACCTTCTTCTTTTTCACCACTGCCTTCTTTTCCCGAGGCTCAAACTCAAAGACCGCTTTCCCCTCTTCCAATTTCAAATAAGCCGCAAACGCTCGCCCTTTTTTACTGATAAATCTCGGCAACAAATCCGTCTTCCCTTCCCGGAAAAACTTTAACGCCTGCTCAGTCGGAATCGTCCGCTGACAAATCAGTTTCCCCATCCGGATCGCCTTCCCCCCCTCGACCGCCGACACACAAAGAAACGCCGCGTCCGTCTCCCACACCTGCCCGTGCGGACTCGACCCCAAATCCACCGCCCGACTCAAATCCACCGCTTTTCCTCCCTCTCCCTCCTGATCCGGGAAATCAAATTTCTGCTTCCACTCCACCTCATCCATCAACACCCCAGCCGTAAATGGTCGCCCCAGTTTACTCCGAAATCCCTCCAACGGTCCCACCCGCTTTTCCATCAATAAAGTGATCACCTCTTCCCGTTCCAACTCCCTCCCCGCCATGCTCTTCCAAACAATTAACTTACACTCCTCTTGCACACACTCGTAGGCCTTAAAACTTTCCTTAAATCGTTCCGCCCCACACTTCGGACACGGCACCTCCAAATCGTGAAAATGTCCCTCCACCACGGTCCCCATCCCCCCGCGAATCTTCGTCACAATATCCGTGGTCAATCCACGAATCTGTTCCATAAACGCCACCCGCGATAACTCCCCACGCTCCATCTGCCGCAACTTATGCTCCCACTCCCCCGTTAACTCCGGCTTGGTCAACGATTCCGCCTGCAAACTCCGCAACAAGGTAATCAACGAAAGCCCCTTCGCCGTCACAATCAAATCCCGACCTTGCCGCAACAAATACCCCTCAAATAACAACCCCTCAATCACTTGCGCCCGCGTCGCTGGCGTCCCCAACCCACGCTCACTCATCGCTTCCCGCAAGTCCTCATCATCAATCAGTTTCCCTGCTCCCTCCATCGCCGATAACAAAGTCGCCTCCGTATACCGAGGCGCTGGCTTGGTCACATTCTCCTTCACTTCCACCCCCTCGGTCTTCGCCACTTCCCCAGCCTTCACCGCCACGATCGCCTTGTCGTCATCCTCCGCCGCCACCGTCTGCCGCCCATAAACCGCCAACCAGCCCGGCTCCACAATCACTTTCCCATCCGTCTTAAATCGCTCTCCCTCCACAGTGGTAATCCGATTCGTCACCTCAAACTGCGCCGCCGGATAAAAGACCGCAATAAACCGCCGCGCCACCATGTCAAAAAGCTTCTGCTCCGCGTCACTCAATCCACTCGGACTCGTCCCCGTCGGCACGATCGCAAAGTGATCACTGACCTTCGCATTGTTGAAAATCCGCTTGTTCGCATGCACATACCCCGCCTGCAACGCCTTCTGCGCATGCACCGCCAATGTCCGATCACTGAAACTTCCCATCACATGCTTCGCCGTCGCAATGTGATCCTCCGGCAAATATCTCGAGTCCGTCCGCGGATAGGTCAACGCCTTGTGCTTCTCATAAAGCGCCTGGGCAATCTGTAAGGTCATCTTCGCGGGAAACCCGTGCCGCTGGTTCGCCTCCCGTTGCAAGGTCGTCAAATCATAGAGCTGGGGCGCAATCTGACTCGTCGGCTTCTTCTCCTCCTCGATCACCCCCACTTTCCCCAAACACTTCGCCTTGATCGCCTCCGCATCCGCCTGCTCCCAAATCCGCTCCGCCCGATCCTCCTCCGCCACTTTCTTAAACTTCCCATTCACCCACCGACCCCGATAACTCCCCGCCTCCACCCCAAAATCCCCAAAAACTTCCCAATACGCTCGCGGCTTAAAGGCCCGGATCTTCTCCTCCCGATCCGCCAAAATCGCCAAGGTCGGCGTCTGCACACGCCCCGCCGTCGTCTTGTTAAATCCTCCACCCTGGGAGTTAAATGCCGTCAACGCCCGCGTCGCATTGATCCCCACCAGCCAGTCCGACTCCGATCGCGAAAGCGCCGCGTCCGCCAGCGGCTGCATCTCCCCATCCGAACGCAAATTCTCAAAGGCCTTGCGAATCGCTTCCGGCGTCATCGATTGCAACCACAACCGCTGAATCGGCTTCTTCACCTCACTCGACCGCAGAATATTCCGAAAAATTAACTCCCCCTCCCGGCCCGCATCGCACGCATTAATAATCGCCCCCACTTCCTTCCTCTTCAATAACCGCCGCAATACTTTCAATCGGCCAATATTCTTATCGATCGGCGTCAACGCAAACTCCGGCGGCAACGAAGGCAAATTCTCAATCTTCCACTTCCCCCGCGCCGGCTCAAAACCCTCAGGCGGCGCGATCGTCAACAAATGCCCCACCGCCGACGAAATCACCCACTTCTCATTCTCATACCAATCCCCATCCTTCTTCACCCCTAATACCCGCGCTAAATCAGTGGCAACACTAGGTTTCTCCGCAATAACAAGGGTCTTGGACATGGGTAGTAGTTTAAGAAAGCCGAACGAATTGTTGACCGGGGAGCTGCCTGATCCTTCTCTTCATTTCGAGGATTAGCAAGGTGGAAGAGACTTTCGACATCGGCAAGCCCGTTTTTTCCACAATCCGATCCACCCCCGTCTCCGTGACCTCGATGACCCCCAATATCGCCTCCTCCACCTCACTCAATACCCCCCGCACCACCTGCGGTCGCTCCGGTGGCAATAATAAGTTCAAATCATCCAAAATATCCCCCGCTCCCGTAATCAGTTTCGCCCCCTGCTGAATCAACCGATTCGTCCCCCCAGACCCCGGCCGGTCGATCTGCCCAGGCACCGCATACACTGTCCGGTTATGCTCCAACGCCTGCCCAGCCGTAATCATCGCCCCACTCTTCAACCCAGCCTCCACCACCAATATCCCACTGCTCCACCCCGCCACAATCCGGTTCCGATACGGAAAGGTCTGCGGCGTCGGCGGGTAGGTCATCGGATACTCACTCACCACCGCCCCACTCCCCGCAATCTTCTCCGCTAATCCCAAATTCTCCGCAGGATACAAATCCATCAGCCCAGACCCCAGCACCGCCACCGTCCGCCCCAACGCCGCCAACGCCCCCTGATGCGCCGCCGTATCAATCCCCCGCGCCAAACCACTCACCACCGTCAACCCCGCAAACGCCAGCTGATACGACAACTTCTTCGCCGTCTCCAACCCATAGTGACTCGTCTTCCTCGACCCCACGACCGCGATCGCCTGGTTATCCTCCTCCCGCAATTCCCCCCACACATAAAGCACCACCGGCGGATTATAAATCTCCCGCAACATCCGCGGATAGACCGCCGATTCTTGCGTGACCACTGTCGCCCCAAATTCCCTGATCCGCTCCAACTCCCCACTCAAATCCACGGTGCTCTCCCACGACGCCACCGCCCGACTCACCTCGTCCCCCACCCCTTCCACCTCCCGTAAC
>JBAWZW010000234.1:0-4333 GCA_037142835.1 Verrucomicrobiota bacterium
CCTTCACCCCCTCCACCCGCAACGTAAAACCATGCCTCACCCCCTCAACCCCCAACAAACCTTCGTACGTTTCTCCCCACTCCGTCATCTACTGATGCTGAGGCGCCCCAGCCGGATTCTTCAATTGATCAGGATTCTTCAACACAGGCATCTTCGGCACTTTCATCCCCACCAAAGGATCCGCAAAGGTCTCCGCATACTTCGTCGCCGACGCCGTCACCCGATCGTAATCCGCTAACGCAATGTTGTAATCCGCTCGCGCCTGCAACTCCGTACTCCGCGCCACCGTCAACTGCGTCTGCGCATTCAAGACATCCAACTGCGTCCCCGCTCCAGCCGCCAATCGGTCTGTCGCCAATCGCAAAGATTCCTCCGCCAATGTCACCGTCATCCGTCCACTCTCAATCGTCGCCCGCGCCGTCTGCAACTTCACATACGCCTGCTGCACTTCCATCTCCACCTGCTGCACCGAAGCGTCATACTGAATCTTCGCTTGCTCCAAAGACGCCCGCGCCGCCTTCACCGCCCCGTAAGTCTCTAAGCCATCAAAAATTGCCCAGTTCCCCGTAAACCCAAAAAACCACCCGTTAATCAAATTATCCATCTGATTCGAGACCACCGAGTTCCTCACCGTCTCGCCAATATTCGCGTTCACCTTCGGCAAATACCCCGCAAATGCCACTTTGATCTGCTCTTTCTGACTGAGAATCGCCAGCCGTTGCACCTTCAAAAAGGGCCTCTGCTTCAAAGCCAAATCAATGGCGTTCTTTAACCCAAAACCCCGCTCGCTCACCGTCAATTCCCCCTTCGCCGTAAATGTCGGTTTCCCATTCGCCCCAGGATCCAATCCCAAAGTCTTCGATAACTCCACCAACGCCAAATCATAAGTCCCCTTCGCCCGAATCAACACCGGTTGCTCATTCGCCAACGCCACCTTCGCCTGCAAAACGTTAAACGCTGGCACCGTTCCCGCCGCAAATCGATTCTCCTGATCCTTTAACTGGCTGGTCAATAATTTCACCGATTGCTCCTGCACGGTGATCAACTCCGCATCCAAAAGCACGTTGTAAAAATTCTGCCTGACCTTCGCAATCGTGTTGTCAATCGTATCCCGTAAACTGAAATAACTGCTGTCATTCGCAAATTTCGCAATCTTGATCGCCGCTCCCACCTGCCCCCCAGAATACACCACCTGCGTCGCTTGAATGTTCACCTCCCAAGAACGCGGATCAATACTCCCACTCAACCCTTGCCCACCCACCAAGGAACGTTCCTTTTGCGCATAACTCGAGTTCAATCCCACCTGCGGCAATGCCTGCCCCCTCACCTGAATCACCTGCCCACGCGTCAACTGAATCTGCTGAATCGCCCGCAACACATCCGTGTTTTGCCTCAAAGCAATCCCCACCGCTTGATCCAAGGTCATCGCCCCCCGAAAGGTCTCATGCGCCGCCGTCGCCTCACTCGCCGAGATCCGAGACATCCCCAGCGAAAGGAATACTGCCAAAAGAAGAGGAAGATCAGGCTTTTTCATTACAAGTCTCTTATTGCCCAATCTTTCATCAATAAGCAACAAAGTCTTTTCCTCAGCCCCCACCCATCACCCCCGCTGATTCAACAAACCAATGATCCTCAACCCGTCAAGCGTCAAGTCAGGAACCACTAACTCAATCTCCGCAAGCCCCGCCACAATCAATTCCGCCGACCCTCCCGTCGCCACCACCCTCAATTTCTTCGGCGATCCCAATTCCTTCTTCACCTCCAACAAAATCTGCCGAACTAACCCTCGATACCCATGCACCGCCCCAGAAAGCATCGCATGCTTGGTATTCTTTCCAATCGCCGACGGCGGCTCCAATAACGAAATCTCCGGAAGCAACGCCGTCCGCGTATGCAAGTAATGCGTCATCGCCTCCAACCCAGGCGCAATCACCCCCCCAATATATTTTCCCTCCCCCGAAACCACATCAAAACTCACCGCCGTCCCAAAATCGACCACCACCGACGGCCCCCCATACAAAGCCCACACCGCCGCCGCATTCGCCAATCGATCCGCCCCAATCGTCGCCGGCTTCGGATAATCCACCCCAACCCCCAATTTCAATTTCGCCGTCACCCGCAACACCTGATACGGCGCCAAATACTCCACAATCCGCTCCCCAACCTCAGGAACCACCGAAGCCAAAACCACCGAATCCCACTTCCACCCAGACAACACGTTGTCGATCCCCGCATCGTTGACCGTCCGCGTCGCCAACCGCCTCACCATCCCCACTTTCTCCCGCGTACTCAACGCAAATTTCGTGTAGGAATTACTATTATCGATGAGAAGAAATTCGTTGGCCATAAATCATCAGTTAAACCCCTCCTGCATCCTTCCCCAACATCAAATCTCCTCCTCCAGATCTTCCCCGTGCCTCTCCAAATCCTCCAACGCCACAAACTCCAACGCCGAAAGATGCGTCGACCCCAACACCACCGGCGGCGCACACCCCGCCTCCAAGGCCTCCGCCCACCGCGTCACGCACAAACACCACCGATCCCCAGCTCGTAAACCAGGAAACCCATACGCCTCCACCGGTGTGCTCAAATCATTCCCCGCCTCCTGCGAAAAACGGAGAAATTCCTCCGTCACCCGCACGCACACCGTATGCAACCCCCGATCTCCAGGCGCCGTATGACAACACCCATCCCGCAGGTATCCCGTCAACGGCGCAAAACTGCACGGTTGCAAAGGCTGACCAAACACGTTCGTGGTAGGTGAAATACCCATAAAAAAAAGCGTCCCAGCCGCTCCCCTTTTCTAGATTTTTTCCGCCGAATATTCCCAGCCCTTCCGATACGCCGCCCGCTTAATAAAGCGCCCCGCATCCGGTTGCCCCGTCACCTCCAACTTCGCACTGTCCCAGACGATCGGCTTGCCCACCCGCATCGCTAAACCACCGATCAACCCCAACTCCGTCAAGGGCACCGCGTAATCAAATTTCGACATGAAATCAAAGGCCTTCCCATTCTTAATCGCCAAGGTCCACTCCTCTTGCGGAGCCCCTTCCTTCGGACTCCGTTCATACTTCTTCTCCAAAGGATTCGCCAAAAATTCCGCCCGGCGGGCCTCAGGGAAAATCAACGGATTCCGACACTGATCCCCACGATTCAAAATCACCCCTTCACTCCCAATAATCATCCAACCACCACTCCCAATCTTCACCGGTCCCAATTCCTTCGGAACTGGAGGCAAATGCTGCTCTCCCTTCTCATTCTTCCCCTCATACCACGTCATTGTCACCTCTCCCAACTTCGGATGATCCTTCCAAGTATATTTTACCACCGCCCCACGAGGCCACGCAATCTCCGTCAATTCCTCAGTTTGCGCTTCCACATGCTTCGGAATCCCCAAATCCAAGGCGTAAAAGATCGGATCCATCAAGTGACATCCCATATCCCCAATCGCCCCCGCACCCCACTCCAAAAAGCCTCTCCACTTAAAGGGGTGAATGTCAGGAGAATACGGATGATCAGGCGTCTGCGCCAACCACTGCTGCCAATTCAAATTCTCAGGCACTTCACCCCCCTTAAACGTCGCCGCCTTCCCCTGTGGCCAAATCGGCCGGTTCGTCCACACATGAATCTCTTTCACTTTCCCCACCGCCCCAGCGTCCAGCCACTCCTTGAGTAAACGATTGTCGCTATACGTATGCCCCTGATTCCCCATCTGGGTAATCACCCCCTTCTTCGTCGCCGCCAAATGCATCTGCCTCACCTCCCAAAGCGTGTTCCCCAACGGCTTCTGCACACACACATGCTTGCCCAACCCAATCGCATGCATCGCCGCCGGAAAATGCGCGTGGTCAGGCGTCGAGACCGTCACCGCATCAATCTCCTTGACCTCATCCAACATCTGCCGGAAATCCTGAAATTGTTTCGCCCCAGGATACTTCGCGGCCGCCCGCTTCAAAGTATTCGCATCCACATCACAAATCGCCACCACATTGTTCCCCTTCGATGCCCCATCCAAATCCGATTCACCCTTCCCGCCACACCCAATCGCCGCGATCCCCAACTTCCGACTCGCTACTCCACCCTCCTGTGCCCAAAATACCCGAGGCAAAATTAACCCACTCGTCGTTACCGCGATGCCTTTAAGAAATGTCCGACGAGAACTGCGGTGAAGGGGTGTTTTCATACAAAGATAATAATAGATTTTTAAGTTGTGCTTCCCCTCAGATCTCCCTCAGTAAGTGGCTTCCCAAAAGAAATCGAAGATATCGGACAAATCACCGCAACCCGAATTTCTTAGCCACTTTCTCAAATAAAATTCCCCTACTCCCACCCC
>JBAWZW010000235.1:0-4332 GCA_037142835.1 Verrucomicrobiota bacterium
GAGCGGAGGGGATGGGGGTGAGGCTATTTTTTGCTGGGGAGATATTTGACGATATCGCGGAGGGCGACCACGGAGTAGCCATTTTCTTTTAGATATTCCATCCACTTGGTGAATTGAATGGGATCGGTATTGACCCATGGGTGTTGTTCGTCGGGAACTCCGTGAAAAGTGAGCACGGCGATTTTTCCTTCCTTGGCCTGTCCGACAGCGGCGACGAAGTGCTCAAATTTTACGCCTGGTTTGGAGTCAAAGGCTTGGTTGAGGAGGAGGGGTTCGTCTTTGGCGGGGTCGAACGCTTGCATGCCGCCCGCGCGAGCGAAACGATAGCCGCGACCGCGAAGGACTTCGACCGCGGCGGGACTGGTGGCGTAGCCTGGGTAGCAGAAGCTTGTGGGGCGGGGAATTTGGTGAGCGGCGCATTGGGTTTCGATGTATTCGACATCGGCGTTGATCTGGGCAGGGGTTTGGCTATTGACGCCCTTGTGGTTGCGGGTGTGATTACCGATTTCGAAGCCTGCTTCGTGGAGTTCTTTGATTTGCTCCCAGGTCATATACTGCTTTTTATTGGTGGAAAAATCGAATCCTTCGGTGATGAAGAACGTGGCATTGAATCCGAGTTTTTTGAGGAGGGGAGCCACGATGGTGGCTTGGCTGGCTACAGAATCGTCGAAAGTGAGGACGACGATTTTTTCGGGGACAGGGATGGCGGGGAGGGGAGTGGCGGGGGCATCATCGGCATGGGAGAAGAGGGGTGAGGCGAGGAAGGTGGCGAGGATGGCTAAAAAGCGCAGATGAGGTTTGCGAGGAGAACGGAGGGTGGAAGGTGGGGAAGTTTGGGTGAGGTGGATAGCAGGCATTGGAGGTGAGGTTTGAGAGTGGAATGGAGCGGAGATGGTTGTTATGGGAAGCTTTTTTGGGTGATGATCTTAGGACAGAAAGGGATTAAAATTGCAGGGTGAAGCTGGCGGAAAGGCGATAATCTGGGGTGGTTTGGAACGCGGTCGTGTGCATGAGAATGGGGAGGCCGACGCCGATTTGGGCATTGAAGCGGCCGAAGGAGGCGATGGCGGTGGGGCCGAGATAGAGGGAGGTGACGCCAGTATCGGGGGCGGATTGGCCGAGGAAAGTATCGGTGCTTTTGGTTTCGCCGGAGAGAAGGGCGAGGAGGGCGAGGGATTGGGTGCTTTTGCGGAGGAGGTAAAAGCCTGGGCCACCGTTCCAGGAGAAGTCATTGGCGTAGCGATAGGAGTAGGAGCCGAGGCCGCGCCAGGTGAATTGGAGATCGGCTTGAAAGAAGAGGGATCGGTAACCGAGAAAGCATTGGGTAGCGAAGATGCCATCGTAGGAGCCGGTTCCGAGGGCGAGATCGTGGCCATGGATGCCACTTTCTGGGGCGCCTTCGATTTCCACCTCATGGAATTCTTCGGCGAGCGGGCTGCTGTCACCGGTGGGAAATTTTAGTCCGCCGATGAGGTTAATGGAGGCGGTCCAGAGGGGGTGAGGAGTTGGGGCATTTTGGGTGGGGGAAGAGTGTTTTAAAATCATCCAATTGGCGAGAAGGGAGGTGTCGCCGATGCCGAAGAGGTGACCGCGTTGAATTTCAAAGCCTTCGGGGCGTTGGTAGCGTCGGGAGATGAGTGGGAGATTGAGTTGGAGGCCGAGGCGTTGATCGAGAAAAGTGGTGCCGAGGACGAGTTGGGTATTGGAGCTGGCGAGGAATTGGCCCGTGGGGTTGGGGACTTTTTCGCCGTTGAGTCTGTCGGTACTAAAGTAGGTAAACTGTTCGGCAAGACTGCTATAGAATGAGGATTTTTTTTCGGGAGTGACGGTGAGGCGTGGGGAAAAGCAACCACAGAGATCACAAGAAAAAGCGGAAGGGAGAGTGGAGAGGGCGAGACTGGAAAGAAGGAAAAGAGAAAAGGATTTCATGAAAGGGTGAGGGTTTTGGCAGACGCGGGTGAAGTGATTTCTTCGGCGTGCCGATGGGTGACGAATGGACCAGCGAAGTCATCTTGAAGAGATGACGTCGGGGGTGGTGGAAAACTAAACCGTCGGGAAAGAGGGAGGGGGAACTGGGGGGGATTCGAAGCGTGACTCTGCGGTAAAAGAAGTGAGGAAAAACCGATGATCGGTGGAGAACCGATGGATCACCCAGTCGTCTATTTGGGGGAGGGAGACGGGCTGAGGTTGGAGTTTTTCGATGGAAGTTTTTGGTTCTTGATTTTTGACTTTTGCGATGATCTGGCAAAGGTTGCAGGGATGCTGTCCGTCGAATGTTTTGGTGAGGGCTTCGGAGAACTGAGATTGAGAAGAGTGGGTGGCGAGCATTTTTGCCCAGGCGACAGATTGGAGGAGTATCCAATGTCCGCCGCTGATTTGGGTGAGCGCGACGAGCATCAGAATGAAGCCGAGGCGGAGAAAATGGGCACGCATTGCAGATGATTTATGCGTGAGGTGGAGGGGTTGTCAACTTTGGGGAGTTCGGGGAATTAGGGGGAGTTTCGGAGGTGAAGGAAGCGGAGGAATTCGGCCCCTTCGCGGAGTCGTCGCTTCATCACGGAGAAATCGGCGATCATTTCACCGAGCATCCGGGCGATCGGGCGAGGGCGGAAGTAGTAGCTGCGGTAGAACTTTTCGAGGGCGGAAAAGATTTCTTCTCGGGAGAGGTTGGGGTATTCGAGAGAGGCGGACTGTTGGCCGAGGCCGTCGACGAGTTGGCCGTTGGCAAACCAGCCATTTTCGAGGGCTTGGCGATAGAGTTCTGTGCCTGGGTAGGGGGCGGCGAGGCTGACTTGGATGGAAAAGGGATCGATTTCTTTGGCGAACTCGATGGTTTCGCGGATGGTTTCGCGGGTTTCCCCTGGTAAGCCGAGGATAAAGGTGCCGTGGATGGTGATGCCGAGTTTTTTGCAATTGGCGGTGAACTGGCGGGCTTCTTCGAGGCGGATGCCCTTTTTGATTTGATCGAGAATTTTCTGATTGCCGCTTTCGTAGCCGACGAGGAGGAGGCGCAACCCGTTGTCGCGCATGGTTTTTAAGGTTTCGTAATTGACATTGGCGCGGGCATTGCAGCTCCAAGTCATGCCGAGTTTGCCGAGTTCCTTGGCGATGTCTCGGGCGCGAGGCTGGATGGCGGTGAAGGTATCGTCGTCGAAGAAAAACTCTTTGACCTTGGGGAAGAGGCGTTGGGCGTGAGCCATTTCGCGGGCGACGGCTTGGGGAGATTTGGCGCGATATTTGTGTCCGCCGACGGTTTGGGGCCAGAGGCAAAAGGTGCACTGGGCGGGGCAACCGCGGCCAGTGTAGTGGGAGACGTAAGGGTGTTTGAGGTAACCGATCGCGTAATTTTCGATAGTGAGATCTCGAGCGTAAACGTCCATCACGCTGGGGAGAGAATCGAAGTCAGTGATTAAGGATCGTTCGGGGTTATGGATTATTTTGCCGGAGGAGCGGAAAGAGAGGCCATCGATTTCGGCGAGTGGTCGATCGTGGGCGAGATCGAGGCAAGTGAAGTCGAACTCTTTGCGTCCGACGAAATCGACGGCCTCGCTGACGGCGAGGGTTTCGTTGGGGAGGACGGCGGCGTGAGCGCCGACGAGGCCGACGGAGAGGTGAGGATTTTGATTTTTGAGAGCTTCGGCGAGGGCGCCGTCGCCTTGGAGGGTGGGGGCGCTGGTATGAATGATGACGAGTTCGTAGTCGCGGGCGATGCGGAGAACATCACCGCGGGTGAGGTTATCTGGGGGGGCGTCGAGCAAGCGGGAGCCTTCGATGAGCGCGGCTGGTTGGGCGAGCCAAGTGGGATACCAGAAAGAGCGGACCTCGCGTTTTGCTTGGTAGCGGGAGCCTGCGCCGCCATCGAAGCCTTCCCAGGAAGGTGGGTTGACGAAGAGAGTTTTACGGAGTGAAGGCACGGCACTTCTTATGCGGAAACTTTTTAAAATGCACGCTTCGGTTATGGGGAGGAGGAGAAGAAAAGCTCGCTAAGGGTGGAGGGATTTGGGCAAGTTTGGGGGACTGATGCGTGGCTTTTTTTTGATGTTTCTATTTGGCTGGGGTGCGTTGGTGGGGTGTTTTGGGGCGGAGTCCAGCCCATCTAGGGAGGTGGCGTTTCCGTTGCCGTTGGCGGATTATCCGCCGAGTAAAGGGGTGGGACTTGGGCAGGTGTATCGGGAGCGGATTGCGATGGATGGGTTTAATCTTGTGGCGACGGGAATTTTTCTGTGTGCGATCCTCCACACATTTTTTGCGGGGAAGTTTACGAAGATTTCGCATCGGTGGAGGGATGAGCATGAGGAGCGGATGAGGATGGCGAGTGGGACGGGGGAGGGG
>JBAWZW010000236.1:0-4330 GCA_037142835.1 Verrucomicrobiota bacterium
CCCCCATTCCCAGCCAAATCCCCAAAATCATCCCGAAAATTCTCGTCGTTTGATTCTTCACCCATCCATCCTAACTCCACCACTCCCCATCCGCAAAGCCTCAAAAACTCCCCCCCCAACAAAAAAGAAACGCCCCGATCTTTCGATCGGGGCGTCCTTAATTTTTAAATCTTCCTAAAAAGGAGGATTAGTAGCGCTTCTGGTAACCACCACGATCGCCGCCGCCACCACCGCCGCCACCACCAAAGGACTTGCGTGGGCCGCCTCCACCAGGAGGACGGTCTTCGCGCGGACGCGCTTCATTGACCGTCAATGCACGGTTCTGAAAGTTTTGACCATGGAATTGCGAAATCGCCTTCTGGGCTTCGTCCGCACTCGACATCGTCACGAAAGCGAATCCGCGGGATTTGCCCGTGAATTTGTCTTGCATGAGGGACGCTTCGGTCACGGTTCCAACGGTGGAGAAGTGGTCTTGAAGATCCATTTCAGTGGTATCGAAGGAAAGATTTCCTACGTAGAGTTTCGTTGACATTTTGTTTGTTTATCTAAGCAACTGCGGAGCAAACGACGGTGGTTTCCGATGATCGGATCTCAAACTGCCACTGAAGTTCGCAAATAAATCCGCGAAAACAATACAACTAGCAATCTCCCTACCCCTATGGGCTCTAACTGTGCGCACCCACCAAACACCTCCCCACCACCACACGCAAGCCTTTTTTAAAAAATCTTTGACTTTTCCTCCCAAACCTCCGCAACCACCTCCACCTCCCCATCGTAAATCCTAGAAACTCCGCCTTTTTTTCCCTCTTCTCAAATCTTTCATTCTCCTGAAAAAATCCTCGCCTCTTTTCTCCACAAAGTTTAGCTAAACTTCCCCACAAAATTTCCGATCTTCTACTCACTCTTTTTTACTAACCGCCCACCCTTTCTCCACTTCCCGATTCTCGCCTTCATCTTCTCGTGCATTCCCTCTCCTCTTTCTTCACCTCTTCCATCGGCCGCAAATCCATCGTCGCCCTCACCGGCCTCGCCCTCTTCGGCTTCGTCATCGGTCATCTCATCGGCAACCTCCAAATCTTCCTCGGCCCAGAACCCCTCAACCAATACGCCCAATTCCTCCAGAATCTCGGCGAACTCCTCTGGATCATCCGCGCTTCCCTCCTCGTCATGCTCCTCGCCCATGTCTACTTCACCATCCAGCTCCGCACCGAAAATCGCGCCGCTCGCCCCACCCCCTACGCCGTCACCAAATACCGCGCCTCCACCCTCTCCGCTCGCCTCATGACCCTCAGCGGCCTCACCGTCCTCTGCTTCATCATCTTCCATCTCCTCCATTTCACCGCCCAAAAAATCGACCCCTCTTTCGCCTCTCTCCATGACTCCGAAGGCCGCCACGATGTCTACCAAATGATCATCCACGGCTTCCAAAATCGCCCCGTCTCCGCCTTCTATCTCCTCTCCGTCGCCCTCCTCGCCCTCCACCTCAACCACGGCTTCGCTAGCCTCTTCCAAACCCTCGGCCTCAACTCCGCCAAACTTCGCCCCTTCTACAAAATCACCGGCTCCTCCCTCTCCATCCTCATCTTCCTCGGTTACGCATCCATCCCTCTCGCCGTCCTCACCGGATTCCTCAAATAATGAGCGCCTCTCTCGATCCCAAAATTCCCGCAGGTCCCATCGCCGATAAGTGGAAAAATCATCAGTTCGATTCCAAACTGATCAACCCCGCCAATCGCCGAAAATACGAAATCATCGTCGTCGGCTCCGGCCTCGCTGGCGCCAGCGCCGCCTCCTCCCTCGGCGAACTCGGCTACAAGGTCAAATGCTTCTGCTTCCAAGATTCCCCACGACGCGCCCACTCCATCGCCGCCCAAGGAGGCATCAACGCCGCTAAAAATTACCAAAACGACGGCGATTCCGTCCAACGCCTCTTCTACGATACCATCAAAGGCGGCGACTTCCGCTCCCGCGAAGCCAATGTCCATCGCCTCGCCGAAGTCAGCTGCTCGATCATCGATCAATGCGTCGCCCAAGGCGTCCCCTTCGCCCGCGAATACGGTGGGCTCCTCGCCAATCGCTCCTTCGGTGGTGCCCAAGTCTCCCGCACTTTCTACGCCCGCGGCCAAACCGGCCAACAACTCCTCCTCGGCGCTTACTCCGCCCTCAATCGCCAAATCGCCGCTCACTCCGTCGAAATGTTCCCCCGTACCGAATTGCTCGATCTCGTCCTCGTCGACGGCCATGCCAAAGGCATCGTCGTTCGCAATCTCGTCACCGGTGCCATCTCCTCTCACTCCGCCGACGCCGTGGTCCTCTGCACAGGCGGCTACGGAAATGTCTTCTACCTCTCCACCAACGCCAAAGGCTCCAATACCACCGCCACCTGGCGCGCCTACAAACACGGCGCCCTCTTCGCCAACCCCTGCTACACCCAAATCCACCCCACCTGCATCCCCGTCGCCGGCGAGTATCAAAGCAAACTCACCCTCATGTCCGAGTCCCTCCGCAACGACGGACGCGTCTGGGTCCCCAAAAATAAAGGCGACCAACGGCCCCCAGCCCAAATCCCCGAAACCGAACGCGATTACTATCTCGAACGCAAATACCCCAGCTTCGGCAACCTCGCCCCACGCGATATCTCCTCCCGCTCCGCCAAAGAAGCCACCGACGACGGTCGCGGCGTCGGCCCAGGCGGTCTCGGCGTCTATCTCGATTTCGCCGATGCCATCCAACGCCTCGGCGAACCCACCATCCGCGAGCGCTACGGCAATCTCTTCGAAATCTACGAACAGATCACCGCCGAAAATGCCTACCAACAGCCCATGCGCATCTACCCCGCCGTCCACTACACGATGGGCGGTCTCTGGGTCGATTATAACCTCATGTCCAATCTCCCCGGTCTCTTCGTCCTCGGGGAAGCCAACTTCTCCGATCACGGCGCCAATCGCCTCGGCGCCAGTGCTTTAATGCAAGGCCTCGCCGATGGCTACTTCGTCCTCCCTGCCACCATCGGCAATTATCTCGCCCCTCAAATCGGTAAACGCCCCTCCACTTCCCAACCCGAATTCCTCCAAGCAGAAGCCGCCGTCCGCTCCCGCACCACTCAACTCCTCGCCATCAAAGGCAAACGCTCCGTCGATCACTTCCACCGCGAACTCGGTCGCATCATGTGGGACTACTGCGGAATGTCCCGCAGCGAACGCTCCCTCCAACGCGCCCTCGCCCAAATCCCCCCCCTCCGCGAGGAATTCTGGAAAAATGTCAGCGTCCCAGGCGACTCCGCTTCCCTCAATCCCTCCCTCGAAAAAGCCGGTCGCGTCGCCGATTTCCTCGAGTTCGGTGAACTCCTCTGCCGCGATGCCCTCGAACGCCGCGAATCCTGCGGCGGCCACTTCCGCGAGGAACACCAATACCCCGACGGCGAAGCCAAACGCGACGACGAAAATTTCCAACACGTCGCCGCTTGGCAGTTCACGGGCGAAAACTCCCCACCCATCCGCCAAGTCGAACCCCTCACCTTCGAAGCCGTCCACACCAGCGTCCGCAGCTACAAATAATCCCGCTCCGCTCCTTGCCAATGAACCTCAAACTCAAAGTCTGGCGCCAAAAAAATGCCTCCACCCCAGGGGCCCTCGCCGATATCGAAGCTCGCAATATTCCCGAAGACGCTTCCTTCCTCGAAATGCTCGACATCGTCAACGATGACCTCTCCAGCAAAGGCCAAGAACCCATCGCCTTCGATCACGATTGCCGCGAAGGCATCTGCGGCTCCTGCTCCCTCTCCATCAATGGCGTCCCCCACGGCCCCAGCGAGACCACCACCTGCCAGCTCTACATGCGCAAGTTCGCCGATGGCGCCACCATCTACGTGGAACCCTTCCGCGCCCAATCCTTCCCCATCATCCGCGACCTCGTCGTCGATCGCTCGGCCTTCGATCGCATCCAACAAGCCGGTGGCTTCATCACCGCTCGCAATGGCTCCGCCCCCGACGGCAATTGCCTCCCCATCGGCAAAGTCGACGCCGATATCGCCATGGAAGCCGCCGCCTGCATCGGCTGCGGCGCCTGCGTGGCCGCTTGCCCAAACGCCAGCGCCATGCTCTTCGTCGGTGCCAAAGTCTCCCACCTCGCCCTCCTCCCCCAAGGCCAACCCGAACGCACCTCCCGCGCCCTCAAAATGGTCCAAACCATGGACGAAGCAGGCTTCGGCAACTGCTCCAATTACCTCGAATGCGAAGCCGTCTGCCCAGCCAATATCCCCATCTCCGTAATCGCCCGCCTCAACCGCGAATTCACCACCGCTTCCCTAAAAACCACCGTCTCCTAACCC
>JBAWZW010000237.1:0-4288 GCA_037142835.1 Verrucomicrobiota bacterium
TGAAATTATTAATAGGCATTTTTATTTCCATGGCTCTTGCCATAATATGCCGCTTCGCTCTCGAGAACGGACAATACGATAATCATTATTGATGTGCAACAGTGGAAGTCAATGTCTTTTTTAATAGAGGAGATTTCGGTACGTAATTCTGTCCGTCGCTGTAATCGCCGTAATGTTGACAACCAGAATTTGGCCTTCCGAGTGCGGTGCAGAGCCAAGACGGACCACTGTGCGCAGCTGGGGGCCAAAATGGTCAAAGTATTGGCGCAATTTACTTAGCCAAGATTCCCAAAGCGCCTTCCTCGATTGTTTAGTAACTCGCTTTTCACCCTCGGCCATGCCCTGACGAGTATACACATTTCTCTGGCTCGTGATGCGATGGCAATTCGGGTACATAAAAACGAATTCATCGGCGCACGGATGCTCGTAGTGATTGAGCCTGATCTGGTCGGCTCCTGAGAAGGACTGCCGCTGGGCACCGGTGAGTGGCTTTTTAGAGCCGTCCGAGGGCCTGCCCCATTTCCACGTAGCAACGCAGCTTCTCCATTCCTCTCCAGAGACACTCTGGACCTGGCGATGGATCTTTTTTGCGTCCCATGTGCCCGCCCATCTTTCCTACCATGCCAACCATCTGCTCCAGAGTTGGAGGGCCAGTGTCAGCTGGTCGACCTTGGATCAAACATGCGGCCTGCCATTCTGCGGAGGTAAAAAAGATCGAGCAGCACAGGTCGGGTTGTGCGCGCCTGAAGTCTCGCAGATAGAGTATCCTCCAAGCCACGATCAAGTAGAGAGCCACGGCGGGAAGCAGGGCGGCACTCGTGCGCAAGTTGATCTGCTCCACACGACAACCACTTTTGAGGATGCGATGAAGCTCCTCGACAAGCCAGCGGTTAGCGTAGGCGCGAATGACTCGCCGGGCCTGCGAGAAAGTTTCCGCAGGCAGGCTCGTAAGCAGGAACCACTCGATGGGTTCATGACCCTGGGGAGGGTCGATTTCCAATACGCACACCGCCCACAGTTCCACGGGAGGAAGTTTCCCGCCGTGTTTGCGATGGGTGGGCTTCAGTCTGACTTTGGTGGAACGCACCTCCAACGTGGCCTTGCGGCCCAGTCGATGGGTCAGGCATCTGTTGCCGTTGATCTTGCGGACCTGCGCTTTGCTGGCGAACTCGACCGAATAAGTTCCCAATTCCTGCCCGTCGCGCATCGTTTGGAAGAGATGATTATCCGCGTCGAGCAGCACGCGGTCGCGACCGGCGCGCACGAGCACCTCCGCGCGGTTCTCCCCGCACTGGCCGCGCCTCTGCCATTCGGCATAGATCTCGTAGATGTCGCTTTCGCGATCACCCACGGTGAGCACTTCTGCGGCGGGATACTTTTGGGCGACCTCGCAAGCCTTCAGATACCCTTGAAACCAACGGTGGCTCTCCTTCTCTTCAAAGGGCACCTGCTTGTGCCCGTGTCTTTTTGTTTCCTGCTCCCGGGTCCAGACATACGACCCACACAGGCCCAAAGCCACCCCTGTATCCTCATCCACCAAAAGGTGGTTGTGAGCATAGAAGCCCTGCCGAGTTTGGGCGTCGAGCCGCCCAGCCCCAATGAGGGATTTGTGGCTGGAGTAGTTTAGTTCCGTTGTGTCTTGGACCAGGAGGATGCGCTCACACGCCCCAGCACGCTCCAGAGTAGCCTGCTCATGCGCACAGAGGATCTTCTCCCAAGTGACCTCTTCATTATGCAGAAGACGAAATCCTCCAATCGCTTCAGCCCACCCCTTGCAAGCGGCCCGAATGCTTTCCTGCGGCGAGGCTGCCATGCGGGAGGCCAGCCTGCCGATGCGCCGGTTGCGGCGCTCGTCGCCTAGATCAATACCCGCGATCTCGCTGAGGATGTTGGCTGCCATGACCTTTAACAAAAGGGCCAGCGTTCGACTGCCAGCGGTGCGCACAGTTTGCTACGAAAGTCCTTTGTCAGAGGAGAGAGCCAGATGTCCTTGATCGGAACGGCTCTCAGCGCCCGCCGATCGTTGCGTCCCCGCCCACCAGTAGTGCCAACCCGAATCCAGTTGGCAGCGCGGTAACAAGTCCCCATGAAACGACCGCTCTCGACAAAGGTTTCCATGACCAGCGGCCTCACTCCATGGATACGCTCAAAGTCCTCTCGGACGCGCCGGGCGCAAAGCCCCAAGATCATGGAGGCAAGGTTGGGCGAGCGAACCCACGGCAGGACGAGAAACCGGCAATTATTGACCACATGGCAAAGCCTCGCCTCTCTCTGCGAGGTATCCCAGCCGATGAATCGATCTCTGTCGGCCAGCTTCCATGCAGCCGCGCCAAATCCCAACAGAGCCAGTTGCCGTCCATCATCCCCACGCACAAAGTAACGCAACTGGGCACCGGAGATCGGCGTGTAACCCAGATAGTGATAACGTTGGATCAACTCGTTCCAGAGACGAGACTCCGGAGTGCGCCCTTCCACACGCTCAAAAGACAAGGGGGCCAACTGCCCCGCTCCTGCGGTAATCGGGAGTTGAGGGTCACCAGCTGAAGTTGCTCGTGGTTGCCGTCGCCCGTTCCCATTGGACTTCAAGGGAAGAGGCAACTCCAACAACCCCCGCCGGTGAAGTCTCAGAAGTCCTACCCGCGCACTCATCAACTGGGGCTGGCCGCTTGGGTTATACCAATATAAGCGCTCACAGAGCCGTCGAGCCAACTCTGCTCGGTTGGGAGCGGGCAAGCGCTCCAGTTCCTCAATGACAACAGTTAGCCCCTCAGCCCCAAAGGGTTTGCCGCACAATAACGGTGGAATATCCGCGTTCTGGATCATGATATGGAGTCTGCCAGAACTCTTGATCGCTCATCGTTTCTGTGTCCAGAATAAGATCACTAAATGTGTATACTCGTCAGGGCGATGCCCTGGGCTGGTATGTGCCGCACCGTTGGTGCTGAAATCACCCGCCATAACCCAGCCCCCTCAGGTTTGCTTTGATGGCCTGCTCCAGTTTCGCGGACTCGGCGAACTGGGCGTGCAGTTCGGCGACGAGGCGCGGCATCTTTTCCTTCGCGATATTCATGAGGCGTCTCCTTTCTCCGGCAACTCGAGGATGTGACGTCGCTCCAGTTCGGCTCGAAGTTCGTCCTCACTGGGGAGGATGAGACGGTATTTGGAAGCGAAAATCTGCTGGCTTTCCTGAAGCACGGAGTAGCGGACGAGCGTGTCATCCTTGTCGGTGCAGAGGATGATGCCAAGAGTCGGGTTGTCGCCCTCGCCGCGTTTCAGGTCATCGAAAAGGCGGACATACATGTCCATCTGCCCGATGTCGGCATGGGTGAGTTTTTTGGTTTTGAGATCGAGCAGGACGAAGCACTTGAGCAGGTAGTTGTAGAAGACGAGATCCACATAGAAGTGGCTGGTCTCGGTGCTGACACGGAACTGCCGCCCGACGAAGGAAAAGCCTTTCCCCATCTCCATGAGAAAGTCCCGGAGGCGGGTGGTGAGAGCGGATTCGAGATCACGCTCGGCGTGGGCTTGATTTTCGGGCAGGCCGAGGAATTCGAGAACGTAGGGGTCTTTGATGAATTCCTGCGGATGTGCAGGGTGGGCTCCGGAGTCGGCGGGAGGGGCTTGGAGAAGCCGCTGGAAGGTTTGCGTGGCGATGGCTCGCTCCAATTGCCGACTACTCCAGCCCTGCCCGGCGGTCTCGCGAATGTAGTAGTCGCGGGCGGCTGCGTTTTCCACCCGCATCACCAGCCGCCAATGGGTCCAGGTCAAAAGGCTACGCAGCGCGTAGCTTTTTCCGGCATCGGGGAAGGTGAGGTAAAACTGGCGGAAATTCTTGAGATTGGCGATCGAGACACCGCTGCCGAACTCCTCGCCGAGTTGGCGGGCGAGGTTGTGAATGACCTGGCTGCCATAGTCGGCGCGGGCATTGCCACCCTGCTCTTCCTGAACGATCCGCTGGCCGATCTGCCAGTAGGCCTCGACCATGATCGTGTTGACGGCGGCAAAAGACTTTTGCCGGGCTTGCAGGAGAATGCTGCGAACATCCTCCAGCAGGCGGGATGGAATGGAGGGCGGTTCAGAGGGCATAGCCGAGTCCTTTCAGGTTTTGCCGGATGGCGGCTTCGAGCTTGGCCGATTCTATGAACTGGCTTTCGAGTTCGGCGACGAGGCGCGGCATCTTTTGGATAAAAGGGTCGCCGTCGTCTTCGACTTCCTCGGCGCCGACGTAGCGGCCGGGCGTGAGGACGTGGCCGTGCGCAGCGATTTCGGCGGTGGTGGCGGATTTGCA
>JBAWZW010000238.1:0-4280 GCA_037142835.1 Verrucomicrobiota bacterium
CCTCACCCGCTTCCACTCCCCAACCTGCTCCCCCAGAGGTCTCGCCCACTGGCCTCACTCGACTCCTCCGCGCGGGCGGACTCTCCCCCCAAATCACCGCCCGCATTCAATCGCAACCCGATTGGCCAGAACTCGAAAAAATTTCCCCACTCCGCGCCCTCACCAAAATCGGCATCCAACTCCGCCGCGAATTCCAATCCATTCCCCGACGCCCACTCGGCTCCCGCGTCGCGTTCATCGGAAGTCCCGGCGTCGGTAAAACCACCGCTCTTTGTAAATGGCTCGCCAGCGATGTCTTCGTTCGCCAACGCCAAAGCGTCGTCCTCAAACTCGACCTCGACCGAGCAAACCCCGGCGACGCCCTCGCCGTCTTTTGCGAGGCCCTCGGCGTCCCTTGCGCCCGCTCCATTCCCGATCTTCCCACCCTCGCTCCCGACCAGTCGCTCTACATCGATATCCCCGGAGTCAACCCCACCCGCGATGCCGATAGCACCGCCTTCGTCGAAGCCCTCGATCCCCTCTTCACCACCAGTCGCGTGATCGTCATCAACGCCGCTTATGATCCCGAACTCATCAAGCGCGCCTACGACTTCGCCGATCACGCCTCCTGCACCCACGTCGTCTTTACTCACCTCGACGAACTAACCCACTGTGGCAAACTCTGGGAGTTTATCCTCGATCGAAAACTCACCCCCCTCTTCCTCAGCACCGGACCCAATATCGCCGGCGATCTCGAAGAAAATATCTTCGAAACCATCCTTGCCAGAACCTTCCCAGAGATTGGCTTGGAAACTGCTTGAGCTTCTTTCGCTAATGAAATTCTTCCTCTTATTAGGTGGCGCCTTGGGCTTCTTCATCACTTTCGCCGCCAGCCTCCACGCCGCCAATTCACCAGGCTATGCCCTCCGCGATGCCGCCTTCGGTTGCTTCATCGGCGCCATCCTCTTTCGCATTCTTCGCTCGGTCGTCTCTCAATCTTTAAAAGGCCACAACGCCGCCCAACTCGCTCGCCGAGAAGAAGATCGTCAAGCCAGATCTAACCCGAATCCCTAACCGACATGCTTCATCTCGCTCCATCTCTCCCATCCCCTGCGGTTCCAGCTTCCGCTATCCAAGCTCTGCGAGCCTATCACTCCGGCAACAACCAAGATGCTCTCGTCACCGCCAACCTCTCGCTGATTAAAACCACTGTCGATCGGATGCGCATCTTCCTCCCTCCCGTCCTCAGCATCGATGACCTCTACAGCGTCGGCTTCCATGGCCTCCTCTCCGCTGTCCGCAAGTTTAATCCCTCCCTCGGAAAGTCCTTCACCACTTACGCCACTCTCCATATCCGCGGTGCCGTCCACGACGAAATCCGCCGCATGGACTGGACCCCAAGAACCATCCGCGAAAAAGGGAAAAAATTCACCGAAATCCTCAACCAAATCGAACAGGATCTCGGTCGCCCTGCCACCCCCGATGAGGTTTGTATCGAAATGGATATCTCCCCAGACCAATACGCCGCCCTCCTCGACGAAATTAAACCAACCAGTTTCATTCCCCTCGATGGGGAGTCTTTCTCCGAAAATCACGACGATGTCTCCCTCCACGAACTCATCGCCGACGACAACCAAATGTCCGGACTCCAGACTTTGGAAAAAAAGGAACTCATCGCCACGGTCCTCGCCCAACTCAAACTCCTCCCAGAAATTCCTCGCAAGGTGATGGCGATGTATTACTTCGAAGGTCTCCGCCTCTCAGAAATCGCCGCCGCTTTTCAACTCACCGAAGGCCGCATCTCCCAAATCCATACCCAAGCCGTCCTCAGTATCCGCGCTTTTATCCAGCGCCAAGATCGCTCCGCCGTAAGAACTTAACCCTCACGCCCCCTCGAAACCCTCGCCTCACCTCTCCTTTCTCTCACTTCCATGCTTCTAATCATCGGATTCATTATTGTCATCGGCGCCACCCTCGGTGGCTTCATGCTCGCTGGCGGTAACCCGCTCGTCCTCATGCATGTCTCCGAGTTTGTGACCATCGGCGGCGTGGCCATCGGGATCCTCTTCGTCGCCAGTCCCGCCCGAACCCTCAAAGCCGTCTTCGCAAAAACCATGGGCGCAGTCAAAGGCGCCGCCGTCAAAAAAGAAGACTATTCGGACCTCCTAAAACTCCTCTACGAGGTCTTTATGCTCGCCCGTCGCAACGGCCTCATCTCCCTAGAAGACCATGTCGGAGACCCCTCCAAAAGTGCCCTCTTCCAAAAATATCCCTCTTTCCTTACTCACCACGAACGCTGCGAATTCCTCTGCAATGGTCTCAAACCACTGATCGACGGACGCATCAAACCCGAACAAATCGGCGACCTCCTCAACCAAGAAGTCTCCGCCAAAGAATCGGAAGGAGAGGGCCCCGTTCATGTTCTCCAATTGATCGGCGACTCCCTCCCAGGCGTCGGCATCATCGCCGCCGTCCTCGGGATCATCAATACCATGGCCGCCATCGCCGAAGGTCCAGAAGCCGTCGGAGAAAAAGTCGCCGCCGCCCTCACCGGAACTTTTCTCGGCATTCTCGGCGCCTACGGCTTCGTCAATCCCCTCACCAGCCGCATCTCCCATAACAACGCCGTCGAACTCCAGTATTACGTCGGCATCGCTAAGGCCGTCACGGGATTCAGTAACGGGATGGCCCCGATCATGGCCATCGAACTCGCCCGCCGAAGCCTCGACCCCTGCGTTCAACCCGGCGCCGAAGAACTCGACGAAATGATCCGGGCCCTCAACGCCTCCAACCGCTCTTAACCATGGCAAAAAAAGGCGCCCATCACGGAGGAGCTTGGAAGGTCGCCTACGCCGACTTCGTCACCGCCATGATGGCCCTCTTTATGGTCTTATGGATCTGCGCGCAGGATAAAAAAATCCTCATCGCCACTTCAAAATACTTTAAACAGCCCTTCAATTCCCTAACCAAATCTTCCGTCGGGGTCCTCGAAAAAAAGGAAACGGGTGCCACGGGAAAAGATCAGAACACCAATACCCCCACGGCCGTTAACCTCGCCTTTCTCAATGCCCTCGCCGGTGATCTCAGTCGGATGATCAACACCAGCGATATCTCCGATGAAAAAAACGCCGAGATGCAACTCACCTCCGATGGCCTGAAAATTACCCTCTACGATCGGAATAATCACCCGATGTTTAAACCAGGCACCTCCGAAACCACCGAGTGGGGTCAGCTCACTCTCCAAAATCTCGCGTGGATCATTGATCACAATAATCTCAAGGTTTACATCGACGGCCACACCGCCGAAGTCACATCCCCCGCCCCCAATGCCCCAGATCCTTGGGATTTAACCACCGATCGCGCCAATACGGCACGGCGTTTGCTAGTTAAATATGCCGTGAGCCCAAACAAGATCATCCGCGTCACCGGCTTTGCCGCCGCGGATCCTTTGCCGAATCGTCCACCCAATGATTCTGCCAATGAAAGACTCACCATCTCTCTCTCTGTCAGCCGTTAACCATCCATATTATGTTTGAAAGTCCTGCCACTAAGCCAGCCGAGTTTATTCCCGCCACTTCCGAATTTTCTCAACGAGCCTCCGAGCCGTCTGCTTTCCAACCCCTCTTTTCCTCCACCCTCGTCACTAAGCCTTTTACCACCCGACACACCCAATCCGAACCCGAAGTCAAAGCCCTCGCCGACCGGGCACAAATCGATCTCATCCACGAAGACGACAAGGTCCAAAAGATCGTCATCACCTGCATTTGCTGCCGCCAAATCGAACTCGACTGCACCTACTAACTTTCCCGCCAAAGCACCTCCCCCCTTCCCTCCCGCCCCTCGCCCATCAAAACGACCGCAGGGAAAATCAAAGTCGATCCCTCGGCATCCTCTTCATGCCGTTCCTTGATCCCTATCGGCTCGAGGGATCCATTAAAGCGGAGGTCCAGATGAAATCTGGACACGGAAAGATCGATCGCCTGTCCGAGGGCTCGGGCTTGCTAGGAAACCCGAAAAACGACTAGCAAAAACACCAGCCCCGACGATTGCTGATCGGACGATGCGGAGTAGCGGGAGGAAATGATCAGTTCGGGTGACTCCCAGATTAGCAACCAAGCATTAGGCATCGGTCATGCCAGCGCAGGTTCACGAGATAAACATTTCCATCAGCTCCATCGTCATTGGTGCTGGCAACCATGGCACGAATCCAAGGAACTGGTCACGAAAACGAGCGACCTGCCAACCCTCAGCAACCCCCTCTATTCCTCGGTCGATTCAACGACCTTGATCAAGGATTCTAC
>JBAWZW010000239.1:0-4271 GCA_037142835.1 Verrucomicrobiota bacterium
GCGACTAGGGGGTTTTTTTGGCGACGAGATTGGCGGGTTTGGAGATTTCCAAGCCGCCGGTGAAGGTGGCGCCGTCTTCCATGGCTAAGCGGAAAGTTTTGAGACTTCCTTGGAGGTGGGCGGTGGCCTTGAGGTGGCAACGGACCGAGACATTGGCGTCGCCTTCGACGAGGCCTGAGCTGGTCAGATTTTCGACGACAATCGATTTGGCGTGGATTTCGGCGTGTTCCCCAACGATCAGAGTATTTCCTTGGATCAAGTCCCCATGAAACTTTCCTTCGAAGATCAGTTCGCCCTGAAACCGCATGGTTCCGGTGATTTCGATGTCTTTGCTGAGTTCGCTACGTGGGTCGGCCATATCCTAGGTACTTGGTGATGAGTGAGTTGTTTGGTGGGATTTTAGTCCAATAATGCCCAGTCTGATGGAAATCAGACTGGGCATTGATGGAGAGAAAGTTTCTCTAGGTAGCGACTATGGGTTAGAAGTCGGGACGGAATCGAGGCCGAACCAGGCGGCGGTGGTGAGGTCGGAGACAAAAATGGCGAAGCCTTTTTTGGTTTTCAAGGCGGCGCCTTGAGCCATGGCGGAGACATCTTTGGCTTCGAGTTCTCCGTTGCCGAAGTATTGGCCCGTAGGAAGGAAGACGGCGGAGCCATCGTTATTGGGGATCGCCCGGGAGAAGCCTGAGGCTTCCATGGCGGTGTTGAGTGCTTGGTAATCGGCGGAGTCTGCTCCGTGAAGTTCGACGCGGGTGATGAAGGATGCCATAGGATGGATGAGTTGGGGTTGTTATTGGGTTAGTTTTTGGTTCGGCTGGGCCATTGACGGATTCCAGTTCGAATTTGGCGCGGAGATTGGCTTTTCTGGGTGGGGCTGTCCAGCCTTCTGAAGATTTTTTTTCTTGGTCGGCGCCTTGGAGAATCAAGGGCGATCATCCGCGGTGAATAAAAATAAGTTTGAGGAGAGATGGTGCTGAGAATTTTCGGAATGAGCTTTGACACCAGACAGATCGGCTCGTTTATTGGTCACTGACATTCGGGGATCATTCAGGCTTGGTGCCCTGAGCGAGCCCGAACCGCTGCTCACTCACTTTTTAAAATCGAACCGCGTGGCTCAGAACGACGAATACATTATTGAAATCCTCCTCGAGAACGGAATGGTCACGGCGTCTCAGGTCGATCACGCCCGCGCCACCACCAAGGCGGATGAAAGTTTGACCGACACCTTGATTGCCCAAGGGGCGGCGAGTGCGGAGGATGTCGCCCGAGCGCTGGCCTCGCATGCGGCGATGGACTTTGTGGATCTGAATTCGTATGCGGTCCATCAGGAGATTATTCAGTTGGTGCCGAGGGAGTTAGCCAAGCGGTTTAAGGTGATTCCTTTGGCGATTTCAGACTCGGGTTTGATGATCGCCACCGCCGATCCTTTAAATTTCGACGCCTTCGATTCCCTTCATCATCTGTTGAAGCGGGACTTGGAATTTGTTTGCACGACCCAAGTGGGGATTACCAACGCTTATCGAAAATATTACGGAACGGCGGAGGAAGCCATCGGCCAGCTAGAGGAGGGAATCGGGGAGGAGATCTCGATCAATGGAGAGGGCGGGGGAGGCGGAGCGGAGGGCGATACGGCCGATGCGCCGATCATCAAGATGGTGTCGATGATGCTCTTGGAGGCCTATAATATGCGGGCTTCAGACATTCATTTGGAGCCACTGGAAAAGCGTTTTCGGGTGCGCTTTCGGATCGATGGGGTTTTGCACGAGATGCAGAATCCGCCGAAGAAACTCCAGACGGCGATCATCTCGCGGCTGAAGATTATGACGGGATCGATGTCGATCGCGGAGAAGCGGTTGCCTCAGGATGGTCGTATCCAAGTGAAGATGGGGCGGAAGCAAATTGATCTGCGGGTTTCGACGATTCCGACGAGCCATGGGGAGAGTGTGGTCATGCGGATTCTCGATAAAAGTTCCCTCTCGCTGGGGTTGCCGCAGTTGGGCTTTCTCTCGGATGACCAAGAGGTTTTCGAGAAACTGATTACTTTGCCCGACGGAATTTTGCTGGTCACGGGGCCGACGGGTTCGGGGAAAACCACCACCCTTTACGGATGTTTGAATTACATCAACAAGCCGGATAAAAAGCTCATTACTGTGGAGGATCCCGTGGAGTATCAGATGAATGGGATCAATCAGGTTCAGGTGAACGCGGACATCGGGATGACCTTTCCTGCGGCCTTGCGCTCGATGCTCCGGCAAGCGCCGAATGTCATCATGATCGGAGAAATTCGCGATTTAGAAACCGCGAGTATTGCGATTAATGCCTCGCTGACGGGGCATCTGGTTTTCTCCACCCTGCACACCAATGACGCTCCGAGTGCGGTGGCGCGGTTGGTGGATATCGGGGTGCAACCGTTCTTGGTTTCCTCGGCGGTTCGGGCGGTGGTGGCGCAACGCTTGGTTCGAAAACTTTGCCAGAGTTGCAAGCAATCGGTGGAGATGACGCCTGAGGAGTTGTCGGCCCTCGGGCTGGATGCCAGTCAGTTGGAAGGGGCCACGGTGATGAAGGGTGCGGGGTGCGATGCTTGTAAGCACCTCGGGTATAAGGGGCGAATGGGGATTTTCGAAATTTTCCTGATCGATGATGCGGTGCGACACATGATCAATGAGAAGGCTTCGACGATCGAGTTGCGGAAGCGGGCTCGGGAAATGGGGATGCGGACACTTCGCGAAGATGGGATTCGCAAAGTCCTCGCGGGGATGACGAGCGCGGAAGAAGTGATCGGGGTGACGATGTCCGACGCCAATTAGCGGGGCGGGTTGGGGAATTAGGTCTCGGTCGGCGGAGGCGTGGGAGTGTCCATGAGGGCGAGGATGTGCCGTTGTTTTGCGGGGTAATCGAGGGCGTGAAAGTGGCGGATTTCGTCGATCCGCCGAGCCCCGTTGAGGGCATCGAGAAAGCGGGTGTAGCGTTCGGCGAGGGCACCGGTTTCGAGGTAGCGACCACGGAGATTGGGATCGGAGTAAGCGTGGGGATCTTGTCTGGCAAAGAGATGGAAGCGGAGCCAACGCCGATCCACCGCGGATACTTTTTGGGTTTTGCGGAAGAACCCGACGAAGAGGAGGAGGACGAGATAGGTATCGACCGTGGCCTGAAGTTCGAGATTGCGGGCGTAGTCTTCGTGGGCGATTTGATCGACGCCGCGTTGGAACTGGAGGGCGGCGTGGAGGGCATGATTGATTTCTTCGACGAAGGCGATCAGGGAGAGAATATTGGCATCGGAAAGTCCTTTTCGGGGGTCATGGCGTTCCAGTTGATCGATCAGCCAGCGGGAGTAGTAGATGCCGATATGGAGTTGGCCGTGGGATTTGCGGAGGAAAGTGCGGGCGAGTTCGCTGAGTTCGCGGGCGGCGGCCCCGGCGGCGCGACTGAGTTGGCGAGAGCGTTGCGAGTCGATGAGGCAGTCTTCGAGATTGACCCCGACTTGGGCGTAGGTCCGTTCGAAAAGTTTTTGGATTTCGCTGAAAAGCGTGGTGCTCATGAAAGGAAAGACCGTTCGCTGGGTGGTGCGGAGTCGAGATGGACGAGGGAATCGGCGAGTTGATTGAGCGCGAGTCTGGCTTCATGAAATCCCTCGGCGAGAGCGGTGAAGACTTCGCCGAGGGCGCAGGAGCGGGCGACTTGATGGGAGGCAACCGCTTGGAAATTTGCCCGGCCGACTTCCTCGTAGAAACGGCAATCGGGGGCTCCACGTTGGGATCGGCGCTCGACGGATTCGTGAAAAATTCCCGTGATGAAAAGCGCATAATTTCCGATGTGGGCACGGATGAGAAAGGTCTGCCTGGGGGAGGCGTGTCGCAAGGCGATGAGCATATCGGAGACATATTGGACGGGGTCGCCTTGGCTGTCGGCGGGGGAGCGGAGGCGGGCGGTTTGGGAAAAGGTTTCGAGGAGCGAGGCGAGGTAATCGCAGACTCGGCGGTCATTGAGCCCTGGCGATTTTAAAACATGCCTGAGCAAAATGTAGAAGTAGAACTGTGGGGAAATGTCCAGAGCCCCGTTGTGGGAGAGCACCGAATCGAAGAGCCGCGGACTATCGAGGATGGTGTCGCGGGCTTGGGAGTCGGTCAAAAGGCTGACCAGATTGACGCTGTCCCGTTCGGAATGGGAGAGGGTTTGCACGACGAAGTTGAAGTCCGCCGCAGTGAGTCGGTCCCGGCAATTAGCAGTAATCATCGGAACTGGGAACAGAGCATCGGGTGTGCCAGATGTTG
>JBAWZW010000240.1:0-4245 GCA_037142835.1 Verrucomicrobiota bacterium
ACCCCCATCCCCAAAATCCCCAAAATCGTCATCACCCTCCGATACCTCAGACCCCTCAGCCCCCTCCGATCTCGAGTCCTTCCTCTCCCAACTCCGCCACGCCGATCTCCTCAGCGGCTCTCTCGAACTCCTCGATAAAGACCTTCTCCCTTGCCTCGTCGCCACCAATATCCAACTCCACACCACCAACATCTCCCCAGAAAAAATCGCCGGCCTCCTCACCATCGAGCGCCTCGTCTGGAAAGAAACGCTCGTCTTCGAAAACCTCTCCACCCCATTTACTTACACCAACGGACAACTCTCTTTACCCTCCTTCACCGCCTCCCTAGGCGGTGGCCCCGTCAAGGCCTCCTTCGCCGCCAATCTCCACTCCTCGACCACCACCTTCACCCTCGATGCCTCTTTCGCTCAAACCAACCTCGATACCCTCGCCATCGCCACCGGCGGTCAACCAGGAAAAACCTCCGGGATCGCCAATTCCCAACTCCATCTCTCTGGCCCCCTCTCTATCCCCAACCAAATCATCGGCCCCGTCGAACTCTCCATCGCCGATGCCCAATTCTCCCAACTCGGTCTCTTTCAATCCATCGGCAAGGCCCTCAACTCTCGCGAACTCGCCGACCTCCGCATCCAATCCACCACCTGCAATCTCCTCATCGCCAACAGTAAAGCTTCCATCACCCTCCTAAAACTCGACTCCCCAAATCTCCACATCACCGCCGACCAAGGTTCCATCGGCTTCGACAAAAAAATCGATATCCCCGCCCAACTCTTCATCTCCAAATCTCTCCTCAGTCAACTCCCCGATCTCCTCAAAACCAATTTCACCCCCACCGAAAACGACCAGTCCTCTCTCCCTTTCAAAATCACTGGCACCACCGATAAAGTCAGCACCAACCTCATCGAAAAACTCACCGGCATCGCCATCCCCTCCCAACTCATCGATGTCCTCTCCGGCTTCCTCAACCCCAAAAATCGCGACGACGAGAAAAAGAAAAAAGCCGAAGACGACCTCAAAAAAGAAGAGAAAAAGCGCAAAAAAGAACAGGCCAAAATAGACGCCCAATCTGCCATCCCACCCGCCAACCCATGAAAGTCATCGCAGGAATCGCCGGCGGTCTCCCCCTCCTCACCCCTCGCACCGAACTCCGTCCCACCATGGATCTCGTCAAAGGGGCCATCTTCTCTAGCCTCGGTGATCTCATCGTCGATGCCCGCGTCCTCGATCTCTTCGCAGGCTCGGGTTCCCTCGGAATCGAAGCCCTCAGCCGCGGTGCCTCCCACGCCACTTTCGTCGAAAACGATTCCCGCGCCTTCGCCACCATCGAAAAAAATCTCCAACTCACTCACCTCGCCTCCCCCGCCGCTCGCCTCTGGTCCATGGATGTCTTCCGCTTCCTCGATCGCCTCGCCGCCCCAGCATCCTTCGATCTCATCTTCGCCGATCCTCCCTACGCAAAATCACCGGGCGAACGCGACTTCACCCCCGAACTCCTCTGCTCCTCCGCTCTCCAAAATGCCCTCTCCCCAAACGGCATCTTCATCCTCGAACACCTCCCCGGCGCCAAACTCAAACTCACCGACGCCTGGGATTGTTTCCGCCAAAAACGCTACGGCGCCACCGAAGTCGCCCTCCTCCGACGCCTCCCCGCCACCACCTAGCCCGTGCCCCAAATCCCACTCCCCGCCGAGGCCCGTCGCTCTCTCTTCCTCTACAATCTCTTCTTCCCCCTAGTCTTCCTCGCCCTCCTTCCCTCCCTCCTCCTCCGCGTCTTCCGCAGGGGCGGCTATCGCGAAAAATTCGCCCAACGCTTCGCCTTCTTCTCCCCAGATGATCTCGCCACTCTCCCCACCCAAAATCCCATCTGGATCCACTCCATCAGCGTCGGCGAAACCCTCCTCGCCCTCCAAATCATCGCCCAAATTCGCCTCCTCTTCCCCGATAAACCCCTCGTCCTCTCCGTCACCACCTCCACCGCTTTCGCCCTCGCTCAATCCCACACATCCCCCTCTCTCCAAGTCATCTATAACCCCATCGACTCCCCATTCATCGTCCGAAAAACTCTCTGCATCCTCCACCCAGATCGCCTCATCTTCATCGAAGCCATCTGGCCAAATCTTCTCGCCTCCGCGAAATCCCTCGCCATCCCCGTCTCCTTCCTCCCCCGACTCTCCCCACGCTCCGCCGCCCGCTTCCTCCGCGCCAAATCCCTCACCGGCCCACTCTTCCGGCTCCTCGATTCCCTCGCCGTCGCCGAACCCGCAGACCGCTCCACTTGGATCAATCTCGGCGTCCCCTCCCATCGCATCCACCTCACAGGCAACCCCAAATTCGACGCCCCTCCCCCTTCCCCATCCGCTATCTCCCTCTGCCAAAACCTCTTCAACTCCCTCAACCTCCCCCCAAATACCCCAGTCCTCCTCGCGGGAAGCACTTTCCCAGGCGAAGAACTCATCCTCACCCAAGTCTTCCTCCAACTCCGCGCCCGCCACCCCTCCCTCTTCCTCATCCTCGTCCCACGCCACGCCGAACGAACACCCCAAATCCTCAAAGATCTCGCCCATCTCCCAGTCCACTTCGTCCGACGCTCCCAACTCCCTCTCCTCCAATCCCCCACCACCATTCCCGATGCCCTCCTCGTCGATTCCACCGGCGAACTCCGCGCCTGGTATTCCCTCGCCTCCATCGTCTTCATCGGAAAAAGCCTCACCGCTTCCGGTGGCCAAAATCCCGTCGAACCAGCCCTCGCCGGGAAACCCGTCCTCTTCGGCCCCCAGATGCAAAACTTCGCCCCCATCGTCACCCGCTGGCTCGCCGCCCACGCCGCCATCCAAATCACCAACCCCACCGAACTCCACCACGCCATCCTCTCCCTCCTCGATCACCCCCAACACGGCATCGACCTCGCACGCCGCGCCCTCGCCATCGCCTCCTCCCACTCCGGTGCCACCCTCCGCGCCACTTCCATCCTCCTCTGCATTCACTAATTTCTCCTCTTCACTCCACCAAGGTTGCTTTTTTCTTCCACCACCCGATACTCCCGCCCCTTTCGTTCGCCAATCCTCTTCTCATGCCTTTCCAATCTCTCGGTCTCGACCCCCGCATCCTCGCCGCCATCAAAGACGCCGGTTACACCGAACCCACCCCCATCCAATCCGCCGCCATCCCCAAAATCCTCGCAGGTTCCGATGTCATCGGCATCGCCCAAACCGGGACCGGTAAAACCGCCGCCTTCGTTCTCCCCATGCTCCAACTCCTCAGCCAACGCCAAGCCAAAGGCCGCCGCATCCGCGTTCTCGTCCTCGCTCCCACCCGCGAACTCGTCGTTCAAATCGAAGAAAATGTCCGCGCTTACGCCCGACACCTCCCCCTCCGCGTCGCCCTCATCTTCGGTGGCGTCGGCGAACGCCCCCAAGTCCAATCCCTCCGCGATGGCGTCGAACTGATCATCGCTTGCCCAGGCCGACTCCTCGATCTCATGTCCCAACGCCATGGCGATTTCTCAGGAATCGAATTCCTCGTCCTCGATGAAGCCGATCGCATGCTCGATATGGGCTTCCTCCCCGGTATCCGCCGGATCGTTCGCGCCCTCCCCAAAAAACGCCAAACCCTCCTCTTCTCCGCTACCCTCTCCCCAGAAATCGAAGCCCTCACCCACGAGTTCCTTCACCAACCCTCCACCGTTCAGGTCGGTCGACGCTCCAACCCCGCAGAAACCGTCACCCAAACCGTCTACGAAATCCGCGGCCACCTCAAACTCTCCCTCCTCGTCGCCCTCCTCGCCGATCCCGCCTACGATTCCGTCCTCGTCTTCTCCAGAACCAAACACGGCGCCGATCGCATCTCCCGCAAACTCGAAGCCTCTGGCCTCAAAGTCGCCACCCTCCATTCCAATAAAACCCAAAATCATCGCCTCCGCTCCCTCAAAGCCTTCAAAGCCGGCGAAGTCCGCATCCTCGTCGCTACCGATATCGCCGCCCGCGGCATCGATGTCACCGGCATCTCCCACGTCATCAATTATGACTTCCCCATGACCAACGAAGACTACGTCCACCGCATCGGACGCACCGGCCGCGCCAATGCCGTCGGCGATGCCGTAAGCTTCGTCTGCCCCGACGAACACGGTGACCTCCGCTCTCTCGAACGCTTCATCGGTCGCGGCCTCCCCCGCAAACAACTCGAAGGCTTCGATTACAATGGCGCTCCACCTCCAGAACCTCCAGCCCCACCACGCGGTCCCCGAC
>JBAWZW010000241.1:0-4245 GCA_037142835.1 Verrucomicrobiota bacterium
CGATTGTTGACCAGTTGGATATCTGGTGCTTGCCAGAGGGGATTTTGGTTAAACCAGTTTGAGTTAGGTTCTGAGGGATTCTGGGGATGGTTGAACCAATTGAGATTCGGGTTGCCATCGGGGATCCGCTCTTTGATCGCCTGCCGGGGCGGCTCGATGGTCTCGATGGTCTCGATATCGAATGGCGGCGGTGGCAGGCGAGGGAACTGGATGATGAGGGATTTCATGTGGCAGGCGGTTCAGGCGGTGACGGCGGCGGCGAGTTCGGCGATGCGTTGGCGGGCGCGAGCCAGACTGGGCGCACGCTCCGCAGCCCGCTCGATGGACCAGTTTTCGGCGATAAAACCGGATAAAAGTTCGTTGTACTCCGGGCCGATGGGGGCTCGGCCGACCGGTGTGAGGCCGAGGCGGATCTTGCGGGGAGATTTCTGGGCCAATTTGATGAGCTTGGCCTTGGGGTCGTCGAGCGACTCTGGAGAAAGTGGTAGCGTGGTGACTTTAACCTTCAGGAATTCCGCCAGCGCCTCGCGATCCGCCAGCAGCCACGCCTCGACTTCCCGCACGCAGATGCGAAAGAGGAAACCTCGGCTGGGCGCACGCCCCAGCCAGTCGGCGACTTTGCCTGAGGGGCACGGAGCCGTGTCGAGGTCGGTGAGCAGGAGCACGGGCAGACCGTTGGCGCCCATCTGGTTGTAGTTCGGGGTTTTAATCTTCAACCTGCCGTAGCCCCGGGCGTTTTCCTCCCGATAGACACTCAGCACCGGCTGCTCCGCGACCAACTTGCGCCCGACGGCGAGCCCCGGCAGGTCCTCGGCGGCGAGATAGACCGTGGGTAACATCACGCGAGCGCGAGGTGGAGCTGATCGGACTTGGCCGGCTTTACCGAGGCCAGCAGTACCTCGGCGGCGCTCAAACCACTCGCGAACATGACTTTTTCCTGTTCATCGAGCGGCTTGATTTGCGTTCCGTCCGAGGTGGTTTCGAGGCGCAAGACCTCCTCCGGTGGGATGCTCCGGTCCGAAAGCAAGGCCTCGCTGTGCGTAGTGATGAACACCTGCCGGGCGGTTTTGCTCTGGATTTGGATGCGGCGAATGACCTTGGGTAGATGGCGCACGATTTCTTCGTTGAGCGATAACTCCGGCTCCTCCAGCAAGAGCAGCGAATTGCCCTCCATCAGCGACCAGAGCAGGCCGATCAAGCGGAGCGTGCCGTCCGAAAGCTGGTTCTCTCGTTGCCACGCACCGCTTTCGCGCCAGTGGGAAAAGTTGGCTTCAAGGTGGGGTAGCCCGGTGACTTCATCTTTTACGAAACGCAGGTCCTGAAACTGCGGCACCACCGTATCGAGCGCATTCTTGATGCGAACCAGCCTCGCTTTGCGAGTTCTTTCGTTGGTGGCGGCGATGCGCTGGAGGAACCCTTGGCCGAAGGGGTCGTTCTCAATCACGTTGCCACCAATTTTTGAGCCAAACTTCAACAACTGCGGTACCAAGTGCAGGTAGGTCGTCTCACTAAAAAAGTGCGATAACTCGCGAAAATTGGCATTGGCATTGGTGAGTTCGAGGTGGGTTTGGGTAAGTTGCTCCTTGTCGTTTTTGTCGGCCTCAGTCGGTCTGTTGCGGATCACTGTGCCGTTTTGGGTCACGACTTCGCGGGTGACTTTGATGCGGTTGTTGCCTCGTCCCTCGTTCTTGAAGCCTAAGTCGTAAATCCAATCGGTGCCGTGGTCCGACACGAGATGGATGGTGATTCGCACCTCATTGTCACCCTTGGCGTTGAGGCAGCGGAGCTTTGAAATACCGCCGCGCATGTCGGTGACGGCATTTTGCAAACCGCCCGCCTGTGGTTTTTTCCCGGCGGGTTGGGCCACATCGCGCAGGAATCGGAGCACCTCCAGCAGGTTGGATTTCCCCGCCGCGTTGGGGCCGATGATGAAGACGCGGTCGCCGAGTTCGCCGGTGTCGAGCTTCTGGAAGTTTAGCCAGTTTTTGAGTTGGATACGGGTGATGCGCACGGCGTGAGTTTCCTGTTATTCGAGGTTGATGACTTTGGGCGATTCGATGCCTCGGTCGTCGCTGACCTTTGCCGCCACGCGGCGGTGGTCGCCGGGGGCGAAGGGCAAGGAGATCGTGCCGCGAAAGGCTTCGAGCTTTTCTTCGTCGGGCTGGGCTTGGAGTTCTTTATTGCTAGGAAATTGCTTTTGGGGTGAAGGCCGTTGAAAGAGCTGGTGGCCAGACTGGAGGCGGGGAGAAGAGGGTTGCGGGGGGGAAAGGGGGGATCTAGGTAAAACTGAAACGATGAAACGCTGAAAGCTGTAATTCTGAAATGAGGAGAGTGCTCCAGAGGCCGATTTGATAGAGTCGGTCGATCCCTCGGTGAATTTCATCCGACGCGATCGTAGCTATCTAGACCGCTTGAGCAAGATTATTTTTTGGGGGTGAAGACCGTTGAAAGAGCTGGTAGGCCGGACTGGAGGCGGGGAAAAGGGGTTGTGAGGGTGCGGTCGATGATGAACTGTTCGATGAAGACGGAGGCATGAAGGAGGGCGTAGCGTTTGTACGCGACTTCGGAGAGGTCCTGGTAGAGGTCGACGAGGAAGCGGGTGGGGTCGCCGTTTCCACCGCCGCCTTCCCTGGGATCGGAGAAGTCGTGGACGGGGCGGCCGGACTCGGCGTCGGTCCGGCGTGAGAACTCGATGAAGGCGCGGGCGGCGGCGCCGGTGGGGCCGACGGTCCAGAGCGGATTGTGCCGGCGGTCGAAGATGTCCACCATGCTGAGCAGTTTGCCCATTTTCCGCGAAGGCGTGCCCGAGATACTCGCGCTCGGAGAGGCCGGGGTGTTCGCGGAAGAAGACGATCTGCTGGTCGCGCGCCCGCCCGATTCCCGCCGCATCCGGCCCAGCAAGATAGAGCGTCTCGACGAGGGCGTTGTTATCTAGGAAGCGGATGAAGACGCACGCGAGCACCCAAGCGACGGCGACATTGGTGAGTTCCTCCTCGTGCCACGCCTTGTAGGTGAGAGCGGTGATCTGGCCCGCGCGCGCAACGTCGTAGGCGGCCTTCAGAGGGGCGTCGGCGGGGCGTCGCAGCGGGCGCGGAGGTCGGTGTGGAGGCGTGGTGAGTCAATCATGGACGAGCTGCCTGGGGCACACTGTAATCCACGACCATGGCAGCGAACTCACTCCCGCTGATGACGTGCAATTCCTTTCCGTGCTCCTCTGAAAGCGTTTCCGCGCGCTTCTCGAAGTCGTCGGAAAACTCTGCGGAACTAATGAACCAACCGATGTCGATGCCTTCCACTTTGAGACCCTCGATAAAGTGGTCCAGCCAGTGGGATTCGGTCTTTCCCTTATGCCACTTCGCCTGAACTCCGATGACGATCTCCGTCGGACCGACCATGAACTGAGAACGCACATCCACGCCGCTGTCGTGTTGCCGGGCGATGATTTCGCAGGAACGGGCACCCATTACTCTGAGCACCGAGGCCACGAGTTCCTCAAACTTCCGCTCGTCCATGTAGCCGGAGTGGATCTCGTCCAGCGTGGCTTTGATCAATTTTTGACGGAGCTCCGATGCAAAGAGAGTCTCCGGATCGGGACTGCTGTCCCGACTCGCCATGCTGAGCGCGTTCAAAATGTCATCTACGAACTCGCTCGCGTCCGCTGTCGTCTGGCGAATTTTCATCCGTGAGCGGAGACCAGATTTCACAAAGCTCCGTGGGATGGGCTGCTTGCTGTTGAGCCATTTTACAGGACGGCGGTGAACTGAGTCGGCTTCGTAGGCGGCATCCGACTTATCGAGGACCAAGTCTCCGGTGATCTGCGCGACGTAAAAAACGCCGCCCCAATAAGGAACGACCACGTAATCACCGAGCTTCATTTCGTGGATGAATTTCCACATGCATGCGGTTCCGCTGCCAGCCTTGTGGTAGGTTTCATCGTCGGGATAGCAGCCTTCTTTGATGATTTCGCGTGCTTCATACCAATCGGCGACATTCTCCAAGCCCTCGGCATCAGACCATCCGGTCACGATGACATCATCCGGCAGGCAGATGTTGTTGAGTTGATCCTCGCCACTCGGCGAGACGCGATGGACCCAAGCGTTTGGCAGATTATTCATAGTCTGCTAGTGAGCTCTCCAGACCGCTTGAGCGAGATTTTTTTGCGGCGATTTTTCGGATTGGGTAGCTGGCGGGATGTCAGAGTACCACGCTCGGTTGGATTCGAGAACCAGAGTTCGATTGTTGACC
>JBAWZW010000242.1:0-4214 GCA_037142835.1 Verrucomicrobiota bacterium
CCTCCCACCCCCGAACTCCTCTCCGCCACCGTCCTCCGCTCCGGCCGACTCCTTTTCGCCGAGTCAAACTGCGTGGCCTGCCACGAAGCCGCTAACTTCCTCCCCCCGAAGGGCGAAGGTCTGCCCGAACTCTCCCAAGGCGCTCCCGCATTCGGTGAACTCGGTGCCAAGTTCCATCAACCTTGGCTAGCCGCTTGGATCAATCATCCCCAAAGCATCCGCCCCCACTCCTTGATGCCAAAAGTCTTCGCATCCCCTCCGGGAAAAATCGATCAGCGCTCCGCTGATCTCGCCGCTTACTTCATGACCCTCGGTGCTAAGTCTCCACCCCTCATTCCCGATCCCAGCTTGGTCGCCCCCGGTGGCGCCCTCTTCGCCAATCTCGGTTGCATCGCCTGCCACACCAAGCCAGATATCGATTTCCCCACCGCCTCCAAAGATGAGCACGCCCGCGTTCCGCTCGGTCACCTTTCCGCAAAATGGCAAGTCCCCGCCCTCACCGCCTATCTAAAAAATCCCGCCCAAAACTTCGCCTCCACCCGGATGCCCCACTTCCGCCTCACCGACGCCGAAGCCACCCAACTCACCGCCTACCTCATCACTTCCTCTAAAGACATCTTTCCTGAAGGACCAAAGGGCGATCCCACCCGGGGCGCTCAATTACTCGTCTCCAGCGGTTGCCTAAACTGTCACGCGGGCCTTCCCCCCACCACCACTCCCACTCTCGCCAATACCCTCAAAACCGGCTGGACCAAAGGGTGCCTCGCCCCCGATCCCGCTACCCGCGGAACCGCCCCCGACTTCGGCTTCACCCCCGCCCAACTCGCCTCCCTCCGCGCCCTCGCCCATCACGGCTTCGACTCCCTCAAACAAGATCCCTCCAATGAATTCGCCGAACGCCAAATCGTCGCCCAACGATGCACCGCTTGCCACTCCAGAGACGGCCAATCCAGCGTCTGGTCCCAGCTCGAAAGCGAAATCGCCCCCCTCCAAGCCGCTTCTCCCCACGAAGAAGGCGAAGGCCACCCCATCGTCACCACCACCCTTCCCGCACTCACTTGGCTCGGCGAAAAACTCCACCCCGCCGCCATGGCCGAAATCATCGCTGGCCAAACCAAGGACCGCCCTCGCCCATGGCTGTTCGCTCGCATGCCCGGCTACCCTCGCCCCACCGCCGATCGCCTCGCCACCGGCCTCACCTACGACCACGGCCTCAGCCTCACCGATCCCCCCCCAACTGCCCCAGCCCCACCCGCCACTCTCAAAATCGGCGAAAAGCTCCTCACCGAAAACGGCGGCTTCAACTGCTTGCAATGCCACGGCTTAGGCGATCGACCCGCCACCGCAGTCTTCGAAGCTCCCGGCCCCAATCTCGCCCTCACCCACCAACGCATTCGCCGCGCTTACTTCGATCGCTGGCTCCTCTTCCCCGGTCGCATCGATCCCGATACCAAAATGCCTCGCTTCGCCGATGACGCCGGCAAAACGCCCCTCACCGACTTCTTCGATGGACACGCCCACTCCCAATTCGAGGCCATCTGGCTCTACCTCCAGTCCTTGAAAAAATAACCAACCAACCCCAGCGCAGACTCCTATCCACCCCACAATTCCCCCATCACTCCACGGATTCGCGCTTGCCTGAATAGGCACCCTCGGTGTCATCTCATCGCCACCCTTTTTCATGAACCAACCTAGACCCAGCGCAAAAGTGCACCAGCCAAGGCGGACCGTCTCCGTTATCGGCACCGGTAGCTATCTTCCCGAACGCATTCTCCATAACGCCGACCTCGAAAAACTCGTCGAAACCAGCGACGAGTGGATCACTTCCCGAACCGGTATCAAAGAACGCCGCATCGCCGCCGAAGGCGAAAATACCAGCGATCTCGCCGCCAAAGCCGCCCTCGCCGCCCTCGAAAATGCCCGCATCACCGCCGATCAAATCGATCTGATCCTCGTCGCCACCGTCACCCCAGATATGTTTTTCCCCAGCACCGCTTGCTTCGTCCAAACCAAAATCGGTGCCAAAAATGCCGCCTGTTTCGATGTCAGTGCCGCCTGCTCAGGCTTCCTTTACGCCTTGGAAATCGCCCAGCAATTCATCTCCTCCCGAACCCATAACACCATCCTCATCATTGGCGCAGAACGACTTTCCAGCATTGTCGACTGGTCCGATCGCAATACCTGCGTCCTCTTCGGCGATGGCGCGGGGGCCGCAATTCTCCAACACCGCGACACCGGCGAAGGCATCGTTTCCACCTACATGGGCAGCGATGGCGGTCTCTCCGATATCCTCTGGATTCCCGGCGGCGCCTCCCGCTTTCCCATCACCAAAGACAACGCCGATCAACGCTTGAACTGCATCAAGATGAACGGCAAAGAAACTTACAAACACGCCATCACCTCCATGCTCGATGCCGGAAATCGTGCCCTCGCCGACGCCGGCCTGACCATCGAAGACATCGCCTGCATCATCCCCCACCAAGCCAACTTGCGCATCATCGAAGCCATCGCCCAAAGAATGGGCGTCCCCATGGATCGCTTCGTCGTCAACCTCGACCGCTACGGCAATACCAGCGCCGCCGCCATCGCCATCGCCCTCGATGAAGCCAACCGCACGGGCCGCATGAAGACGGGCGATTACGTCTTGCTCGTCGTTTTCGGGGGCGGCCTAACCTGGGGTAGCTCGGTCATTCAGTGGTAATCACGGAGGCCCTTTGCCTCACTCGCTTTCACCCAGCCCACCGCTAGCGACCCGCCAGTCGGCACCTAAATCCCTACCGCCCAAGCCACTAGCGAACCTTCCCCAGCCAGCCTCACCGCCTGCTCTTTAAACTCTCCTCCCCTTTTCCTCCATCACCAATCCCACGCCCCATGAAACGATCCTTCACCTCGCCCACTCTCCTCACCCTCCTCCTCCTCGCGGGCTCGATCGCCACCCCTTTTTCCGCTTCCCCAGGCGGTGACCTCGCCCAACAACAACCCAAATTTTCTTGGATTACCCCGCCCTCCCCAGTCCTCACCGGCGAGGCCGCCATCGCTTCCTTTCGTCTCCCTCCCGGCTTCCGCATCGAACTCGTCGCCAGCGAACCCCTCGTCCAAAATCCCGTCGCCTTCGCCTTCGATCCCGATGGCCGCCTCTTCGTCGTCGAAATGCGCGGCTACATGCCAGACCCCGACGGCAAGGGCGAAGATCAGCCCAATGGGGATGTCGTCATCCTCGAAGACACCGACGGAGACGGAAAATTCGACAAACGCACCGTCTTTCTCGATGGCCTCGTTCTCCCACGCTCCATCGCCCTCGCCCACGGCGGAGTGATCGTCGGCGAACCCCCCAATCTCTGGTTCTGTCGCGACCATGACGGCGACGGCAAGTGCGACGAAAAAACTCCCATTTTTACAGACTACGGAAAACGCGGTGGCCCAGAATATAATCCCAACGGGACGCTCCTCGCCCTCGATAACTGGTTCTACAGTGCCCACTTCGGCTGGCGCTTCCGCCAAGTCGCGGGAAAGTGGATCCGAGAACCCTCCCCCCAACGCGGCCAATACGGCCTCGCCCAAGATGACCTCGGTCGCCTCTTTTATAACGCCAATAGCTCCATGCTCCACGCCGATCTCATCCCCCAAGAGTACGCCAAACGCTCCCCCAAAAACTCCAGCGGTAACGGAAGCTCCATCGCCAAAGGCACGATCTTTCCCGGTCGCCTCACCACAGGAATTAATCGCGCCTATAGTAGCGTCGGCGCCAGCGGCGTCATGACCACCATCACCGCCGCCTGTAGCCCCCTCATTTACCGCGGCCAGCAGTTCCCCGAGGAATTCCGTGGCAACGCCTTCGTCTGCGAACCCTCCGCCAATCTCATCTCCCGACAAATCCTCTCCCCCAAAGGTGCCTCCCTCACTGCCACCAGCGCCCACACCGATGTCGATTTCCTCGTCTCCACCGATGAACGCTTTCGCCCCGTCCAACTCGCCACCGGCCCCGACGGAGCCCTCTACATCGCCGACTTTCATCACGGCATCTTACAGCACAAAAATTTCCTCTCCGCTTATCTGCGCGACCAAATCGCTCAACGCAACCTTGCCCAACCACTCCACCTCGGGCGAATCTTTCGCGTCGTCCACGAAGCCACTCCCCTCTCCCCACGCCCCTCCCTCGGAAAGGCTTCCCCCAGCGATCTCGTCCAAGCCCTCTCCCATCCCAACGGCTGGTG
>JBAWZW010000243.1:0-4203 GCA_037142835.1 Verrucomicrobiota bacterium
CGGGTGGGGTGGTGGTGGCGGGGTCTTGGGCTTGGGCGGAGTGGCAGAAGAGGGCGAGAGCCAAGATGGTGAGGAACCGAGGCCAGTTCACGCGGGGTCTCCGATCAGTTGCGTGACTTTGATGGCGAAATTTTCTTCGACGACAACGACCTCGCCGAGGGCGATGAGTTTATCGTTGATGTAAAGTCCGATGGGATCATTGGCGCGTTGGTTGAGTTGGACGATGGATCCTGGGGAGAGTTCGAGGACATCGCGCATGGCGAGTTGGCAGGAACCGAGGCGAATGGTGAGTTGGACTTTGACGTCCATCACGGTCTTGAGTCGTTGTTCTTCGAGCATATGAGCCATAGCGATTAGTCGTTAGGGGCTCTTTGTCCAAGCTGAACTGCAACGTGCCCATTTTGGAGTCCTGCGGTGGCGAAGAACTCTTCGGTGTTGGAAAGGCGGACTCGAGTTTGGGCGACGATGGAACTGGCGACCGGAATCATGTCGCCTTTGGCGATGGCAATCGCTTCTCGCAGAGTGATTTCTCCGACTTTGAGTTCGGCGATAATCGGGACACTGATGCCCGCGTAGGGAGTTCGCCACTGGGGTTGTTTGACGCGGGTGTCTTGAGCGTGGCGTTGGGAAGCTTGGATTTTTTTTACGATGGTCTCGATCATCGAGTAGGGAATGCCGATTTGGAGTTGTTCATTTTTGTCGCCGATAGAGACCTCGGCGTTGAGGGTCACGAAGACGGCATCTGGGGCGGAGGTTTGGAGGAAGCGGCTACTGGTTTCGTTGCCGATAAATTTGGGGCGGAGGGCGATGAGTTGATCCTGCCAGAGTTCCGTCCATTCGGCGATGATCAGGTGAACGACATTTTCGACGAGGGCGAGTTCGATTTCGGTGAGGCTTCGTTCTTCCTCGGCGATATGGCCTTTGCCTCCGAGGAGTCGATCGGCCATGGCGAGGCCGAGGGGGATCCCGATTTCGATGAGGCCGATTCCGCGGAGGGGATCGACTTGGAAGAGGGACACATGGGTGGGATTTTTCATTGATTCACAGAAGCTCGAGAAAGTCGTGCTTGTGAATTTGGTGACGGTGAGGAGGCATTCCATCCGGAGGAGGGAGGAAAGTCTGGCGGAGAGATGTTGGATGAAACGGGCGTGCAGGATGCCGAGTTGGCGTAAATCTGCGGGGCTGAGTAAGCCGGGGTCGAGGAAGTTATAGGTAGGAATTTTGGAGGCATCGATGCCTTCCATGCGTTCCCCGTGGAGGTTGAAGACGAGAGAGTCCGAGGAGGAAGTCGGATTGGAATTGGGGTCGACCGGCTGGGTCATTGGATGACGAACTCGGAGAAGTAGATTTGCTCTACAAGGTTAGATTTCATGGCCTGATTAAAGTTGGCAATGAGGTCACTACGCACGACATTTTTTGAGCCTGGCTGATCGAGTTCGGCGAGGGTGCGTGAGCCCAGGATGGTGATGGCGACATCGACGAGTTGTTTTTTGTTTTGGTCGACGATTTTTTTGAGGTCGGCGTTTTCGCTGTAAAGGGTGAAAGTTGTTTTGAGGTAGCGGGTTCCGAGAGCGCCGGAGAGATTGACGACCACGCTTTCGAAGTCGTAAGTGAAGCGGTCGCCGGCCTCCTCGCCTTTGCCGTGTTCGCCTTTGCCTTTTTCCCCTTTGGCGGGGGCGTCCTTTTTGGACTGTTCGGCGGCGGTTTTGGGCTGGAGCACGGCGCTTCGGAGTTTGGGGATGATGAGAAACTCTGCCATGCCGTAAGTGACAGCGGGGACGAGGAGGATGATGGCGATGACCGGCGCCCAGACGCTGGGAGTTTTGGGTGCGCCTGAGGTGGACGGGTCGTTTGGTTCGGGATCGGCCATAAGGAAGGGTGTGGATGGAGCGTTTTGAGTGGTGGCTTAGCGCTTGAGGTTGATGACTTCCTCGAGCATGGAATCTGAGACCGTGATGACGCGGGAACCTGCTTGGAAGCTGCGTTGGGTGACGATCATATCGGCGAATTCTTGACCGAGATCGACATTGGAAAGTTCGAGAGTGCCGATTTCGAGTCGTCCTAAGCCATTGGTTCCTGGGGCGTTATTGGTTGCGCTGAGGTCGGTGCCTCCGATGGGACCAGCGGCGGCGAAGCCATTGAAGAGATTGTTTCCCTGGCGGGTGAGGGCATTGGGGTCTTGAAAATTTTGGAGAAGGACTCGGCCGCGGGTCATGGTATCGCCGTTGGAGAGGCCGATGGAGAGATTGCCTTGGCCATCGATGGTGAAGGATTGCATGGTGGGTTTGTTGAGTTCGACTTGGGCATCGGTGAAGGCGCCTCCCGTGCTATTGGTTAAGCCCGCGCCGATGCCGATGGAGAAGTCGACTTTAATGTCGCCGATGGTGGAAGGGAGCGTGGGGGTTTGGGTATAGGTTAAGGATCCCGCGGTGCTGGTGGCGGCGTAGGTGGCGGAGCCGTCGGATAGGCCTTGAACGCGGAAGCCTTCGCTGGTGGTGAGGTATCCTTTGTCATCGAGGCGGAAGTCGCCTGAACGGGTGACATAATCGAGATTATTGGCGGTATCGCGGACCCGAAAAAAGCCCCCGCCGGCGATTCCGAGATCGGTATTGGAGCCGGTGCTGGTGAGGGTGCCTTGACTAAAGTTGGAAGTGACGCCGGCGAGTTGGACACCGGTGCCGATGGCGGTGGAGCTTTGGTTGGACCCGACGCCACTGGCGGCGGAAGGGGTGGCACGTTGGAGGATATCGCTAAAGTTATCGGAATACTCGGCGTGGGATCCTTTGAATCCCGTGGTATTGACGTTGGAGATATTGTTGGCGATGACTTGGATGCTTTGGGAGAAGGTTTTGAGGGCGCTGACTCCGCTATTGAGGGTTCCGACGAGTGACATAATTTGGTGTTTCTAGTGAAGGGTGACGGGTTATTTTTGGTGGATGAGGTGGAGATGATTTAGAGCTTGGGCAGAGTGACTGGGGTGGGCTTGGGAAGGATTTTGGTCACGGTGGCAGGGTCGTAATTTTTGCCACCAATGGTTATTTTGGGGAGGCCATCGGCGAGAGTGATGGAGGAAACCTCGCCGGAGACCTCGCCGGTTGGGGTGGAGACGGAAACGATCTTCCCGAGGTAATCTTGGGCGGAACTGATCCGTTGTTCTGAGCTAAAGGATTCGAAGTTTTTCGAGAGAGTCCGCATCTGTTCTAGGGAGGTGAAATTGGCCATTTGAGAAATAAACTGGGTGTCCTCCATGGGTTTCATGGGATCTTGGGAGGTGAGTTGGACGGTGATCAGCTTGAGGAAGTCATTGACGTCGAGAGATTTGTCGCCAGTGGAGCGGGGGACTGGTTCTGGGTTGAGGAAATTGGCGCTGGCCTTGGCTGAGGTGATGCTGGAGATGTCCATAAAGAGTTAAGCGTAGAGGTGGATGCGGTCGGTTTGGGGCGTTGACTGAGGGATGATGGAAGAAGTGGAGCGGGGATTGCGGTTCTGGAGAGTGGATTGGTAGAGATGGGATTCCGAGGGGTGGGTGGGCGTTTGGTCGCGGGGATCCCGTTGTTTTTGGCCGAGGTTATTTTGGCCGGATTCCGTTTGGGTGGAGGCGAATACGGGGGTGGTGATGCGTACTGAGCGGTCGGGGTTTTGGTCAGAAAATTGGCTCCAATGGTTTTCCAAGGCGTGGCGGAGTTCGGCGGAGTCGGTGAGGAAAGTGGGTTTAATTTCGCCCCGGGATAGGTGGAGGGAAACGGTGACTTCGTGTCCTGAATCGAGGCGGACTTTGACTTCGAGTTGTTCGTTTCCCGAGGCGCGAAGCCGTTCGGTGGCTTCGAGAGTGCGCTGAACCACGGTATCGAGGGCGGGAGTGATGGAGGCGAGATTTTCTTTGGGAGTGGGGAGCGGAGAGGTGGCGTCTGGAAAAGAGGAGAGGAGCGGGGATTGGTTGGACTCGGAGTGCGGGGTGGCGTCGTGAGGATGTTCGTCGGGGGATTGCTGGTAGTCGTCTGGTGAGGAGTGGGGAGTGGGCTGGTGATGGGAAGTGACGATGGCGGTGGAGGAAGTCGCTGAGGCTTCAGCGGTGGTGAGGGAACTCGCTCGGAGTGGCTCGGTGGTGGTCATTGCTCGTTCTTGCATAGCAAAAGGCGTGCCAGCTTCGAGTGAGAGGCTTTTTAGTTCCACTGGGGAGGGTAGATTGGGGGTGGTGGGTGA
>JBAWZW010000244.1:0-4198 GCA_037142835.1 Verrucomicrobiota bacterium
GCATGGGGATTGGGGGATGGGGGTGAGATTAGAGGTCTTCTTTTTTGATGGGCGCACTACTTTTGGATTCTGCTTTGGCGGCGGACTTGGAGGGGGGGAGGAGGGTTTGATCGGTGTATTCGAGGGAGAGTTGGAGTTTGGAGGGATCGTTGGTGGAATGGCCTGTGGAATCGGAGGCTTGGCAGGCGATGTAGCGGAGATTTTTTTCGGTGAGGGTGGGGGTAAATTTCCAATAGACGAGTCGGCCGTAAGTGAGGGAGGGGTTGGGATCGTTGGAGGGCTGATTTTTTTTGAGGTTATTGGGAGGGGTGAGTTTGCGTTCGCCGGTGGGGGGGCCATATTTGGCGACGAGATGGGATTTAATTTCGGTGAAGGTGGTGAGGGCGCGGCCATCGATTTTGAGGTGGATGATGGCGGAGGCGAATTTTTGGTTGACGAATTCGAGCGTCCATTTTTGGACTTCTTGGCCGGCGAAATTGCCCCCGGTGAGTTCGAGGACATCGAAAGTGGTGGGGAGAGATTCTGGGGGGGTGAGGCCGGAGCGTTCGACGAGAATGCGGACGACATCGGCGGGGGCGGAGCCGAAGGGGACGCCGGTTAAGCCATTGGGGCGTTGGAGTTTATCGGCGAAGGCGGAGAGGGATGAGGCGAGGACGAGGGTGAGGGTGAGGACGAACCGGAGCATCTTGGGAGGGGAGAATGGTGAGGGTTTAGGGCTGGAAGCGAGCGATCATTTGTTCGAGGGAATCGACGAGGGAATCGAGGGCATCGCGGTGTGGGGAGGGGGGGAGGATGTGGAGTTGGAGTCGGGCGTCTTCGAGCATGTTGGCGGCGGTGGAGACGGCGGCATGGAGGGCACCTTGTTCGGTGGCTTTTTGGATGAGGGAGAGGATGGAGTCGTCGTCGCTTTGGAGGATGACTTGGCTGAGAGTGTGGCGTTGGTCTGGGGGAGTTTGTTCGAGGAGATAGAGGATGGGGAGGGTGAGTTTGCCTTTGCGGAGATCGGTACCGAGGGTTTTACCGGCATCGGATTCGTTGCCCGCGAGATCGACGACATCGTCATAGATTTGGTAAGCGGATCCGAGACGGAGGCCGAAGATGCGGAGGGCTTCGATGATTTCTGGGGAGGATTGGTTGAGGAGGGCACCGAGTTGGCAGGCGACGGCGAAGAGGGCGCCGGTTTTCATCTCGATAATTTTGTAATAATCGGGGACGGAGAGAGCGAGGTCGAAACGGCGTTGGGTTTGGATGATTTCGCCTGAGCAGACTTCGCTGGCGGCGTGGGCGATGGCGCGACTGACTTCGCTATTGGCGAAGCTGGTGGAGAGTTTGAGGGCGTGAGCGAAGAGGCAATCGCCGAGGAGGACGGAGATGGCGTTGCCCCATTTGGCGTTGGCGGTGGGGAGACCGCGGCGTTTGTCGGCGCCGTCGAGGATGTCGTCGTGGACGAGAGTGGCGGCGTGGATGAGTTCGACGATGACCGCGAGGTCGAAGTGGGCAGGGGAGACGGGGCCGGTGGCGCCACCGCTGAGGAGGGCGAGGGCGGGGCGGAGGCGTTTTCCGCGACTTTCGATGGCATAAGCGACGTAGCCTTCGACGGCGGGATCGAAGGCTTTTGCTTGGTCGCGGATGCGTTGTTCGACATCGGCGAGTGAGGATTCGATGAGAGGAAAGATTGTCTTAATGGGATGGGAAGTGGCGGTTTGAGTATTTGTGAAAGTTTTCACGGTGAACTTTGTAGATTAAAAAGGACGGGAGTCAATTCTTGGACAGAAAGAACTACGGAGGTGGGGGTGGGGGAGTTGCGGTGAATGATGTGAGGGGGTGATTGACCGAGCAAGCGAGATGGGTAGAATCGGGGTCTTTATGAACACATCGGAACCGATTCGGCGGGCATTAATTTCTGTATCTGACAAGACGGGTTTGGTGCCCTTTGCGAGGGCATTGGTGGAGCAGGGGGTGGAGATTGTGTCGACTGGGGGGACGGCGCGGATGCTTTCTGAGGAGGGGATTGCGAACACGGAGATTTCGCAATTCACGGGATTTCCGGAGATGTTGGATGGTCGGGTGAAGACCTTGCATCCGAAGGTGCATGGGGGGTTATTATTTGTGAGGGACAATCCTGATCATTGCGAGCAGGCGGCGGCGCAGGGGATTAAGGCGATTGATTTGGTGGTGGTGAATCTTTATCCCTTTGAGCAGACGGTGGCGAAGGAGGGGACGGTTTTGGAGGAAGCGATTGAGCAGATTGACATTGGAGGGCCGTCGATGTTGCGGAGTGCGGCGAAGAACTATCGTTTTGTGACCGTGGTGGTGGATCCTGCGGATTACGGGGATGTTTTGGAGAGTATGGCGGCGAACGAAGGGGCGACGACTTTGAAGCTGCGGGAGCGATTGGGGATTAAAGTTTTTGTGACGACGGCGAAGTATGATGGGGCGATTGCGAATTATTTAAACCAAGAGCAAGAGACGAGTTGTTCGTTGAATTTGTCGATGCCGATTGTGGCTCAGTTGAGGTATGGTGAGAACCCGCATCAGACGGCGTCATTGTATGGTCGATTTGACGAATACTTTGAGAAGTTTCATGGGAAAGAGTTGTCATACAACAACATCTTGGACATTACGGCGGCGTCGGAATTGATCGGGGAATTTACGGAGCCGACGGTGGCGATTTTGAAGCATACGAATCCGTGTGGGGTGGGGAGTGACGAGGATTTGCGGGCGGCGTGGGACAAGGCTTTTGCGACGGACAAGCAGGCGCCGTTTGGGGGGATTATTATATGCAATCAAGCGATTAACGAGAGTTTGGCGCGAGCGATCAGTGAGATTTTCAGTGAAGTGATTATTGCGCCGGAGTTTACGGCGGAGGCGCGGGCGATTTTGCAGAAGAAGAAGAACCTGCGGTTGATGAGGCAGTTGCCTCGGGTGAAGGTGGCGAGTGAGGCGATCCCGTGTTTGATTCGTTCGGTGACTGGGGGTGTGTTGGTGCAGAGTGAGGCGAGGGCAATGGAGGTGAATGAAGGGAGTCGGGTGGTGACGGCGCGGGTACCGACGGCTGAGGAATTGGCGGCGATGATTTTTGCGTGGCGGGTGGTGAAGCATGTGAAATCGAATGCGATCGTGTATGCGGGTGCGGACCGGACTTTGGGGATTGGAGCGGGGCAGATGTCGCGGGTGGACGCTTCGAGGATTGCGATTTGGAAGGCTGGGGATGCGGGGTTATCGTTGAAGGGGAGTGCGGTGGCGAGCGACGCCTTTTTCCCGTTTGCGGACGGGTTAATTGCGGCGGCGGAAGCTGGGGCGACGTCGGCGATTCAGCCTGGGGGATCGGTGAAGGATGAGGAGGTGATTGGGGCGGCGGACATCCGAAATATGGCGATGATCTTTACGGGGATGCGCTATTTTAAGCACTAGGAGAGAATGATTTGTGAGTGAACCAGCGATGAATTCTGAGGTGGTGAGGCGGGAGTGGCCGTTGAGTTTGGGGGTAAATATTGATCATATTGCGACCTTGCGGCAGGCGCGGTATGCGTTGGATGGGGAGAGTGAGAACTGTGAGCCTGACGTGTTATTGGCGGCGGCAACTTGTTTGAGGGCAGGGGCTTCGGGGATTACCGTGCATTTGCGTGGGGATCGTCGGCACATGCAGGATCGGGATATATTTCGGTTGCGATCGGAGTTGGAGATGAAGATGAATTTGGAGATGGGGAATACGGCGGAGATGGTGGAGATCGCGTTGAGGGTGAGGCCTGAGGAGGTCTGTTTGGTGCCGGAGAATCGTGAGGAAGTGACTACTGAAGGGGGGTTGGAGGTTGCGGGGCAGATGGGGGTATTGAGGCGAACGGTGGAGCGGTTGCAGGGGTCGGGGATCTTGGTGAGTTTATTTATTGAGCCTGAGGTGGGGCAGATTGCGGCGGCTGGGGAGTTGGGGGTGGCGATGGTGGAGCTGCATACGGGGGCATTTTCGAATGCGGTGGGTGGGGCGTTGGTGGCGGAGAGGGAGCGATTGGCGAGAGGGGCGAAGTTGGCGACGGATTTGGGGATGCGGGTGAATGCGGGGCACGGGATTAACTATCGGAACGTGGGGATGGTGAGGGAGATTGGGGAGATTCGGGAGTTGAATATTGGGCATGCGATTATTTCGCGGTCGGTGGTGGTGGGGTTGGAGGTAGCTGTGGGGGAGATGCTTGGGTTGATG
>JBAWZW010000245.1:0-4181 GCA_037142835.1 Verrucomicrobiota bacterium
GGCGTGGAACAGGAAATCATGTCAAGAATTTATGCCTGACCCCTTTTCCCACCCTCGACAAACACGCCGGGCGACTGCGGAGCGAGGCGGCAATTACCTTGCAACGGGATGAGCCCTCTCTCAACCTCACCCCAAGTATGAAGACGCCCGCTCCTCCCCTTGCCCGCCTTTTGGCCCTTTTTGCAGCGGCCCTGTTTCATCCCGCAGGGAACGCGGAACCACCAGAGACCGTGCCAAGCGTGGCGAACGAATCTCCCGTTCGTCCCACGCTCAACCTCAAAGTTCTCGACAGCGTGGTGGTGAAATTCCCCGGACACTCGATTTTCTACCAGCGCGTCGCGCCGCCCACCGCGCCGGCGGCACGGGCGCCGGTAACCGCGCCGGTGGCGAAGGTGCTGTCGCTCGCCGAGAGCGCTGCCGCCGAGGCTCGCGCGAATAAGAAATCCGAGGCGCTGATGCTTTCCGCCACGATCTATGATCGGCAGGTGACGGAGCTGCGCTGGCGTTCTGGCAATCGTGACTATCACGTGTGGAGCAACATTAATTTCAACTACCTCGCCGGACTGGGTGAAATCGAAACCGAGGACTGCGTGTATTTCCTGATCATGGGTCTCGGCAACGAAGCGCGGGAATCCGTGGCGGAGTGGAATCGCTTTGCGCCCGAATGGGAGCGCTTGGCCGCGGCGGAAGGTTTGGCTGGCCAATGGGCAACCAAGGCCGTGCCCGACTTGGCGAAGTTTCCCGCTGGACGCTCCACCTATCTGCTCTCCGGCGATCCTCCCGCCGACGACAGCCTCACCGCACTTGATGCGCTCCACCGTTACTTTGATGCCAACCGCCTCCGGCTCATCGCCGACTCCGCCGAGCGTGAAGCCAACCGCATCGCCCGCGAGCAATGGACCAAGGAGCATCCGCCCACGCCGCAAGATACGGTCATCAATTTCTGGCCGAAGAAGAGCCGCAACTATCCGACCGGCAAATGAAACGCCTTCCCCTCATGCTCGCTCTCCTCAGCCTGTTTGTCGGGGTCGTGGTTCTCACCACCGCCACGGCACAGACTTCCACCGATCCCAACGAAGGCTCCCGCCTGACTTATGACAGCGTCCTTGGCAGCTATGACTTCTCGTGGTGGGGCCAGCCGGGCCGCACCTATTTCCTCCAACATTCGGATGACCTATTGACTTGGGAATATCTGCCGCTGATCGAATCCGGGACCGATGGCCTACTCTCCTGGAGCTTCACTTCCACCGCCAGTAAGTTCTTCCTCCGGCTGCGTTTCTCCGACATTCCGACCAACGACCCTTTCAGCGCCGATTTCGACGGGGACAAGGTAAGCAATGATGACGAACTGCTGTTCGGCACCGATCCGTTGGTTTCTACGGATTCCGACCTTGATGGGCTCCCCGATGACTGGGAAAAGGCATACTTTGGCAATCTGGCTTCTGGTGCAACCGACGACCCGGATAGTGACGGACTTTCCAATCTTGCAGAATTCATGCACGGCACGAATCCGAACTCCCCGGATTCCGACTTCGACGGGCTGAGCGATGGCGACGAAGTGAACATCCACGGCACTGATCCCCTCAAGTGGGACAGCGATGGCGATACCCTCCCCGATGGCTGGGAAGTCCAATACGGCATCAATCCTCTCGCCGCCACCGACGCCGCCGAGACCGCTGCTGGCGGAGGCATGACCAATCTCCAGCACTACGAGATGGGATCGAACCCCAACGAACCGCCCCCGCCCCCCACCATCATCGCCGGCACCGCCACTTTCGATCTGAATGCCGACACCCCGCTTTTCCCCGCTGCCGTCAGCCAGTTTACCGCCGCCGCCACCAGTCAGCCCCTGCTCATCAATGGCGACTTTAGTGCACCCTCCCTCGGAGACAGCGACTGGGACAAATACCCCGGCATTCCTGGTTGGACCGCCATCTCCGGCAGCCTCATTGAACTCCAGCAGCGCGAGGTCAACACCACCGCCAACGCCTGCCAGTATTGCGAACTCGACTCCCACTGGCGTGACGGCCAGTCGGAATCCGATCATGGCATCCAGCAAACCGTCGATCTCCCACGGGGCCAATATGTCCTCGTCTTCGACTATCGCGGACGCTTCGCCGGTGCCGACAGCTTTATCGTGCGAGCACAGGTTGGCAGCACCAGCCCAGCCACACTCCCGGTCGATCTCGCTGCCAGGAACGGCGCGGCGACAACATGGAGCCGTGCCGTCACCACCTTCGAGGTCACCGGCGGGAACCCCAACCTGGCGACAGTCCCCATCACTCTGCTCTTCGACATCGCCGACGCTGCAGACAGCTATGGTGCTTACATTGACAATGTCATCCTCCTGCCGCTGGAGGTAAAGGATGTGTCCAACGGACAAGTTATCAGTGACACCGCTCGGATCAAAGGTCACACATCCGGAACTGACCCAAAGCCGGAAATGCCCAAGCTGGAAGCCCGATTCGTAGGAGCTCCAGCCGGTTGGCAGGTAGAGTGGAAGCTCGAAAACCGATACCCACGCCGCGCAGGGCGAGATGACCTGAACATTCCAAACGTGGGTGAAGAGTCGGGGATCTTCGTTGCCGGCGATCAGCCGTGGAAAATCTGGGAGGAGATCAACAACTCCAGCGGACTAAAATTCTTCGGTGGAGACGTTAAGCTGAAATATACGATTTATTTCGGTGCGTCGCTCGCGGTGACGGGCGAAGTGTCATTCAAAATCCGAGGGGAGAATCCTGACGCCGCTCGATGCAAAGCTCATATCGTCGCCAACCAGGGATCGGTTTGGTATGCGTGGGCGATTGCAAAACATGAAAGCCGCGACTCTACCGGCATCTACAACGAGTTTGCCAATGGACTAGCTAATGGCGGAGCTGGAGCACACGGTGCCAAGGGAGAGCCGTTCTATTCGCCGCAGGAGGGCGATGGATGGGGACTGTTCCAACGTGATTCGGCGAGCGGTCATTTTGTCACCACTGAGGAAACCTGGAGCTGGGATGGTAACATGAAGGGTTTCCTTCAGGACGAGTATCCTGAGCACCTAGGAATTGCCAACACCTACGTTAATGGCGTCAGAAGTAGTCATCCAACCACCTTTGAGGAGCCTCAGTTTACAATCAAAGGCAGATCGATCTTGGGCCGCGATGTGTTAGCGCTAACCTGGTATAACGGGCCGCAAGGAAGATCGAACGCGTCAATGCTTCGCTTCGACGGTAGCAAGCCTTCCGGGGCGCGCTGGTCGCTAAAGCTTCCTAACGCTCCCGAGAAGACCCAGCCATACGTTTATGAAATCCTTGACGAATCCAACGGTGGTTAAGCCGCTTCTGCTCGGCGTTCTTCTAGCTGGACTGGTTGCGGTAGTCGCTGTCGCACAAGAACAACCACCAAGGATTGCCGATCCTGAATGGGATTACGTTAAGTCTCCCCATCCAGAGTTTGGTGGTCTAAGTGATGACCAAGTGGTCCGGTTAGACTTGGACCTTGATGGCGATGGAAAAGCCACGGTATTCCTGACGCTTAAGAAATTTGGCTCAAAGTCAGGTTATACTTGGACCGCCTATGACCCTGTTGAAGGCGGCGGCTACCGGCGAATCGATAACACTACCGATGGAAACCTGATCCAATTTCGGACTGATACAGTGTTTGCTGGTCAATACCCAGATCTCACAGACCGCGGGGGCCTTTTGGTCTTTTATTATGGCAAAAGAGGTGTTGGAAATTTGTACCGTTACGAGATCAGAAACGGCATTGCGAGTAGCCAGGAGCTACGTGTTTTGGATTTTGCAAAGGAGGAGGATAAGAAGCTGTTTGCAGCGATATTCAAACGCGAAGTCGATCAGCCTCTCCTGGCCGAGCACTTTACGAAACCGCCATACCGGGTTCTTTCCGCAACGAGTATCCGCGCAAAGAGTCCTAACGAACCACTTTCACCTGCGCCTGTCGAAGCGCCAAAGCCACCGGCAGCGCCGCCGGTTCGTTCAATGCCTGCGCCAGTTGCGACTGCGTCCTCGCCACCCACTCCAGCGGTCGCTGATACTCCCGCGCCCATGGTTGAGCGCAAGTCGCCGGTCTGGCCGTGGCTTGTGGGAATCGCCGCCCTGACCGTGATCGCGTTGCTTGTCCGCAAGCACCCCGCTTAATGGTTAGGGGGGTCAAGGGGTCACTCATTTAATATTGCG
>JBAWZW010000246.1:0-4121 GCA_037142835.1 Verrucomicrobiota bacterium
GGGGCAGGGGCGCTGGGTAGCGTCTGGGGCCTTGATTTTGAGTGTGATGATCTTTCAGTCCTTGGCTCCCGTGGGGTTGGAGGCGAGGCATCTGATTTCGGTGATTCCCTCGGCCTTGATGTTTGTGGTGGCGGGGATGGTGGCGGTGGTGGGGGTATTGGAGTCGGAGCGTGGGAGGCGGCCGCTTTTTGGGGTGGGGCTAGGATTATTGGTGGTGGGGAGTATTTGTCCGCCGTTTGTGCAGAAGGGTTTTGGGGGATTTGCGCCTTTAGCCGAGTGGGTGGTGAAGGAGGGGAAAGAGGGGGCAGTGACGATGGTTTCGTCGGAGTCGCGAGGGGAAGGGATGTTTATTGCGGAGGTGGCGATGAGGGAGAAGCGGCCGAGGTCGGTGATTGAGCGGGCGAGCAAAATTTTAGCGAAGAGTGAATGGAACGGCACTGGATATGCTGGTCAGTTTGCGAATGACGAGGCACTTTTGGAGTTTTTGATGAGTGGAAAGATTCGCTATCTTGTGGTGGATGAGGATGTGCCTGAGGCGAAGCGTCGGGAGCATCACGACCAGTTGCCTCGGGTGATTGCGGGGCACCGGGAGCGGTTTCGATTGGTGGCGAGCAGTGAGTTGACCCGTGGGGGAAAAGTGCAATTGAACCCTCTGCGGCTTTATGAAATCGAGACGCAGCGATGAATGGAGAGACGATATTTTAAAACCAATGAATGAAAAACAACCGAAGGCGCCTGCTTTGACATTTCAAAAGCTCTCGATTCTGGTGGCGGCGTATAACGAGGAGGAAAGTTTGCGGGCCTCGATGGAGGCGGTGCGATCGGCGCCTTTGCCGGGGGGATTAGTGCGGGAGATTATCATTGTGAACGATGGGTCGAAGGATCGGACCTTGGCGATTGCCCGGGAGTTAGCGGTGGAATATCCGGAGATTCGGGTATTTGATCAGAACCCGAATCAAGGAAAGGGAGCGGCGTTGCGGCGGGCGGTGGCGGAGATGACGGGGGATGTGGCGATTTTTCAGGATGCGGATTTGGAGTATGATCCCAGGGATTATGGGCGGATGTTGCGACCGATTTTGGATGGTCGGGCGGAGGTGGTTTTTGGGAGTCGATTTGCTGGGGAAGAGCGTCGGGTATTATATTTTTGGCATACGCAAGCCAACCGACTTTTGACTACGCTATCGAACATGTTGAACGACACGAACTTCACGGATATGGAGACGTGTTATAAGGCGTTTGTGGGGTCGGCGTTGAGGGCGATTCCGTTGGAGTCGAATCGGTTTGGAATTGAGCCGGAGATTGCGGCTAAGGTGGCGCGGAATCGGTTGAGGATGTTTGAGGTGCCGATTAGTTATAATGGGAGAAGGTATGACGAGGGGAAAAAGATCACTTGGAGGGATGGATTAGCGGCGTTGTGGTTTATCGTGAAGTATCGATTTTCGAGTAACTACTCTGACCCTGGGAAAGTGACCTTGGACGCGATGGAGCAGGCGCCCCAGTTTAACCGATGGATGTATGAGAGTGTGAAGCCGTGGTTGGGGTCGAGGGTGGCGGAGTTGGGGGTTGGGCGGGGGAATTTGAGTAAGCACATTCGGACGCACGGTGAGGTGTTGCTCACGGATTATCGGACGGACTATTTGAGTGAATTGCAGCAGAAATGGTCATCGCAGAAGGGGTTGCGGATTGGGAAGCTGGATATGACCTTGCCGAGCGACTACGAGCAGCTGCGAGAATTTGCGCCTGAGAGCGTGGTTTTTTTGAATGTGCTGGAGCATATTGAGGATGATGAGGCGGTTTTGAGGAGTTTGTTTGCGAACGTGCCCGTGGGGTGTCGGGTGGTGGTTTTGGTGCCGTTTAACATGAAACTTTACAGCGAGTTTGACCGAGCGCTGGGGCATTTTCGGCGGTATGGGGAAGGGGAATTGGAGGGGAAAATGAGATCGGCGGGATTAGTGGTGGAGAAGCAGTTTTATTTTAACAAAGTGGGGATCTTCGCGTGGTATGTGGCGAACACTTTGGGTGGACAAAAAGTGTTAAAGCCATGGCAGTTGAAGCTTTACGGGTTATTGACGCCGATTTTTCGGGTCTTGGACGCGGTCTTGCCGACGAGCGGGTTATCGACGGTGGTGGTGGGGAAGAAGCCCTCGGTGGAGTTGGTGGAACCGCGGAAAGTGGATCGAGTATTGGAGGCTGTTTAAGGGGGGAACATTTTGAGATGAAGTCGAAAGATACTGGCGGGGTGGGGTGGGGGAGAAGGGTGGTCGCTCGGCGAAATTTCAGGGGAGATTTGTGAATATTGGTCGGCATTTGCTGAAGGGTTCGGTGGTGAGCACCGTGGCGTTGGTGGCGCAGGTGGTTTTAGCGTTTGTGGTGACCCCGCTCTTGGTCCGGGCGTTGGGGGAGCGGACTTATGGGATGTGGATTTTGCTGATGTCGGTGGTGGGATATTACGCGTTTCTGGATTTGGGGATTACTTCATCGGTGGCGCGGTTTGTGGCGGCGGCGGCGGGGCGAGAAGATCGGGAGGAGATTCATTCGGTGGTGAATACGGCGATGGGGTTGTTCCTTTGGGTGGGGGGAATTTGTTTGGTGATCACCTTGGGTTTGGCGATTTTTGCGGAGCGACTGGCGCGGAGTCCTAGGGATGTGGAGACATTGAGGTCTTGTGTCTTGATTATGGGGACGCTGGTGGCGGTGGGTTTCCCGGTGAGAATTTTTCAGGGGGTTTTGAAGGCGTATTTGCGGTATGACCTGATTGCGGTGGGGAGTCTGGTGAAATTGGTGGTGGCGAACCTCTTGATTTGGATGGTTTTGCCGAGGGGCTATGGGGTGGTGGCGTTGGCGTGGATTACGGCGTTGGCGGGGTTGCTGGAGTCTGTTTTGACGGTTTACTTTGCGTGGCGGGCCTTTCCTGATTTGGCGTTGGGGCGGAGATTTGTGCGGAAGGAGACGCGGGGAAGTTTACTGAATTACAGTTGGCGGTCCTTTGTGTTGGCATTGACTCAAGTGATTCGATTTAAGGTAGATACGGTGGTGATTGCCAGTGTGCTTTCGGTGAATTTGATCACGCACTACTCGATTGGGGCGCGATTTATGGACTACTTCACGGAGTTGATTGGGAATTTGGTGGGGGGGCAATTAGTGCCAGTATTCAGTCGTTATCAAGGGCGAGGAGATGAGGGGATGGTGAGGGCGGGATTTTTGAGTGCCAGTCGGGTGAGCACGATTGTTTCGGTATTTTGCGGGGGGAGTTTGGCTTTTTACGGGGGGGCATTTATTGAGCGGTGGATGGGGGAAGGGTTTAAGGATAGCACGACGATTTTGTTGATTTTGGTGGGGCCGTTTACTTTGGCATTGGCGCAGACGCCGGGCGTGGGGCTGCTTTATGGGATGGCGAAGCATCATTTGCTGGCGTGGATTTGTACGGGGGCGGCGGTTTTGAATTTGGGGATGAGTTTAATTTTGGCGAAGATTTACGGGATGAATGGGGTGGCGATGGGGACGTCGATTGAGTTGATGGTGATCTTTTTACTGGTTTTTCCGCTGGTGGTTTGTGGGGTGGCGAAAGTGTCATTGAAGGAATTTTTTGGGTGGGGGCTTTTTTGGCCAGCGGCGCAGAGCATGGTGCCGTTGGGGATCTATTTTTTATTGGTTCGGCAGTTTTTAGAGCCGAACTATGGGCGGCTGGGATTGTTGGTGATCGGGCAGACGGCGATCTTTGCGCCTGCGGTGTATTGGGGGGTACTCAGTGGGGAAGAGCGGGCATTTTTGGGGAAGGCATTGCGGCGGAAAGCGGCCGTGGTTTGAGGAAAATTCTGGGGGAGAGGCAACGCCTCAAGACGGGAGTGGAGCTGCCTAATCTTTTGTGGAGGATGCTGACAGAGTTCGGAGATTTCGCAGAAAAATGCACCCGTGGATGCTTGCCCTGCTGGCGGGCATTTATCCCGTGAGGCCTAAGCTTGGCGGATAGGGTCCAGAGCCACCATGACGAGACTCTGGACCCTTTTGACTAGAACTTGATCAGGCCCTGCGCCCTTTCCTGTTCGCCTGATCCGCTGACCACCGCCGAGTAGCCTGCGGAAAACTTTCGGATTACCCCACCCGGCGGCGGCGGTTGAGGA
>JBAWZW010000247.1:0-4117 GCA_037142835.1 Verrucomicrobiota bacterium
AGGTGGGGGTGGGGAGAGTTTGGGAAGGGGAGACGAGATGGAGGGCGAATTCGGTGGCGGAGCGGAGATCGGCAGGGGATTGGAAGCGATCGGCGGGATTTTTCTCGAGCATCTTGCGGAGGAGAGTGGCGACGGGAGGTGGGAGGTGAGGGAGTTCATGAAAAGGGGGAGGTTTGGAGAGGTGTTGGACCATGACTTGGGCGATCGATCCAGAGAACGGGGTATGGCCGGCGAGCATATACCAGAGGGTGACGCCGAGGGAGTAAATATCGGAGCGGAGATCGGTCTCTTGATCTTCGAGTTGTTCTGGGCTGGCGAAGTGGGGGGTACCGACGAAGCCCCCGATGGTTAGGGTGGGAGAGGCATCTTGATTGGACGAGGTGGAGGTTTTGGCGAGGCCGAAGTCGATGACTTTGGCGACGAGCATGTCGTCTTCATGGACGAGCATGAGGTTTGCGGGTTTGATATCGCGGTGGACGAGGTCGTGTTGACTGGCGGCGTTGAGGGCGCGGGAGACTTGGGCGGTGATGGAGAGGGCTAAGGCTGGGGGGAGTGGGCCTTGGCGTTTGATGAAAGCTTCGAGGGTTTCGCCGTCGATGAACTCCATGGCGTAGAACCAATTTTCGCCAGTGATCCCGAGGTGAAAAACGCTGGCGACGTTGTGGTGGCGAAGTTTGGCGGCGGAGCGAGCTTCGCGGATGAAGCGTTGGCGGGCGATTTCGCTGTGGAGGTAGGTGGCGTTGATGACCTTGAGGGCGACGACGATTTGGAGGCTGGTATCGAAGGCTTTGTAGGTGATGCCCATGGCACCGCGGCCGAGTTCATGGGGGTCGCCGTTGGGCTTTTGGAGAACCTTGTAGTGGTCGAAGATAAGGGAATCACTCATGAAGCGGTCGGGCGCTAGGGAAGCGAAAGGTGGAAGATAGTTCTTTATAGTTTTGGTCGATTAGGGCAACGTTGAAAGCTGGAATCGACCTGATTTATGGCTGCGAAACTTCAAATTCAACCCGCGACAGCGCCGCCATTTGAGGTTGGCGTGGGGAATACTGCGACCATTGGGCGGACGCGGGAGAACACCGTGTGTTTGAGTTTTAGTCCGTTGGTTTCTCGGCAACACGCTTTGATTCGGTGTCACAATGGATGGCAGTATCAGTTGATTGATTTGGGGAGTCGGAATGGGACTTATGTGAATGATGAGCGGGTGGTGATGCCGGTGACGCTGATGGATGGGGCGCGCATTCGGATTGCGGATAATGAGATGACTTTTGTGGAGCACGCGGATGAGGTGGAGCATGATTCGAATGCGATGACGGTGGTGGGGAGTATTGATCATTCGGTGACGGAGGCTCGTCCCGTGGCGTTGTTGGTTTGCGACATTCGCGGATTCAGCACGATGTCGGAAAAAATCTCGGGGGCGGAATTGGCGCAGGTTTTGGGGGCGTGGTTTCGGGAGACGGGCAACTTGGTTGCGCAGAGTACGGGGACGATTGATAAGTTTATTGGGGATGCGATGCTGGCATATTGGGGGGTGAGTCAGCGTGGGGTGATGGATTGTGGGACGGCGTTTGCGGCGACGAAGCGGATTCTTGCTTTGGCGGATGCGCGGACTTGGCCGAACGGCGAGGCGTTTCAGGTGGCGATTTCGCTTCATTATGGGCGAGCGACTTGCAGTAATGTGGGGGTGGCGGCGGAGCGTGACGCGACGATTATAGGGGACGCGGTGAACACGGTTTTTCGGTTGGAGGCTCTTTCGAAAGAGCTGAAGAGTCGGGTAATTTTATCGGGGGATTTTGTGGAGCAGATGCCAGATACGAAGCGGTTTAAGGATTTGGGGGAGCACGTCTTGAAGGGCAAAAGCCAGAAGATTCAGGCTTTTGGTTTGGTTGAGTGAGGGAATCGTTTTGGGGGATGCGGGGGATGGGGATTATGGCTGGAGAGGGACTTCGTGGTATTCGAGGGCCCATTCTTTCATGTAGCGGACGCGGAGAGGGCGGACGCGATAGATGATCAATTCTGGACTTTCTGGGGAAGGGAAATAGCGGCGAAGGAGGGCGTGGGAGTCCCAGATCTCGCGGATTTGCAAGGGGTCGGCAAGGATCTCGGCGATACCGGTGATGCGGACTTGATCGTGAGCGTCGTCGAGGTAGCAGAGTTCGACTTGGGGATTATCGGCGAGTTGCTGAGTTTTGGCGTAGCGCCTGAGGTTAGCGATGTAGATGGTGAAGTGATCGACGCGGACGGGTGAGACTGGTCGAACGCGTGGTTGGGAGGCTTCGACGGTGGCGAGGTGGGGAAACTTGGCGCGGGCGATTACTGCTTGGGCTAAGCGGCGAAGTTCCTCGGGTGGAATGACCTCGGGGATGAGGTTGGGCATAAGCGGTCCGAGTCGAGGTGAAGATTTGCCTAGGCTGGGGCACCACTGAGGCCTGGGAGATCGGGGACGATGTGGGGATCTTCTCCGCGAGGGATGGGTGGGGGTTCTGAAGGTCGGTTTGGTTTGGTTGGGGGGTTCGGTGGGGTAAGCATCCGACCGTGTTCGATGATATCGACGATTTGTTTGCGGTCTAAGGTTTCGAATTCGAGGAGAGCCTTGGCGATGGATTCGAGTTTTGAGCGGTTTTCGGTGAGGAGGACAACGGCCCGGCGGTAGGCGTCGTCGCAGAGTTTACGAACTTCGGCATCGATTTCTTGGGCGGTGGCCTCGCTGTATTCGCGACCCTGTCCGAGGTTGCTGCCGAGGAAGACATAGTCTTCATTTTTGCCATACTCGACCATGCCCATTTTCTCGCTCATGCCCCATTCGCAGACCATTTTGCGGGCGATGGAGGTGGCTTGACCGATATCGCCTCGGGCGCCGTTGGTGACATCACCGAACTGCAATTCTTCGGCGACGCGGCCGCCCATGATGACCACGAGTCGGTCGATGAGTTCGAGGCGGCGATGGGTGTATTTGTCTTCGGTGGGAAGATACATCGTGGAGCCGAGGGAGGGGCCGCGGGGGATGATCGTCACCTTATGGAGAGGATCCATATTTTTGACGAGTTCGCAGAGGAGCGCGTGACCGGCTTCATGGTAAGCGGTGTTTTCTTTTTCTTTGTCGCTCATGGCCATGCTTCGGCGTTCGCGACCCCAGCGGACTTTATCGCGGGCTTCTTCGAACTCGTCGTTGGTGATGGCTTTCAGGCCACGTCGGGCGGCGATGAGGGCGGCTTCGTTGATGACATTGGCGAGTTCGGCGCCGGAGAATCCTGGGGTGCCTCGGGCGACCACGGAGAGATCGACGGTTTCGGCGAGTTTGACCTTTTTGGCGTGGACTTGAAGGATGGCTTCGCGGCCTTTGACATCGGGTAAGGAAACGGTGACTTGGCGATCGAAGCGACCTGGGCGAAGGAGTGCGGGATCGAGGACATCGGGGCGGTTGGTGGCGGCGATGATGATGACACCTTCTTGGGTATCGAAGCCGTCCATTTCGACGAGGAGGGCGTTGAGAGTTTGCTCACGTTCGTCGTGTCCTCCACCCATTCCGTGGCCGCGGTGGCGACCGACGGCGTCGATTTCGTCGATAAAAATCAAGCAAGGGGCGGATTTTTTGCCTTGTTCGAACATATCGCGGACGCGGCTGGCGCCGACGCCGACGAACATTTCCACGAAATCGGAGCCACTGATGGAGAAGAAGGGGACATCGGCTTCACCGGCGATGGCCCTAGCGAGGAGGGTTTTACCGGTACCTGGGGAGCCGACCATGAGGACGCCTTTGGGGATGCGACCGCCGAGTTTTTGGAAGCGTTTGGGGTCGCTGAGGAATTCGACGATTTCTTGGACCTCTTCCTTGGCTTCTTCGACGCCGGCGACATCTTTGAAAGTGATTTTATTTTTGTCTCGGGCGAGCATTTTGGCTTTGGACTTTCCGAAGCTCATCGCTCCTTTGCCAGCCATGCGAATTTGCTGACGAAAAAAGAAGTAGAGAATCACCACGAAGAGGAGGAGTGGCATGAAGATATTGAGGAGGGCGGAGGTCCAGAGTGAGCTATCGGACTTGGGGGTGACGGGGATGCCGAAGGATTCGATCTTACTGGAGAGGTAAGGATTGAACTGGAGGTTGACCTGGGTTCTGAAG
>JBAWZW010000248.1:0-4112 GCA_037142835.1 Verrucomicrobiota bacterium
CCCCACCCCGCTCTTCAGTCAGCTCGCACCTCTCCCCACCGCCGTCGCCTCCACCGCCCCCATCGTTCGCTCCATCGAAATCCAATACGCCGGCGCGGGCGCCGTCAGTAAGGAGAAAATTCTCGCCAATATGCGCACCCGCGTCGGTCGCCCTTACTCCGAGCAAATCGTCGAAGAAGACATCCGTAACCTCTACGCCACCGGAAATATTTCCAATGTCCGCATCTTCGGCGAACCGCAACAAGACGGCGTCAAAGTTATCGTGGTCGTCCAATCAAAAGGCCAAATCACCGCCGTCAATCTCGAGGGCGTCGAACAACTCAAAACCTCCCGTCTTCGTAAAGAAATCACCGCCAAACCAGGGGACTCCCTCAACGAAGCCAGCCTTCAAGCCGATAAAGAGAAAATCGTTAAGTATTACACCGACAAAGGCTTCACCGAAGTCGAGGTCACTCTAAAAACCGACACCAACGAAAAACTCGGCACTTCCCGAGTCACCTTCACCGTCAAAGAAGGCTACAAAACCGCCATCCGTTCCGTGGCGATTATCGGCAACCAAACGGTCTCCTCCAAAGACATCCAGAAGGCGATCAAAACCGCCAAAAAAGGACTCCTGAATATTTTCACCAGCGGCGCCGGTAAGCTCAATCCCGAAATCCTCGAGGCCGATGTCGTCGCCATCCGCGACCTCTACCAAAGCCGCGGCTACATGGATGTCAAAGTCCAACCCGCCCAAGTCACCCGCGATGGCAGCAAAGTCGATGTCAGCTTCACAATCTCCGAAGGCGAGGTCTATCACGTTGGAAAGGTCTCCTATCTCGGCGCTAAAGTCTTCACCGCCGACGAAATTATCGCCGGCCCCAAGCTGAAAAAGGGCGAAGTCTATTCCCCTCAGAAAGTCCGCGCCGCCGTCAAAACCCTCCAAGACCTCTACGGCACTCGTGGCTATATCGACTTCCAAGGAGGCGCCAATACCACCCCAGCCCCCAATCATATCATCGATGTCACTTTCAATATCGAAGAAGGCGTCCAAAGCTACCTCGAACACATCAACATCTCCGGAAACACCCGAACGAAAGACAAGGTCATCCGCCGAGAACTCCCCCTCACTCCAGGCGAAATCTTTAATACCGTTCGCGTCGACGCAGGCAAGCAACGCCTCATGAACCTCAACTACTTCTCCAAGGTCGATACTTACCCCGCCGATACCCTCATCCCCGGCCGCAAAGATCTCAATGTCCTCGTCGAAGAAAAACGCACCGGATCCTTTAACTTCGGTGCCGGATTCAGCTCCATCGATAGCCTCCTCGGCTTCGCCGAAATCACCCAAGGAAATTTCGACATCACCCGCTGGCCCTACTTCACCGGCGGTGGCCAGAAATTCCGCATGCGCGTCCAATACGGCACCCAAAGAAAAGATTTCGTCCTCTCCCTCACCGAACCTTACTTCCTTGATCGCCAAATCGCCGTCGGTGCCGAACTCTTCTACCGCGAGGCCGGCTTCGTCTCGACCGTCTACAACGAAAGCCGCTACGGATTTGACCTCTCCGCCCGCAAACGCCTCGGCGAATACCTCACGGGGCGCATGAATTATACCCTCCAAAAAATTAACATCTTCGACGTCGCCAGCAACGCCTCCGAACAAATCCAAAGCCAAGCCGGCATCCGCGTCGAAAGCTCCGTCTCCGGTGGCGTCACCCACGATACCCGCGACTCCATTTTCCTCAGCCGCCACGGCCATCGCGTCGATGTCTCCGCCTTCGCCGCCGGTGGCGTCCTCGGTGGCAATACCGATGACTACGGCTTCGGCGCTGAGGGCGCCCAATACTTCCTCCTCCCCTACGATACCATCCTCACCATCGTCGGCCAATTAGGCTTTGTCAGCCCCTACAACGGTGGCACGGAAGTTCCCATCTACAACCGACTCTACCTCGGCGGTGCCAACAACCTCCGGGGATTCAAATTCCGCGATGTCGGTCCCAAAGACTCCAACGGCGATCCCATCGGTGGCCAATCCCTCTGGCGTGCCACCATGGAAATCACTGTACCAGTGGTCGATAAGGTCCGCGCCGCCGTCTTCTTCGATGTCGGTTCCGTCGACGCCGCCGCTTATAATTTGTTCGGCTCCACCAATAGCGACGCCGGCATCGGCGTCCGCCTCGATCTTCCCATCGGACCAGTCCGCATCGATTACGGCATCCCCATTCAAAAGGATCAATACACGGGAAGTGGCGGAAGATTTAACTTCAATATCGGCTACCAATTTTGAACAAATTCTGCAATTCTTCGTCTGATCGTCTCCTCATTTACCACAACCAACTAACTATGAAAAAAACCATCCTACTCAGCCTCCTTGCTGTTGCCATCGGTTCCGCTGGCGCTTCTGCTCAAAACATCAAAATCGGCACGGTCGATATGAAGAAAGTTTTTGAGTCCTATTATAAAACTAAGGACGCCGAAGCCAAAATCAACGAGGCCCGCAACGGCGCCAAAAAGGAACTCGAAGACCGGATGGAAGTCGCCAAAAAGACGCTCGATGAAGTCAAAAAAATCGACGAAGAAATCACCAAACCCGAACTCAGCAAAGAAGCCAAAGAAGCCAAAGCCAAAGTTCGCAACGAAAAAGCCAACGAACTCCAAGGCATGGATCGCGAAATCCGCGAGTTCCAACAATCCCGCGAAAAACAACTCCAAGAACAGTCCGTCCGGATGCGCGCAGGAATCGTCGACGAAATCAACAAGGTCGTCGCCGAACGCGTCAAAGCCGAAAACTTCGATGTCGTCCTCGATAAGTCTGGCCCCAGTCTCAATGGCGTACCCATCGTCCTCTATTCCCGCGATACTTACGAATTCACCGACGCTGTGGTGACCGCCCTCAATAAGAACAAAGGCAAGGACGCCCCAGCCGCCGCTCCAGCCCCCGCGCCCAAGGCTGACGCCCCTAAGGTCACCGCCCCCGCTCCTAAAAAACTCACCCCGTAACCCTCTCGATCCGTGCCACAATTCACGGTCCAAGAACTGGCCGCCCTTCTGGGCGGCCAGTTTGCTTCTGACGCCGATCCCGCCACCCCCATCCTCGGCCTCGCCGCCATCGCCGACGCCGACCAAGGCGATTGCACCTTCTTCGGCAACCCCAAATACTTGCCCCAACTCAAATCCTCCCGAGCCTCCGCCGCCCTTGTCCCCCTCGACTTCGCCGAAATCATCTCCCCCATCGCCATCCGCCTAGAAAATCCCTCCCTCGCTTTCGCCCAACTCCTCACCCACTTCACCCCGCCACCCCTCACTTTCCCCCCAGGAATCCATCCCACCGCCGTCATCGGAGCCCATGTCGTCCTCGGAGAAAATGTTTCCGTCCAACCCCATGTCGTCATCGAAGACGGCGCCCACATCGGCCCCAATTGCCTCATCGGCGCCTCCTCCTACATCGGCCACCACGCCATCCTCGGAGCCGATTGCCAAATCGCCCCCCGCGTGACCATCGGCGCCCGGTGCCTCCTCGGCTCCAGAATCATCATCCATAGCGGCGCCGTCCTCGGTAGCGATGGCTTCGGCTTCGAATTCTCCGCAGGTCGCCACCTGAAAATCCCCCAAACGGGCATCGTCCAAGTCGATGACGATGTCGAAATCGGTGCCAATGTCACCATCGACCGCGCTCGCTTCGGCCGCACTTGGATCCAAGCCGGCACCAAAATCGATAACCTCGTCCAAATCGCCCACAATGTCGTCGTCGGAAAACACTGCCTCATCGTCTCCCAAGCAGGCATCTCCGGAAGCACCAAACTCGGCAACTATGTCACCCTCGCTGGCCAAGTCGGCATCGTCGGCCACATCGAAATCGGAGACCAAACCATCGTCGCCGCCCAAAGCGGAGTCAGCAAAAGCATTGGCCCCAAACAAATAGTCTTCGGCTCCCCAGCCATCCCCCTTCGCGACGCCAAAATTCAACTCGCTCACGTCAGTCGACTCGACAAACTTTACGCTCGCGTCAAAAAGCTCGAAGCCCTCACCCAAGCTTCACCCCCGAACCCCTAACCGAAACGCCCCAAACGCTTTGGGTCGCACCCCACCCCCAAAGCCAGAGCGCCCCCGCCATCCCCCACTTCCGCCAT
>JBAWZW010000249.1:0-4093 GCA_037142835.1 Verrucomicrobiota bacterium
CGTCAAATACGTCCGCAATCCCAACAAGTGATACACCGCACGAATTAATCCCCCCACCCCACTCGCACTTACCCCAATCCCCGCCAAATATTCCGCCGATTCCTCCTCCGAAAGCGTCGCCAATTCACTCTCAATCTGCGCGCTAATCACCACCGCCTCCGTCGCAAAGTGCGTCCGCGCATACTCTTGCACCGCTTTCACAAAGCCCGCCGCCGCACTCCCCGCCCCACCATCAACCCCACTCAATAACCCCAAATCCCCCTCCGCCACGTTGCACGCAAAAATCGTCGGCTTCCCCGATAACAGAAAAAATTCCCGCATCAATTTCGTCTCGTCTTCACTCAACTCCAAAGTGGTCGCCGGCTTCCCCGCATCCAAATGGGGCAACAATTTCTCACACAACAATAACTCCGCTTTCGCCGTCTTATCCCCCAGTTTCGCCGCCTTGGTTTGCCGATCCCGACGCTTCCCCACCGCCGTCAAATCCGCCAAAATTAACTCAGTATTGATAATCTCAATGTCCCGCACAGGATCCACACTCCCACTCACGTGATGAATGTCGTCGTCCTCAAAACATCTCACCACCTGCACCAAGGCGTGCACTTCCCGAATGTGACTCAAAAATTGATTCCCCAACCCCTCCCCAGCACTCGCCCCCTTCACCAACCCCGCAATGTCCACAAACTCAATCGCCGCCGGCACGATCTTCTTCGAACTACTCAACTTCGACAACGCCGCCAACCGCACGTCCGGCACAGTCACAATCCCCACATTCGGATCAATCGTGCAAAACGGATAGTTCGCCGCCTGCGCCTTCTGCGTCTTCGTCACCGCATTAAACAAGGTGGATTTACCAACATTCGGGAGACCAACAATTCCAGCGGATAACATATAAAATCAGTAATAAATGAGTTGAATTAAAATAACCTGCCTAGCTCGAAAATCGCCCTAATCCTCACCCTCCGCGTTCTTCTCCAAATCACGCAACGCATCACTATGATCATCCACCTCATCCCAAACCTCCCGACTCACATAAATCGGCGCCCGTTGCGAAATCGCCAAGGCAATGCAGTCACTCGGACGCCCATCCAATTCCACAATCTTCTTCTCACAAACCTCATTCTCCGCACTCAAAATCAACCGCGCAAAGTAGGTCTCACTCTTCATATCGTTGATCACCACCCGCTCCACTTTCGCCCCCAATGCCGTCAAAATATGCCCAATCAAATCGTGCGTCAGCGGCCGCTCCTTCGGCGTCTCATTCATGAACATCGCAATCGCTGCCCCCACACTCTCATCCACATAAATCACAAAGACCTTCTGCTCGTTCCCAATAAAGACCGCCCGCCCCGCGTTAAACGGGAGCACACTCCGAATCGTGACTGGCACAACAACTTTGTTCATCGACCCTCACTCTCTCCACCCCTTTTTCATCTGTCCAGCCCCAATCCCACGACCCCTCCCTCCGCCACCGAAAATTTTTACAAAGCGCGGATTGCATTGCTCCGCCACACTCCTAAAGTGCCCTCTTCATGAATCAAACTTGGGACATTCCTTCCGCTATTTCTCTCTACAATATCGACCGCTGGGGCTCCGATTATTTTACGATCAACTCCCACGGCAATGTCCAGGTCCAGCCCACCAGAAATCCCGAGGCCAGCATCGATATCACCAAGGTGATCGCCGCCGCTCGCGAACGCGGCCTCACTTTCCCCATGGTCCTTCGCTTCCAAGATCTCCTCCGCGATCGCGTCGAAACCATCAACCGCGCCTTCGCCTCCGCCATCACCGAATCCGGTTACCAAAATGTCTACCGTGGCGTCTTCCCCATTAAGGTCAACCAACTCCGCGAAGTCGTGGAGGAAATCATGGACGCTGGCGTCCCCTTCCACTTCGGCATCGAAGCCGGCAGCAAACCCGAACTCCTCGCCGCTCTAGCCATCCATCGCGACTCCGATGGCCTGATCATCTGCAACGGCTACAAAGACCAGATCTTCATCCAAACCGCCCTCCTCGGCCTCAAACTCGGCAAAAAAGTCATCCTCGTCGTCGAGAAAATCGAGGAACTCACCGAAATCCTCCGCGTCTCCAAAGAAGTCGGCGTCGAACCCATGATCGGCATCCGCGTCCGCCTCGCCTCCAAAGGCGCCGGCAAATGGGCGACCAGCGGCGGCGAAAATGCCAAGTTCGGCATCAATACCGCCGAACTCGTTTACGCTAGCGAACTCCTCAAAAAGGAAGGCCTCGCTAATTGCCTCAAACTCATCCACTTCCACGTCGGGTCCCAAGTCCCCGACATCGGCACGATCAAACGCGCCGTCCGCGAGGCCTCCCGTTTCTACGCCAAAATGCTCAAAATGGGCCACGAACTCGGCTACATCGATGTCGGCGGTGGCCTCGGCGTCGATTACGATGGCTCCCGCACCGCCTTCGATTCCTCCACCAATTACTCCCTCCAAGAATACGCCCGCGATATCGTCTACAATATCATGGACGTCTGCGACGCCGAACAAGTCGCCCACCCCATCATCGTCAGCGAAAGCGGCCGCGCCATCGTCGCCCATCACTCCGTCCTCATCGTCGAAGCCTTCGGCTCTTTCGAAAAAGATAAAACCCCCGTCCAAGTCGAATCCCAAGACTCCGACCCCAAACAGGTCGCCGAAGCCCTCGAAATCCAACGCAATCTCACCCAGCAAAATCGCATGGAATCCCTCCATGATGTCCAGCAGATCAAAGAACAATCCCAGTCGATGTTCGATCTCGGATTGCTCGACCTCGAAAGTAAGGCCAAAATCGAAACCCTCTACTGGCAAATCGCTAAAAAAATCGTCGGCTTTTGCTCCGACATGCCCTACCTCCCAGACGAAGTCAAAGAACTCGAAACTGCCCTCAGCGATCAGTATGTCTGCAATTTCTCCGTCTTCCAAAGCCTCCTCGATCACTGGGCGCTCGGCCAGCTCTTCCCAGTCATGCCCATCCATCGGCTCCACGAATTCCCCGAACGCAACGGCACGCTCGTCGATATCACCTGCGATAGCGATGGCAAGGTCAGCAAGTTCATCGATCTCCAAGACGTCAAAGACACTCTCCCACTCCACAAACTCCAACCCGGAAAACCCTACTACCTAGGCTTCTTCCTCATGGGCGCCTACCAAGACATCATGGGCGACCTCCATAATCTCTTCGGTCGCGTCAACGAAGCCCACATCTTCCTCGACGAAGACGAAGACGATGGCTGGTATATCGAGGAAATCATCGAAGGCAGCACCATCGGCGAAGTCCTCACCCTCACCCAGTGGGACAAAAATGAACTCACCCGCCACGTCAAAGCCCAGGTCGACGCCGCCATCAAAGGCGATCGCCTCAAACCCAACGAAGCCATGAAACTCCTCGCCAATTACGAGCGCGGTCTCAAAGGCTACACCTATCTCCAATTCAACGGCAGCACCCCCTAACCCCCCAAGTTTCCTTGAAGGCACCGCTAGGTTCAACTTGCTTTCAGAGAAGACTTTCACTGCCATGACCTCAACCCTAGCCTTCAGCCATTCCCTCCAAACGAACGAGCGCGCCCGCAGCTCTGCTTGGGATCGTTAAGCGCCGCGACGCGCTCACCCACCGAACCACTCAGCATCCATGCCCATCCAATCAAAGACCCAACCCGCAAAAATTCCCGCCAGTGAATGGCTGACTCCCGGCCGGGCCCTGCTCGGCCTGCTCGAAGGAAAGACCATCAACACCGGCATCACCCTGATTCGTTACGTAACCGACGTGGTCGGCGAAGGACCGCCCCTCCATGTCCATCCCTATGACGAGGTTTTCACGATCACCGAAGGCCGAGCTCGCTTCACGGTCGGCGATAAGATCATCGATGCGGAAGTCGGCGACGTCGTCCTCGGTCCCGCCAACATCCCCCACGGCTATCAGAATCTCGGCCCGGGACGGCTCGATTCCCTAGACATTCATCTCAGCCCCGAGTGGATTCAGTTCAACCTCGCCAAATCATGGGATCCCTCAAGCGTCCTCATCTCCGCCGCATCAAAACTAGACCCCACCCCAAAATCCTCCCCATAAATTCCACCGCCAAGCCTCCCCC
>JBAWZW010000250.1:0-4088 GCA_037142835.1 Verrucomicrobiota bacterium
GCCAATTTCCCCTCGCCATTTACGGCGGTTACTTCGGCGCCGGCATCGGCATCCTCATGCTCGCCTCCTTTGGCTTCCTTCGCCTCGGCACCATCCACCAGATGAACGCCCTCAAAAATATCCTCGGCTCCCTCCTCAATTTCGTCGCCGCCACCTGGTTCGTCGCCAGCGGCCTCGTCGATTGGCCAAAAGCGGGCATCCTCACCCTCGGCGCCCTCCTCGGCTACTACACGGGAGCCACTTACTCCCAACGCATCCCCGCTTCCCGCGTCCGCCTCCTCATCACCCTCATCGGGATCCTCGCCACCGCCGCCGCCTTCTGGAATCAGTCCTCCTAATCTCCCCCACCCCCCTTGGCACGGAAATCGCTCCCCATCAACCATCTGCCGATGGTCCCGTCATTCCTCAAATCCATTTTATTCACTAGCTTTCTCCTTTTCCCCTCTCTCGCTTTCCCCGCCGTCGACCTCGGTTTCTCTGTCCAAAGTACCCCCTACGAACCCCACATGCGCATCGTCAAAGAGGTCTTCCAAACCATGAACGATTCCCCACCCCCACTCGCCCGCGTCACCGCCCTCCTCCGCCAAGGCCACGCCTTCCGCTACAGTCACTCCACCGCTTATACCCCAGCTTCCCCAGAAGCCACCGCCGCCCGCCAACTCGGCGACTGCAAAGACAAAGCCCTCTGGCTCTGCAACCAACTCCAAGATCCCTCCGCTCGCTTCGTCATCGGCAAAATCCATCGCGGAAACCGCCTCAGTCATGCCTGGGTCCTCTGGCGCAGCTCCGGCTCCTGGTGGATTCTCGATTGCACCCTCCACGCCAGACCGATCCCCGCCGATTCCCTCGGCCCCGATGCCTATCTCCCCCTCTATTCTTATAGCAAAAATCAAACGTTCCGCCACGAAGCCGCTGACCCCAAACTCACCGTCTCCACCCCCAAACCCTCTTCCTCCCCCGAAACTTAAATTTTTTCATGGGCTACGGGGCGCTCAGGTCACCTGACCTGAACGCCCCGTATTTCTTTCAAATCCCCTAAAAATTCCCCCTACTGATCTTCGCTGTTTAAACCCTTAAACACTAGCCCGGCCACCAACCCACCCGCCAAATCCGCCGCCACGTGAATCCAAATCTGCGCAGGGTTCACCAGTTTCATCACCCCAACCCCCACCGCCACCGCTGGGTTAAACGCTCCACCCGAAATGCTTCCCACCGCAAACGCCCCCGTCAACACCGTAAACCCAATCGCCAACCCGTAAAAAGAATTCCCCGCGTTCCCTTTCGCCGTCGCCGTGTTCAAAACCACATACGCCAACGCAAAGGTAAACAAAAACTCCGCCACTAACGCCGCCGGCACATTGCTAATCGTCATCGTCGCCTTCGGTGCCCCGTAAAGAAAGGTCGCCGTCAAGGCCGCCGCAATCCCCGCCGCCACCTGGGCGATCCAATACGGCAAGACATCTTTCCCCGCACATCGACCCCGAATAAACACCGCCAAGGTCACCGCAGGATTCAAATGCCCCCCCGAAAGATGCCCCGCCGCATAGACCATCACCATCAAGGCCGCCCCAATCGCCAACGGCGGGATCACCCCAGCGGCCCCAGGGATCACCGTGCATCCGATCGTCAAGACCAGAAAGAAAGTTCCAATAAATTCCGCAAGATATTTTTTCATTGATTTGTAAACGTAGTTAATTGCTCTTTTGCCTGCCAGTTCACCTTAAACAGGCAGTCCCTTACCTTTTCTCTTTTCCCACAAAAGTTTGTCCAGCCCAAAAGTAAATCTCGTCCCAACCCAAACTTTCTCGCAACCTCTCTCCCCCTCAATCATCCTCATCAAGCCCCAAGTTTCATCAGCCATCGCCCGAAAGTCACCCACTTTTCCCATTGCTCCCAAGCCACGATCACCTCGAAATCGCTACCCTATGATGCCCAAGGCCCCACACAATTTCCCCAGACGATCCCTCGCCACCCTCCTCCTCCTCGCTTTTAATCACCTCGCCCTTCCCGAAGATTGGCCCCAATTCATGGGCCCCACCCAGAACCAAATCTCCCCCGAACGCGGCCTCCTCTCCACCCTCACCCCCAAAGGCCCTCCCCTCCTCTGGGAACGCTCGGTCGGCAAAGGCTTCAGCGCCCCCAGCGTCCGTGGAAAAATCCTCGTCCTCCATCACCGCCTCGCCAATCAGGAAATCGTCGAGGCTTGCGACGCCCAAACCGGCCAGACCCTCTGGAAATACCCCTACCCTTCCAATTACCGCGACCCTTTCGGCTACAATAATGGCCCCCGCTGCTCCCCCATCCTCACCGAGACTCACTGCTTCACCTTCGGCGCCGAAGGCGTCCTCCTCTGCCTCGATCTCCTCACCGGTCGCAAAGTCTGGGAACGCCGCACCGCCACCGACTTCGATGTCCCAGAAGCCTTCTTCGGTGCCGGGAGCTCTCCACTCCTCGAAGACGGTCTCCTCATCGTCCAAGTCGGCGCCCAACCCAATTCCGGCGTGGTCGCCTTCCACTCCCTCACCGGCAAAACCGCTTGGGAAAATGTCGGCGAAAAAACCTGGAACGGTGTCCCCATGACCGCTTGGCCAGGCAACCGCACGGTCGAATGGAATCGCTCCGATCCCCGCTTCGAAAAACAAGCCAGCTACGCCACCCCTCTCGCCGCTACCATCCACGGAAAACGCCACATCCTCGTCTGCACCCGCCAAGGCCTCGTCTCTCTCGACCCCAAAACCGGGGCCGCCAATTTCTCCTTCTGGTTCCGCTCCCGCCAAGACGCCACCGTCACCGCCATGACCCCCATCGTCCAAAATGACCTCATCCTCCTCTCCAACGCCTACTACAAAACCGGCTCCGTTTGCCTCCGCGTCCTCCCCAATGGCCGCGCCGTCGAAGAAGTCTGGCGCGGCCTCCAACTCGAAATCCACTGGACTACCCCCGTCCTCCACCAAGGCATGCTCTACGCCTTCACCGGTCGCAACGAACCAGATGCCCACTTCACTTGCGTAGAACTCGCCACGGGAAAGGTCCGCTGGGATCGACCCGAAGACTGGCCCAACGGCTCCCATAGTAAACTCTCCCCCGACGAACCTCCTCCCAAAGTTTTCGGCCGCGGCTCCGCCATCTTCGCCGATCAAAAACTCCTCGTCCTCGGAGAAGCCGGCTTGCTCGGCCTCTTCAATGCCAACCCCCAAAAAATCCAAGAACTCGACCGCTGGCAAGTCCCCAGCCTCTCCTACCCCTGCTGGACCGCTCCCGTGCTCGCCCACCGACGCCTCTATCTCCGCGACGAAGATCATCTCCTCTGCTACGATCTCGCCGCACCCCTCCCTCCCCCCTAACCACCCAGTTTTTTCCACCCCATCCCACCTCATCAAGACGCTTGCCTCTTCCCCTCACTTCTTCAATACTCCCGCTCCGCTTCACCGCGACCCACCTTTTTACTAGCATCCGTCCCAACCTCTAACTCCTCATCTCCCAATGGCTTCCGCAAACGATCTCCGCAAAGGCATGTGCATTCGCTACAATGGTAACCCCGCCATCGTCCTCGAAGTCATGCACCGTACCCCAGGAAACCTCCGCGCTTTCGTCCAAGCAATCATCCGCTACATCGGCACCGGCAAAAGCGCCGATGTCCGCTTCGGCTCCACCGACAAAATGGACACCGTCGATGTCGAACGCAAAGAACTCGAGTTCTCTTACAAAGATCAGGGCGGCTACAATTTCATGGATCCCGTTTCCTTCGAATCCGTCACCTTCGACGAATCTTTCATCGGCGAGTCCAAAGATTACCTCACCGAAAATTTAAAGTGCGAAATCCTTTACGTGGAAGGCAAGGCCGCCAACATCTCCCTCCCCTCCTCCGTGATCCTCACTGTCACCGAATCCGCCGAAGGCGTCCGCGGCGATAGCGCCAATAACGTCCAAAAGCCCGCCACCCTCGAAACCGGCAAGGTCATCAATGTCCCCCTCTTCGTCAAAGAAGGCGAAAAAATCAAAGTCTCCACCGAAACGGGCGACTACATGGGCCGCGCCTAACTCCCGCCACTCTCCCATCGGCGCCCCCACCATGCCACGCCTGCGCC
>JBAWZW010000251.1:0-4008 GCA_037142835.1 Verrucomicrobiota bacterium
CAGCGAAGCCGACCAAAGTGGTGAAGCCAGCGGAACTGCCAAAAGCGGTGAAGACAGCGGAGGTTACGAAGTCCTTAAAGAAGCCAATTGTGGTAGAAACCGTGGAACCTGCGGTGGTGGCGAGTACTGAGAATAAGAGTTCCAAGGGTGGTGGAAAAAAGGTCAAGCTGAAATTGAAGTTGAAAGGTCAGCCTGAGTCTGGGAAGTCGGAGGAACGAAAAGTTGTCGGGGCACCTTACGTTCATGTTCGCACGGTGGTGGTCAAGGCAAAGCTCACGCCATTTTTGGAGAATCAAAAGGAGAAGTTGCTGATCCTTCGGGATGACTTGCTCGACACCATGGCTGGGGTAGCTAAAGATAATTTGCGATCGCGGGCGGAGGGAAGTGAGGCGAGTGCTTTTGGAATGCATCAAGCGGATGCGGGGAGCGATGCGTATGACCGCGATTTTGCTTTGAGTCTCCTTTCCCAGGAGCAAGATGCTCTTTATGAAATTGAGGAAGCCTTACGCCGTCTGGATCTTGGGACTTACGGGATCTGTGAGGTGAGTGGTAAACCAATCCCGCATGCACGTCTCGAGGCGTTGCCTTTTGCGCGATTGACCGTTGAATGTCAGTCAGCAGTTGAAAAGTTGGGCAAGGTTTCCCGAGCCCGTGTCCCAGTAACCTCCCTCTTCGGTTTGACCGACGAAGAGCCCGGAGAAACAGAAGAAGAAGAAACGGTCTCAGAACCGAAGGAATAACACTCATGGCCCGCGACTTTATCATTATCGAATGCACCGAGGCGAAAGCCGAAGGAAAACCCGTCTCGCGTTACATATCGACGCGCAACAAGAAGAGCCCGAACACCCCGACGCGGCTGGAGAAGAAAAAATACAACCCAAATTTGAAGCGCCACACGCTTCATCGGGAAACCAAGTAATCCGAAGACCCGCTATTTTATGCAACCAAAAACTCCTCAACGTCGGACTAACTTTCGGAAGGCCAATCGCTCGATGCTTCGGCGTCGAACGGATATCGCCCTTGATGCCCTCGACTATAAAAACCCTGATATCTTGAAAAAGTTTGTCACCGAGAGTGGGAAGATTCTTCCGCGGCGGATGACGGGAATGCCTGCGCATTTTCATCGGAAGATTACCCGAGAGATTAAGCGTGCACGGGCGGTGCTGTTGATGCGCTGATCCATTTTGGCTTTTATTCATTGAACAAAAAGACGCTCGAGGGAGCGTCTTTTTTGGCTGGGGGGACAGTGGTCTGTATGTGTCAATGGCGAAGTAGGTGGACTTTGGTAACAGGCGAGTTTGTGCTTGATCAGGGTGTGGATCTGAATTATTAGTCAGGGAGATGTTGAGGAGGTTCTCGTGCGATCCGCAAGAGTTTTGCTCCACAGTTCCACGATCGATGAGCAGAAACTTCTCCTTTTTTCTACTCCTTGACAGGACTCCCTGGATTCGGCGGCGATCAGACTCCCCGCAGTATTGGGGAGGAGTGTCGAGGTACAATTGATCACGCCTCTTCGACATTTTCTGGCGAAATTTTCGTCGCGGTTGGTTGATCTCTCTTTGGTTCGCTTGGAGAGTTTATTGACGAGCGGCGAGTCGTGCACCTCGGGTGCGATTCCCAGACACAACGACGGTTTACCATTAGAAAATATTTAACATGAAATCTCAAGATTCTCGGGGGGGCGCGGGTCGCCGCTCGGGACGCAGTCCACGTCGCACATCTGGCGAGCGGACGGAAAGTCGTCCACCGCAACGACCTCCAGCTCCGTTGAGCTTTTGGCAGAAAATTCTCCGTTTTTTTCGGCCGGTGGCGAAGCCGAATACGGGAGGCGCGCGTCCCTCTTATTCGGAGTATAAGAATTCGGCGGTTCGAAATGAAGTCCGTGGGGGGAGGAAGCCGGAGGTGATTGAAGTGACATCGCCGAAGCTTTACATTGGCAATCTGAGTTATGAGGCGACGGAGAATGATTTGCTGGAGCTTTTTAATGGAGTGGGAAAAGTGGTGGATGCCGAAGTGGTCAGCCATAAAGAGACAGATCGGTCGAAGGGATTTGGATTTGTGACTATGGGGACGGTCGACGAGGCGAGACGAGCGGTGACCGAGTTGCACGACAAGTCTTTCATGGGGAGGAAGTTGGTGGTGAGCGGTGCGAAGGTCAGTGATCGCGAACCGAACTACCGGGGCTAAAGAGGCTAAAGGGGCTAGTTCCCGTTGAATACGAATGAGCCAGCGGCTTACTGGTGACGGTGAGCCGCTGGCATTTTCGCTGGACGGACATTCTGGCGGTGGCGTCTCGATCTGTAGAAGTTTTTTATGAATCCAGTAAGTTCGCCGTATTTTGTGATTGCTGGGCCAACTGGGGTGGGGAAATCGGAGCTAGCGGTGGCGCTTGCGGAGGCTTGCGGTGGGGAGATAGTGGGAGCGGATGCCTTTCAGGTGTATGATGGGCTGAAGATATTGACAGCACAGGCACCGGCGGAATTCCGGTTGAGGGTTGCGCATCATTTGGTTGGGGAGGTTCCTTTGCTGAGGGTGTTTGACGTTGGGCAATATTTACGGGTGGCGCGGGAGAAAATTGGGGAGGTGTGGGGTCGAGGGTTGGTGCCGATCGTGACAGGTGGGAGCGGCTTGTATTTGCGAGCGCTGGGGAAAGGGCTCGCAGATTTGCCGGAAGCGAATGCTGGATTGCGGGCAGATTTGGAGGGGCGACCTTTGGCAGAAATAGTTCGCGAATTGGCAGTGTTGGATCCCGTGGGGGTTACCCAGATTGATGTAAAGAATCCTCGTCGGGTGATTCGGGCGTTGGAGGTTTGTCTGCTTGCGGGGCGGCCATTTTCAAGTTTTCGGGAGGAGTGGTCGGGACCTTCGCGGTATTTTCGAGGGGCCTTGCTTACGTGTGGGCGTGAGGAGTTGAATCTGCGGATCGATCGGCGGACAGAGCGAATGTTTGGGGCTGGGGTGATAGAGGAGGTTGAGGCGGTTGGCGAGATTGGGGCGACGGCATCGCAGGCGTTGGGGTTTCGGGAGATTCGGGATTATCTGGCGGGAAAAATCGGTCGAGGGGATTGTCTGGCGAGCGTTCAGCAGTCGACTCGTCGATATGCGAAGCGACAGGTGACTTGGTTTCGGCGAGAGCCTGAGTTGGAGGCGGTGGATTTTGGGGAAGGTCAAGCCTTTGACCAAGTGGTGGGGATACTGGCGGAGCGAGTTCGGCGGATGGCGAGTGAGTAAGTGTTTGGGGGAGGGGAAGTTATTGGCGGTTGGTTTTGATGACGATTTCGACGCGGCGATTGGGTTGTTGGCGAGCGATTTCGAGTTCGAAAGCTTCGGGGGAGTGGAGATCGTAAGGCTGGGGTTGGACGATCATTTTGGAGTTACCGAGGCCGATGGTGTCGATGCGGTCGGGGGCGATATTGAAGTGAGCGATGAGCCAATCCTTGACGGAGTTCGCGCGATCTTCGCTGAGGATTTGGTTGGCCTGTGGTTTGCCGGTGGAGTCGGTGTGGCCTTCGATAATGAAAGTGGCATTGGGGTGGCGTTTGATGAGTTCGCCGAGTTTCTGGAGTTGGGCGACGGCGGACTCTCGGAGTTCGGCGCTGCCGTGCTCATAAATGGTTCCGCCTGGGATACCTGCGCGGGTGCCTGTAGGAAGTGAGCCTGTCTTACTGAGCAGATCGTTGACCGTTTGGAGGCCGGGAATTCCTTCGGTACCGGCGAGGCCTTCGGCGCCTGGTTTTCCGGCGGGAGGAAGTTTGAGGAGAGGTTGGCGGGAGGAGTGGGGACCTTCTTTGGGGGCTAAATCGGAGAGGGTGGCGAGAGCCTGCTCCATTTGGCGCTGACTTTCCTTTTCCGCTCTGGTGATGCTGTCGGCGCTCATTTTGCTGATGGGGGGTTTTTCTAGAGGAAGTGGGCTATTTAATTCGGGGAGTTGGGGTGAGACGCGGATTTCTGTGAGGACGGGTTTTTCTTGGGGAAGATCAAGTGGGAGGGTGGGGATTGGTTTGGAGG
>JBAWZW010000252.1:0-3980 GCA_037142835.1 Verrucomicrobiota bacterium
TTGGTGGGTGACATCTTCACTGATCAATAAATAGCGGTCTGGATTTCCATTGATTTCAGGGAGGCGAATTCCGCGTTCAATGATCTGCTGGTATTCTGTGGTGGTTCGGCGGATTCGGTATTGGACCTCGATGGGTTGATCTTCGGCGATGGCCGATTTCAGAGTATTGACACAGGCATCGAGGTCATCTGGGTGGACTGATTGTGCCCAGTCTTGGGCGGTGGGGCACGAGTTGGGGATGCCAAAAAATTTTCGGGCCGCTTGATTGGGAGAGGTTCGCGATCCGTGGCCATCGAGGACCCAAATCATCATGGGGAGGGCATCGATGAATGGCCAATCGTGGTAAAGCGGGTTAAAGTCGGAGGCGGTTGACTTCATGGAATGTGCATACGGTTAAAGGCGCCAGGGAGTGATCTTCGGTGCCCCTTTTATCCTCCTCAAGCTGTGGTGAATGAACAGCACGAAAATTCGCCAATCTGCTTTCTCGGGAAGGAGGAGGTGGAGATTTTGACGATCAAGCCGTTGGGCTGATTGGGTTTCTGGGAGGAATTACACCGCGAGCGATGTCGGCGTCGGGTCGGCGATCACTTGGGGATTTTTCTTTTGGGCACAATCGATCATCGCTTTGCGTAAGTCTTCTGGGAGCAGAGGCTTCTTAAGGAGATAGTCTACCGCGGTGGTCGGTTGATCACTACTGAGGGAGAAGCCAGTGATGAGGATAACCCAGAGCTTTTGCCCAAGCATTTTGAGGGTCTCGGCGAGCTCGAGTCCGCTCATTCCAGGCATGCCTAAATCCACAATGATGAAGTCAAATATCTCTTCCCGGACCCGATTGAGTGCTTCTTCACCATTGGCGGCGCTACTGGGTTGGTGTCCGTCATTGAGTAAGTAGCGGGTGAGGACATCGCGAACTGCGGGTTCGTCGTCCACGATGAGCACGCGCCAAGAGTCGGCGGTTTTTAATGTGGGAGCGACGGTGGGATTGGCGAGTTCGAGGTGGGGGGGGAGAGTGAAGGAGAAGCGAGTCCCTGACCCGAGGACGCTGTGGATATTGAGGACGCCGGAGTGGCGCCGGATGATCCCAAAAACCATTGACAAACCGAGTCCTGTTCCGTGGCCTGCTTTGGTGGAAAAGAAGGGTTCGAGACAGCGATTGACGACTTCTTCGGTCATGCCTTCTCCTGTATCTTCGATGCTGACTTTGACACCGTCGTCTTCGGCGGAGCTTTTGAGGGTGATGACTCCACCGTCGGGCATGGCGTCGACGGCATTGAAAATCAAGTTGACGAAAATTTCTCGAAGTTCGGCACCATTTCCGAGAATCAGGGGGACCTTTTCCAGTTCCAAGATGAGCCGAATGGTTCGGCCGGTTTCGAGGGCCTGCCCGTGCCACTTGGGTTGGGTAAGGGGGACGACTTGTTCTAAGATCTCGTTGATGTTGATGGCGGTGAAGGCGTCGGCTTCTTCGCGTGGGCGATAAAAGTCACGGAGCCTGGAGACGACATGGGAAGCATCTCGGCCGGCGGTATTCATCATTCCGAGGTAATTGCGGACGGTTTGGGAGTCGTTGAGCAGGTCATCGTCTTGGAGGAGGAGCTCGCTGTAGCCGATGACCGACATGAGCGCGTTATTGAAGTCGTGAACCACCCCGCCTGCCATTTCTCCAAACGCGCGAAACCTTTCCTGTTGAATGACCTGTTGCTGGCTACTTTTCAGTTCGAGCAGGGCGCGTTGGAGTTCCTCCGTCCTTTTTTCGACGGTGGCTTCGAGGTTGCGGGTCTGGGCTTCGATTTGGAAATGTTGGAAGCGAGCGCGGAGGAGATTACGAATGCGCATTTGAATTTCTGCGGAGTCGAAAGGCTTGAGCATGATATCGGTGGCCCCGGCCACGAGAGCCTGGCGCTTTTGCTGAGGACTTTCAGAACCCGTGAGCACGAGAATGGGCAGGCAATCGTTGGGCGCCTGTTGGCTTCGGAGTAATTCGACCAATTGAATTCCGTTCAGTCCGGGCATTTCGACATCGGTGATCACGAGGTCGGGTGCGAAGGATTGGAACTCGGCTAGAATGCGGGTGGAGTCATTGAGTTTCTGAATGTTTTTGAAGCGCAAACGGTTGAGGACATTCTCGAGCAGGCAGAGCATGGCCACATTATCGTCAACGAGGAGAATTTTCGCTCCCGTCAATATCTGGTCGGTGATCACACCTTATGTCTGGGGCTTTGCTTAGGCGGCGACCATTGCAACGGTTTGTTTTACGGCAGCGAGGAGAACGGCGGGTTCGATGGGTTTGGAGAGGAAGCGGTCACCTCCGCAAATCCCTGCCTCTGATTTGCCGATGAGAGAGGTTACAAAAATGATGGGGGTTTGAGAGAGGGGCTTTTCCATTCTGATTTCCGCCGCGACCGTGCCGCCGTCTTTGCCTGGCATATTGAGATCAAGAAGGATCAAATCTGGCTGAAATTTTTGGGCGGTGGATAAGGCAGCAAAAGAGCGATTTTCCTGTCGAGTCTCGTACCCTGCCCGTTCAAGAATTGTGGCCATGAGGGTGGAGAGGCGCGCGTCGTCATCGACAATCAAAATTTTCGGTTTATTCATGGTCTTAGTCTTAAGCAAGGATCGTTCCAAAATTCTTGAGGGAGAGCGGTTATTTGCTTGCGAAATGGGGGGATGGTTGGAAGTTTTGGGGATCACTTATGTTTAAGATCAAAACTTTTTTGAAATTCAGTTTATTTTTTCTGGTTATCGGTTCGGTAGCGCAGGCTGAGGTCAGTTCCATTGGACTTCGGGTGGATCAGGTGTCTAAGACCCTGAGTGAGGTGGGTAAGAAGACCGTGAAACGATCTTTGGCGGTGCATCTTGCGAATAACTCCACGGAAACGCAAACGGTGATCGTGAAATACCGGCTTTTTGGGAGGGATGCGGCTACGGGTGACATTCTGGTGATGGATTCTGGCGAACGGTCTGCCACGGTGAAGTCCCGAGCCACGGAGTTGATTGAAACCACTGCGGCGACCGCCGTGTTTAACGAGGCTAGACCGGCTGCCGGCAAGCGTGTCCCCGCGTCTGGGACAAAATTTGTGGGATACGGCGTTCGGGTGATGGATGGAGAAAAAGTGGTTGCGGAGGCTTATGATCCTGCGTCTTTAAAAGAGTCATGGGAGAAGGCGGCCGTGGCACCAAAGCAGAAGTGACGACCGCCTTGGGCGAAGTGGAGGGAGCGGATGGGAATGGGGAGGATTCTCGTCCTTTTTCAAAGAACTGCGTGACGCTGAGTCGTGGTTGTGCAATTTATTATTCATGTTGTTCGTTCCGACACGATCGAGGCCTCTAAGCAAGGCGTTCACGCTGATTGAATTGCTCGTGGTCATCGCGATCATCGCGATCTTAGCGGGGTTACTCTTTCCTTCTTTTCAAACTGCGCGGTTGAATTCCTATCGGACCACCGCCACGGGCAATTTGAAGCAAGTGGCTGCGGGGATTCTCGCCTATGGTGGCGATAACGAGATGAGTTTACCGGGGCCGCTTTCGGTTGGCCAGGGGCCTAATTACTCTCAAGAGCTCTCGGAAACGCTGGGGTTCCATCTTTGGAAATACATTGGGGCGGCGGAGCCGACGGGGACGATTCAGCAGGCGAAGATGCTGAGCAATCCAGCGTATGAGCGTGGGCGGCGATCGCCGAACTCGCCTGCTTACGTCTTGAATCAGATGGTGGCCGACGACACGGGGGCATTAAGAAAGCCATGGGGGGTCTCGGGGGGGGATCTACCAGTGCGGACGCCCACGGTGGCTTCGTGGAGTGACAATACCCAACTTTGGGCCCTTCAAGATGTGGATCAGGTCAATGTCGAGAAATTGGTTGGTGCGAAGCCCTCTTGGTTTGGAGAATTACCGGTGAAACCTGTGCATGGGGCGGTGCGGTTGGTGCTTTTTTTTGACTGGCATATCGAGCCGGTCAAGGTTCCTGATCAGACTGGTTCTTA
>JBAWZW010000253.1:0-3964 GCA_037142835.1 Verrucomicrobiota bacterium
GTCCCATCCAACAAAACTTTTCCCCCGCCACCCCAACCACCCGACGCCCCTCCACCCCAACGAACTCCCCAACCTCCAACTGCACATAGTCTGGCCGCCATTCCACCACTTTCCCACCCCATAAACTACTCCGCACGCTCAAGTCATCCGCCATATAAATCAACCGCGCCTTCGCCCCCACCACCGCATACAAATTCCCCGGTCGCCCCACAAATTCCCGATCCGATCGCCCACCCAATAGTCGACAAATATCCCTCTCATCCCCCTCCAATCCCCAACTGTTTTCCCCACCCAAAAGCCCTAAAAGAATCGCCAATCCAACCCCAGCACTCCTCCGCCCCCCCCGCAAAAACATCCTCAGCACCACCCGAAATCGAGTCACAGTTCCGCAGAGATCAACAATCATCACCTCCATTTTCAGTTTTATCACCCGAGGTAAAGTGGGAACTCCTTCACCCCCCCTTCTTCGCTAATCTCTCCACCCCCCTATTTCATCGACTCGTTGTCTTTGTCTTATAAAAAATCTCTCCCGATTGCCCCGTACCAACCGCCACCCTCCTCACCACAGGTTCACTCATCCTCTCCCGAAAATTCCGAGGCCCCTACTTAAATGACTGACTCGCCCCCGTACCAAAGTTTTTTCACTCTTCTTTTGCCTCCACACCCCACTTCACCCCACTCTTTCCCCTCATGAATCTCGCTCTCTATGGTGGCACTTTCGATCCCGTTCACCACGGCCACCTCATCCTCGCACGCCACGCCGCCGAACAGCTCTCCCTCGATCGCGTCTTCTTTATCCCCGCTCGACTCTCCCCCCATAAACTCCACCACACCTCCGCCCCCCCCCACCTCCGCGAGGCCATGCTCCTCGCCGCTCTCGCCGACGAACCCCTCTTCACTCTCGATCCCCACGAACTCCATTCGCCGGGCCCCAACTTCGCCTTCGATACCGCCATCCGCTACCAACAACAATTCCCCCACGCCCGCCTCTTCTACTTCATCGGCGAAGATCATCTCCCCCTCCTCTCCACTTGGAGAAAAATCGATGAGCTCCTCCAGCTCGTCCAGTTCGTCGTCTTCACCCGCTCCCATTATCCCTTGCCCCCAACCCACGCCTTCCCCCAAATCCATCGCCAAATCGATATCTCCGCCACCGATATCCGCACGCGGGTTGCACATGGCGCCTCAATCCGTTATCTCCTTCCAGAGTATGTCCGTAATCTCATCCACCAACACCAACTCTATCAAAACTCGACCGATTAGCTCCGATCAACTCGCCAACCTCTGCGCCCTCTACGCTTCCGAAAAAAAAGCCGAGGATATCATCGCCCTCGACCTCCGCGGCATCTCCACTTTCACCGACTTCTTTGTCATCTGCTCCGGGAACTCCGAGCCCCATCTCAAAGCCATCGCCGCCGAACTCCACGAACGCCTCAAGGTCGATCACGATGTCACCCCCACCGCCGTCGATGGCTACCCCACTAGCCAGTGGATCATCGCCGATTATTCCGACGTCGTCGTCCACATCTTCCACCAAGATAAACGCCCCATCTATTGCCTCGAAGATCTCTGGAGCGATGCCCCACGACTCCCTCTCCATCTCTAATCCCTCAACCCCTCACCCACCAATCCTCGCCACCCGCCAATGACGTTTTTAATCGAAACTGATATCCCCTGCCCTTGGTGCGGTGAACTCTTTCCTACAACGGTCGATACCTCCCAAGGCGACTACTCCAGTATCGAAGACTGCGCCGTCTGCTGTCGCCCCATCTCCCTCTCCATCACCTGCCAACCAGGCGACCTCCAAGACGTCCAAGTCGATCGCACTTAACTCTTTAAACACTCCCACTTCACCCATCTCATGCGCGTCGAAGTCATCAACACCGGTTCCGAAATACTCCTCGGTCAGGTCCTCAATACCCACCTCAAATTCCTCGCCGATTCCCTCCTCCCCATCGGCCTCCGCATCGATCGCCAAGTGACGGTCCCAGACGGCCCAGCCATCACCTCCGCCCTCCACGACGCTGCCGCTCGCTCAGATGTCGTTCTCATCACCGGTGGCCTCGGCCCCACTACCGATGACCTCACCCGCGACCTCGTCGCCGCTTATCTCGGCCTCGATCTCATCCTCGATCCCCTCATCCTCGCGACCATCGAAGCCTATTTCGCCCGCCGTGGCATCACCCCCACCTCCCGCATCCAACGCCAAGCCCAAAGACCCCTCGCCGCCACGGTTCTCCAGAATGATCACGGCACCGCCCCAGGTCTCTACTTTCCCCCAATCCGTCGCCCCGACTCCTCCCTTTCCCCCCACCTCTTCCTCCTCCCAGGCCCGCCACGCGAACTCCACCCCATGTTCACCCAACGCGCCTTGCCCATCCTCATCTCCCTCCTCCCATCCCCCCCCACGAACGCCATGCTCACTTACCGCACCACCGGCCTCGGCGAATCCGCCATCGAAGCCCTCCTCGGTGAATCCCTCCTCAACCTCGGCATCGAAGTCGGCTACTGCGCCCGCCTAGGTGAAGTCGATCTTCGTCTCATCGGCCCCACTGCCACCCTCCAGTCCGCCACCCCAATCATCACTTCTCGCCTCGGTTCACACCTCGTTTCCAAAGAAAATCTCTCCCTCGAAATGGTCGTGATCAATCAACTCATCGCCACTCGCCAAACCCTCAGCACCGCCGAATCCTGCACCGGTGGCCTCCTCGCCCATCGCCTCACCAATCCCCCAGGCGCTTCCGCCGCTTTCACCCAAAGCTTTGTCACCTACTCCAACCAAGCCAAACATCACACCCTCGGCATTCCCACCGAACTCCTCGAATCCGCTGGGCCGGTCAGCGCCCCCGTCGCCACCGCCATGGCCGAAGCCGCTCGCCACCTCGCCTCCACCGATCACGCCCTCGCCACCACCGGCTTTGCCGGCCCCACGGGAGGCACCCCCGCCGATCCTCTCGGAACCGTCTTCATCGCCCTCGCCTCCCCCCATCTTCCCACGGTCGTCGAACGCCACACCTTCCACACCGACCGCGAATCCGTGAAAATCCTCGCCGCCCAAGCCGCCCTCGATCTCCTCCGACGCTCTCTCCTCCTCCACCCCCCGACCTAATCCGTAATCACCACTTTCGTTCCCACCGCCATCTTCGCATAAATCAACGCCGCCGCATCCTCAGGCAGACGAATACATCCATGCGACGCCGGATACCCCGGCAAAATCCCCACATGAAACCCCACCCCGCTACTCGTCAATCGACAGAAATATTTCATCGGGGCCCCCTGATACCGCGTTCCACTCGGCGCCACGTCGCTCCGCGTACTCACCCCAGCCCGCACCACCCGACCACTCCCATCCACGAAATTCCCGTAAATACTCGATCGATGGTTCAAATCCTTTTCCATCACCGCAAATCTCCCCTTCGGTGTCGCATGCCCCGCTTTCCCCGAAGAAATCGGCGCATCCAAATAAACCTCGTCGCCCATCATCAGATAAAGCCTCTGCCGACCCAAAGAAATCACCACCGACGAATTCGCAGGAGTAATCAACCCCTCCATCGCTTGATTCACGCGGAGCGGATCCTGCCGATTCAGCAACTCCCCAGCCGGTCGCATCACCGCGTTCACCGCCCGCGAACCCCAAATCTGAGCCTGGGCTCGCGGCGCCATCACACTCAGGCTGATCAGCCAAAATGCCACGAAACTACCAAGAAATTGAAGTCTCATCATACTTTTCAAATGTCTGTTTATTAGTGATCCTCCACCCCTCTCGCAAACAGATAATCCATCCTCATCCCCTATATTCCTCCAAAAATCTGCCCCCTCTCCCTCTTCTCCCTTAAAATGATCTCCAATCCGCTCCTCCGGCTCTGCTTCATTTTCCTCACCTCCACCCTCACGTGGCTTCCCTCCACCGCATCCGCGGAACGACGCAAAGAACCTCTCCCCGAAGCTCCCCCAGCCCCTCTCC
>JBAWZW010000254.1:0-3959 GCA_037142835.1 Verrucomicrobiota bacterium
ACCGTTGAAGCAACCGGCCCAGCCCGCTTTTTTGTCGTCCCAGTATTCGATGACGTAGCGGGAAATCCCCGAGGCAGGATCCTCCTTGAGTTTGAATTCATTGACCGCCACCGGGCGACCGAAGTCGAGGAGGAATGATTGCCCTTCGGTGGCGCTGGCTGGAACGGCGGTTTCCTTGGCGACGAGCTTAGGCGATTTGCAGGCCGCGGTGAGGTCTTTGATAAAGCAGTTGATGAAGGTGGAATGTTTATCCTTTTCTGGGTCGGCAACGCGCATTAGTCCCTCGCCTGGCGAGAGGTAAAAGCGGGTATTTTTCCAAGTGGATTCGTTGTGATCCGTGGTGTTGAGAATTTCCACTTTTCCCGTGCCTTTTGGTGGACGCTTGGCTTTCCCGTTGAGCACGCAGTTTTCCATGACCAATCCGTGGCTGGGGTTGCCGTCTGAGGCGTAACAGCAGATGAGGAAGCAAGGGCCATCGGTGTCGTGGAAGAGGCAGTTGCGGACGATCATGTTTTCGCAGTTGCCTTCGAAGTCGAAGGCCTCGCCGTCGCCACTCCCTTGGCCGACGTCAATGAATCCGAATTCGCTGTCTTCGATGACCCAGTCTTTGGTGCGAAAGAACATCGAGCCAGCCACGCCGTTGAAGGAGCGGAAGCCGCGGCCGATGTCGTGAGTGACGCAGTTTTTGACGGAACCTTTATCGACGCCCCGGATACCGAGTTGCCATTGGTAGCCTTCCTCAAACAGACAATTGTCGAAGTTGAGGTTGGCGAAGTTGTAAACGAAAGAGGCGTTTTTGTTAAAGTTATCGGGGCTGTTTGTCCAGAAACCCGAGGCGAGGCGACGGAAAACGCAGTTTTTCACCATGATGTCTTGGAGGACGACCTTTTTGTCCAACTCGAAAGAGAAGAGGCAGACGCCGAGGCCGATCTTGCTCTTGGGGTAGTTCTCGTAGTGCTGGTAAAGCATGGAGTCGTGAAAATAGCAGTCCTCAATCCAGAGGTATTTGTGAGTCGGCGAGCCTTTGACGTATTCGGCGTAAATGCCGGTCATGCAGTGGCTGAATTCGATGCCGAGAATCTTGTAGCCGCCTTGGTTGTCGAGGCGGATGCCGCTCCGATCTTGCCTAAAGTCCTCGCGATCAATGAGGGGCTTTTTCCCCTCGCCGTAAGCGCTGATGAGAATGGGCTTCTCTGGGGTGCCGTTGCCTTTGGGCGCGAGTTCCTCATTCCAAGTGTCGCCCTTTTTGAGGAGGATACTATCGCCGGGCTGATAATCGCCAGAGGCTTTCGTGAGGGTTTTCCATGGGGTGGCGGCGTCGGTGCCATTGTTGGCATCGTTACCCGCAGATTGACTGACGTAAATGGTTTTTCCTTCGGCGGGAGCGGTGAGGAGAGCGATTCCTGCGAAGAAAGAGAGGGCTAGAGGGGTGAAAGTACGGAGAAATTTCATAGTAAACTTAAATGAATGGCGGTGAGCGGTTGGCTTTGAGTGAAATAAAAAAGTCAAGATGCTGGGCTGACTGAGCGGTTAGCGCTCAGGACCAACCCAGCAACTTGACGGATTTTTGATTGACCAATCAGGCGGTCGATTATTTCTTTCCGACGAATTGGTTAGTGGAAGCTATTTCGAATCGCCGCCGAGAGCGACGATGCGGAAGCCGTAGTGAGGCCATTTCGCACCGTAAACTTCGTAGCGAGTGCCGGATTGAAGGTAGCCGTCGTTATCGTTCTGATACCAAGAACCACCCCGGAGACCGACTTTGTCGCCAACGATCGTCTCGTTGTACTCCCAAGCGTTGCCGTTTTGGTCGAAAGTGCCGTAAGGACTGGCGGCGCTAGCGAATGAGCCTGCGTCGGCTGGTCCACCGGTGTTCAAAGCGGAATCAGGGGCGCTTCCACCCTTGATCGCATAGGGCCAGTAACCTGCACCACCGGACTTATTTGGATCGTAGTAAGCGGCTTTATACCATTCGTTTTCGCTGGCAATGACATACTTGACGTCCGTTCCTTTGGCTAAAGCGGCGTGGTCAGGGGCTTTGACGACGTTGTTTTTGATCGTGTAGACACCGGTCTCGGTATCGCCTTTGCCACCGCCATTGGAAAGCCAGTTAGCGAAGCGAACGCAAGAGAGGAAGGTGACGTAGCCGATAGGCTTTTTGCCCCAGCCGTCCTTCACGGTGTAGGTGTAGCTTCCTGGTGAGCCGCTCCGGGAAATGCCACCGTACTCGCCGTCGAGACGTTCGTCGTAGAGTTCATAGGCATCGGTCTTGGCGGCACCGTTGAGGAATTCGCAATATTCGGAATTTAGCACTTCGAATTTTCCGATCTTGTAGGGGTAAGCGACGGCGCCGTAACTGGTAGCGTCGGCGGAATTGCCAGGGTTGCCGACAGGAACGAGGGCAGGGGCGGCCGCTTGAGCGACGCTGGCAGCAGCGACGAAGAGGAGTCCCGTTGTAATGGATTTGATGGTCATGTTTTTAGTTTATTGTTGGATGAGTTGGATGTCCTTTGCCCAGGCAAAGAATTTAACGAACAAGCTCAAGAATGCAGACTATCCAAAAAAGGTAAAACTCTTAAGTTTTTTTTAGCAAAAAACTAAAAGTGGGAGAGGATCAGGGGTCTTTGGAGATTGTCTTGGACCAAATCTTGACGAGGAGCAGGGTCTTGCTAGGATGCGAGCGTTTGAAAATTCCCGTCTTCGCTTTCTCTATTCTTGGTTTGTTTGCCCTAGTGGGCCTCACCGCTTGTGCTCCGCGCGACCCTCGGTTTGCGCCTGATACCGTCTACTTGGGGGGATTCCACAGTCCGCATGATCGATCATCGCAGAGCAATCTCGATAATGTGTCCTACTGGGACGGCGATCAAGCGACGGGGGCGCCTTCAATACGGATAAACCTTAGTGAGCAACGGGCTTACTTTTACAAAGGCGGGGAATTGGTGGGGCTCTCGACAATTTCTTCAGGCCGTGAGGGGTTTGGCACGAACATTGGCACCTTTAAGGTCCTTCAAAAAGATAAGGATCACGTTTCCTCGCGGTTCGGCGATTACGTGGATCGTGGAGGAAAGATCATCCAGAAGGAAGTCGACCGAGATAAGGATCCCCTGCCGAAGGGGGCGTTGTATGATGGCGCACGGATGCCTTACTTCATGCGTTTTGTGGGGGGCACGGGAATGCATGAAGGATTTCTCCCCGGCTACCCTGCCTCGCACGGGTGCATTCGAATGCCTGGTCGAATGGCGGAAATTTTCTTCAATAATGTTGCCCTCGGGACTCCTGTCACCGTGACCAACTAAGCTGGCTTGAGATGTCGATCCCAGAGATTTCCGTTGTTCAAGCCGCGGCGAGGCTTTCTGGAATAAATCCCCCTCGGTTGATTGATGTTCGGGAGGTTTCGGAATTTGTTTTTTCGCAAGTAATTGGTGCAGAATTGCTTCCACTTTCTCAGTGGCCAAAGATTGCCATGGAAAAGCTCTCCGATCCGACGGAGGCGTTGCTGATCATTTGCCACCATGGTTATCGCTCCGCGCAGGCAACAGAGTTCCTCTTGCATGCGGGATTTTCCGAGGTGACGAATATCCTGGGAGGAATCGACGCGTGGTCGGCAGAGGTCGATTTTTCAATTCCGCGCTACTGAGCCAATGAGCCAATGAGCCATTGAGCCATTGAGCCAATGAGCCTTTCGGGAACCGCTGATTGAATCGGCATCAGAAGATTCGACCCAGTTTGGACCCTCAAATCCGCCTCCTGGAAAAATCACCATGGTTTCTGCGCCATCATGGGGACTTGAAATTCACGCGCAGGCACGGACCCCGATGCAATCAGCGGTTCCTTAGAGCTCGGCCTGTTGATCCACTTTGGTGGCGAACACTTGAAGGTGGAACGTGGAGTGCTTGGTCAACGGCCTCGAAGAACCGCCCTACTCCTAACCTTGGCGAGCTTGACGCGAACCCATTGCG
>JBAWZW010000255.1:0-3926 GCA_037142835.1 Verrucomicrobiota bacterium
ACCTCGCCAATGTTTCTCAAAACGATCAAGGCGTTCTCCTTGCTTCTCTGGTTTGCAAACTGCTCAAGTCTTCCTACTCTTTTCCACTCGCTATGACTCCTCAAGCTAAACCTTCCACCGAAGAATTACCCCCACCCCTCACTCTCTCCCAGTCCCTCCGCCTCCTCGCCCGCTGGGTGACCACTCACCCCCTCGAATCCCTCCTCCTCCTCGCCTCCGCCGCCACGATGGTCTATTTCTTCGGCTTCTATTACGCCTTCAGAAATGGCCTCGAAACCACCGCCCTCTGGGCCAGCCGCGCCTGGAACTCCGAAAATAATCAGGAACACTCCTGGCTCATCCTCCCCATCACCGCCTTCCTCCTCTGGTATCATCGCGAGGCCCTCCGCGCCGCCCCCAAACAACCCAGCAACCTCGGCCTCCTCTTCCTCCTCGCCGGCGTCGGCCTCTTCGTCGCCGCTGTCCGGATGATCGATGCCCGCACCGCCGTGGTCGCCTTCCCCGTGATCGTCTTCGGTGCCGCCTTCTTTCTCTGGGGCACATCCGTCGCCCGCATCTTCATTTTCCCCTGCCTCTTTATGCTCTTCATGGTCCCCGTCGGGGGCCTCGTCCAAGGCACGGTCGGCCTCCAATTACTCGTCTCCGCTTCCGTCAAATTCCTCTCCTCACTCATCGGCGTTCACATCCAAACCGTCGGCACCACCCTCCGCGCCGTCGATGGAAGCTTCAACTTCGATATCGCCGAAGGCTGCAGCGGCATCCGCTCCCTCATGGCCATGATCACCCTCAGCGCCCTCTACGTCCATTTCAATGTCGCCGAAACCTGGAAGCAATGGACGATCTTTGCCGGCTCGGTCGTCTTCGCCCTCATCGGAAATATCGGCCGCGTCTTCAGCGTGGTCGTCGTCGCCCGCTTCATCGACGAAAAAATCGCCGGTGGCCTTTATCATGATTATTCAGGCTTCATTTTCTTCCCCTTCGCCGTCGGTGCCATGATCGGTTTCTCCAAACTCCTCAACACCGATTGGAAAAAAATCCTCGATCAAGCCGCCGCCCCCGAACGCCCCGCCAAAGGCAAAAAAACTGCCGATCCCATCTCCTATGACTACTAAACGCCTCCTCGTTCTCCTCGTCGTTTTACTCGGAATGTCCGCGGTCTTTTTCCTGCCCAAATACTTCTTCCAACCCCTCGGCATTGTCCTCGAACTCCCCACCACCGTCGGCGACTGGACAGGCGTCGATGAGAAAATCGGCGACAACGAAGTCACCATCCTCGGCCCCGGCACCGAGTTCGCCCGCAAGTCCTACACCAACCACTCCGGCGATCAACTCTTCGTCACCATCGTCCTCTCCGGCCACGACATGAACACCAGCATCCATCGCCCCGAACGCTGTCTCGTCGCCCAAGGCTGGTCTCTCGCCGACTCCCCTTCCGTCACCCTTTCTATCCCCAATCGCGGTCGTCTCCCCACCAAAAAACTCACGGTCATCAAAAATGTCCAAACCACCGATGGCCGCCAAATCCCCCTCACCAATCTCAATTATTACTGGTTCGTCGGCCAAACCGATATGACCGCTTCCCACTTCAATCGCTGGCTCATCGACAAACGCGACCGCCTTTTCCTCGGCTATAATCAACGCTGGGCCTACCTCACGGTCGCCGCCACCATCACCGAAAATCTCAAGCCCAATGGCCGGTCCGAAGCCGAAACCTCCGCCTTCATCGAAGAATTCATCCGTGGCCTCGTCCCCACCAATCACCTCCCTTCCGTCCAGTTCGATCCCCTCTAAATCTTCCCCTTCACTTCCTCTCCACCGGCGCCTCCCAGACCTCCACCAGCATCCGCTTCTCCACACCCTCCCGCCAAATCCCCAGCTCCACCTTGCTCCCAATCTCCACCCGCGCCAACCGCTCCCGTAACCCATAAATATCCCCCACCGCTTCCCCGTTAAAACGCCGAATCACATCCCCAGCTCGTAACCCCGCCACCACCGCCGGTGATCCCCCCAAAACCTCCACCACCAATACCCCCCGACCATCTGGCAACCCCAACGCAACCCCCATCTCCGCCGTCATCCCCATCATCTGCACCCCCAAATATCCCCGGACAATTCGACCCGTCCTCAACACACTCTCCAACGCCCGCCTCGCCACATTCGACGGAATCGCAAAGCTAATCCCCAACCACGCCCCCTCTTTCGAGGTCGAAAAAATCGCGCTGTTAATCCCAATAATCTCCCCCCGCACATTCAATAACGGCCCCCCAGAATTCCCCTGATTCACCGCCGCATCCGTTTGCAAAAACTCCACCCCACTATCCGCCATCGCTCGCCTCCCCTTCGCACTGATAATCCCCTGCGTCACTGTCTCTTGCAACCCAAACGGATTCCCCACCGCCCAAACCATCTGCCCCACTTTCACCGCATCACTATCCCCAAACGCTAACGCCACCAACCCCTTCGCCCGAATCCGCACCACCGCCATATCCGTCCCCACATCCGTCCCAATCAACTCCGCAGGAAATCGCCGCCCATCCGTTAACTCCACCTCAATCTTTTCCATCCCCACCACCACATGGTGATTCGTCAAAATATGCCCCTCCTCCGAAACAATCACCCCAGACCCCGACGCCTGCTCCTCTCTCGATCCTCGACGCCTCAAAAATCGCTCCAGCGGATCGCCGATCGGCGCCGTTCTCGAGGTGGTAATACTCACCACCGATGGCACCACCGCCCCCACCAATCGCGTGTATTCCCCATCAATCGCACTCAATGTCTCCAAGGTTTTCCCCCCGCTCAATAAGACCCGGCCAGGCGTATACCCCAGCCCTCCCTTCTCCCCACCCCCGCGCACCCAATACCACCGAAAAATTCCCAGCCCCACCAAGGTCCCCAATAACAAAAAAAAGCCGATCCTTCTCATCTTAGCTCACCTGCGAAAGCATGAACTTTTGCGCCTCCTCCAGAATCTTTCGATACTTGAGATTCTCCACTGCCTCCAATTTTGGGTCCCGCTCAAACAACAAAAATGCCGCGTTCCTCGCCAATCGCATCAAATCGTCGTCCGTAAACAAATCCCCTAACTTCAACGGCGCCAACCCACTCTGCGCCGTCCCCAAAATATCCCCAGGCCCGCGCCTCCGCAAATCCGCCTCCGCAATCTTAAACCCATCCCCCGTTCCTTCCAAAATCCGCAACTTCTCCAACCCCTCTTCCGTCACTTTCCCCGAGTGCAGCAAAATACAGTAACTCTTGTGCTCACCTCGCCCTACCCGGCCCCGCAACTGATGCAACTGCGCCAACCCAAATCGCTCCGCATTCTCAATCAACATCAAATTCGCATTCGGCACATCAATCCCCACCTCAATCACCGTGGTCGCCACCAACACCTGCGTGGTCCCTAACCGAAATCCCTCCATAATCGTCTCCTTCTCCTCAGGCCCAATCCGCCCATGCAATAGCCCACAACTCATCGGCTTCAACAACTCTTGCCACTTCTTAAACTCCACCCCAGCCGCCTTCACTTCCATTTTCTCCGACTCATCAATCAGCGGATACACGATGTATGCCTGCCTCCCAGCTTCCAAATGCTCCCGCAAAAATTTCACCGCCTCAGGCAATTTCGCCACATCACGAGCCGCCGTCACAATCTTCCCCCGATTCTTCGGCAACTCATCCAAGGTGCTCACATCCAAATCCCCGTATAAGGTCATCGTCAATGTCCGCGGAATCGGCGTGGCCGTCATCACCAAAATATCCGGCGTCACCCCCTGCGCCTTCAATCGCGCCCTCTGCATTACCCCAAACTTATGCTGCTCATCAATCACCGCTAACCCCAATCTCTCAAACCCCACCCCCTCATACAGTAACGCATGCGTCCCCACCAAAATGTCCGGCACCTTCTCTTTTCCTTCCCCTTCCTCCAC
>JBAWZW010000256.1:0-3911 GCA_037142835.1 Verrucomicrobiota bacterium
TTCCACCACCGCCACAGGTTCCGCCTTCACCACCACTACCGGCGCTTCCACCACCACCGGCGCTTCCACCACCGCCACAGGTTCTGCCTTCACCGCCACCACCGCCACCGCAGGCTCCTCCACCGCCCCAGTTAACCCCGCCGCAATCTCCCCCGCACGCTCTGGCCGCGCCCCAGGATTCTTCTCCAAACAACTCGCAATCATCTTCTCCCAACTCTCCGGCACCACTCCCAACCCTTGCCCCCGCCACATACCCACCCGATCAGGTACCACTTTCCCCACCGCCTCCACCAAATTCTCCCCCACCAACGGCAACCGCCCACTCAATGCCTCAAAAAGTAACGCTCCCACCCCATAAATGTCATTCACCCGACTCGCCACTCCTCCCACAACTTCCTCAGGACTCCTCGCCCCCAGTCGGTCATCTGGTCGATTCTCCGCCGCCGCCACCGCATCCTCAATCGCCCGCCCAATCCCAAAATTCTTCAGCAATACCCCACCCCTCTTCGGAAAAATCACGTTCTCAGGCGAAAGCGCCCGGTGAAAAAAACGAATCCCATGCGCATCATCCAAAGTCTGACACAGCGCCGGCATCCATCCCTGAATCGACCCCATCGAAATCCCCGCCCCACCACCCGCCACCAACCGCGTCGCCAGCGTCTCCCCATCAAACGCTTCCATCGATACCGCCGCCCATCCCTTCTCCTCCACCAAATCATAGACCCGAAGAATGTTCGGATGAATCAACTGCTGCGTCCGCTTCACTTCCTGCCGAATCCGCTTCATCACCACCCCATCCCCCACAATCGCCTGCGGAATAAAATGCAAAGAAACCGCCTTGCCCGAAACCGCATCGTCCGCCAACCAAATCTCCCCACGCCCTCCATCATTCAAACGACTCTTCAACACATAAGAACCCGCAAGCTTTTGCCCCATAGTCAATTCCAGCGGATTAGTTAAATCATTTTCCATAAAATTAGCGTCTAAATTTAAAGCGTTTCTACCCCTATCCATTTTCCACTCAACCTCCAAGGTCAACCAAAAATGATCCCCCCTTTTAATGGGGAATCTCCCTGCCAGTCCAATGCCTTTTACCACCGATCCAGAGTTTTTTCCCAGTCCACGCCAAAGTCGTCAAAGTCGCCACAACCTTCACAAAAAACCAGAATCCATGAAATTCTCCCCCTCTGTCCACAGCCATCAACCGTCCTCCACCCATCCACCTCTTCACCCCAAAAAAATTCAGCCCCCCGCAACCGAATGGCTGCGAAGGGCTGATGTTCCCCCCAGAACAATCTTGTAAATACGCAATCAGATTGCCACGTCCTGAAAAGGAATCAAGAACTTTTTAAAAATAATTCTCCACCCACCCCATCCAAAGGAATTCCCTAAGAGAAAATCCCCGACCGCGCCCCAAGATCAAGGCGCAATCAACCGCACAAGTAACTGACTAAGCACCACTTCGGCTTCACCACCCGAACTCACCAACTGCAAGTTCGCCGACAAACACGCATCCATCGCCTCCCGCAATTCCCCGATCTCATAGCGCTGCACATGCATGGCCGCGATCCCCAAAGCATAAGTATTCAAGGTCCCATCCTTTTTCCTCGGCAAATGAGCGGTCGCTTCCTCACCCAGCCGCTCCAAAGTCCGCCCAAAATCAAATGCCTGCATCGGTCTCGATAACCGATGCCTCATCACCAAATCCTTCGCCATCAAGAGGTTCCGCACCGTGGGAATGATCGCCACCAGCAAAATCCCAATCGCACTCTCTCCCTGAAACAATAACTGATCCAATAATCCCAATGATCTCGTCAAATTCCTCTCCGCCAACGCGTTGCCCAACTCAAAAACAATCCCCGCCCGCGAAAGCGGCACCAACTGACGCACCAATTCCACCCCAACCTCCCGCTCTCCCGCCCCCAAATAAATGTCCAGTTTCTCCAACTCATTCCCAATAACTCGCCGATCCCCCCCAGTAAAAAGCGTCAATAACTCCAAGGCCTCACCCCGCACCCGTAACCCCACTTCCCGCGCACACTCCTGCACCAAAACCGACGCCTCCCGCTCCCACCCCGCCTTACTCGCATCCACCTTATCGTAGACTTCCACTTTCCCCAGCTTGATCAGCCCCTTATAAAAACTCTTCCGCTTGTCCGCCCCAGTCGCACTCAACAAAAATCGCGTCCCCGCGGGAATCCCCTCACTCAAAATCCCCCCCAATTTCGCCAACCCATCCGTCACCGCCTGCGATCGTCCCGTCACGTCATCCACCAAAAAACTCACGTTCTTAAACCAAACTAATTTCTCCCCACCAAAAAAAGGAAAGGTCAATAACGCCTCAATCGTCCGTTCAATCCGCTCCACCGCATCCCCAACATTGTCCGCCGCCCCACTAATCACCTCACACCCAAAATCCCCACTCCCCGGCGGCGTCATCTCCCCAGAACGCATCAGCGCCACCCGCTTGACCTCGCTCTCGTCCGTTCCCAAAACACAGGCGATCTGCCCAACCCCTAAATTACTTTTGGTTCCCATCAGTTTTTCCTCCTCTTACCATTTGCCAGTCATTTCCCAAGCGCAAAGTCCTCAGACAAATGCCTGCAACTCCCGCAGTTTCCCCAAAGCCCGACCACTATCCAATTCCGCCCTCGCTCGCTCCAGTCCACTCCCCAAATCAGCCGCGATCCCCGTAATCACCAAACCCGCCGCCGCATTCAAGAGCACCAAATCCCGACACCCTCCCCCCACCGTCCCACCCAAAATCCCCGTCAAAATTGCCGCGTTTTTACCACGATCCCCTCCCTTCAACTCCTCCACCGCACACGCCTCCAACCCCCAATCCCCAGCATCAATCCGAAAATATTTCCTCTCCCCACCCACAACCTCACAGACCGCACTCGTCCCGCCTAACGATAACTCGTCCATCCCATTCCCATGCACCGCCCACACCCGCTCCCGATCCAATAACCCCAACGCTTCCCCGTATTTCGGCAAAATCTCCTCCGCAAATACCCCCACCAACTGATACCGCGGACGCGCCGGATTCAGCAACGGCCCCAGTAAATTGAAAATCGTCGGAATGCCCTCCGCCGCCAACGCCCTCCTCACGGGCCCAATGACCCGAAACGCCGGATGATACGCCGGCGCAAATAAAAATCCCACCCCATGCGCCTCCACACACCGCCGAAAATCTCGCGGCGCTAATTCAATCGATACCCCCAACTCCTCCAAAACATCCGCCCCACCACACTGACTCGTGATCGCCCGATTCCCATGCTTCACCACCGTGGCCCCAGCCGCCGCCAAAACAAACATCACGGTCGTCGACACATTAAACAAATCCTGCCGATCCCCCCCAGTCCCACAGACATCAATCATCGGTCCCGGCAACCGAGACACCTCCAAACCGGGGTCCACCGCCCGCTCCAAAAACGCCTTCACAAACCCCGCAATCTCCCCAGCCGTCTCCCCCTTCACTCGCAATGCCTTCAAAAATCTCACTTTATCCGCCTCCCTCACCTCCAAAGAAACCAGCCCCTCCACCGCTCGAGAAACTGCTTCCCCGCCCAAATCCTCCCCGCTTTCCAAAGAATCAATGAACTCTTTCATCCCTATGAATTCTGCTTCGATGCCACATAAAGAATCATCGTCAAGACCACCAACCCCACCAGCCCCACCAAAAAAATCTTCCCCCAACTCAATGGATGCTTCCCCGCAATCGCCCCCGTATACCCATTGACAATCACCTGAAAACTCCCCGACCCATAGGTATACGCCAAAACCCACACCGGCACGAGCAGATGCTTAAAAGTCTGGCCAGAATAGTCACTGCTCACTCTCAATCCCCGCTGCGTGTCCCCAGGAACTTCCGCCGCACATAGCCCCACCATCTTCCCCTCCATCACCCC
>JBAWZW010000257.1:0-3881 GCA_037142835.1 Verrucomicrobiota bacterium
CGGACCTACCGATTGGGCCGCCCGTTCCGACTAGTGTGGTGGCGGTGGGGGGAAGCGGTCAGGTGGGACTGAGTTGGGGTGCCTCGGTTGGGGCGACGAGTTATCGGGTCAAGCGATCGCTGGTGAGTGGCGGACCGTATGTGACGATTGGCACGGCGGTGGGGTTGAGTTTGACGGATGCTGCGGTGATCAATGGGACGCCGTATTATTATGTGGTTTCGGCTTTGAACGGGGTTGGGGAGGGAGGGGACTCAGCGGAGGTGAGCGGGACGCCAACGGCTCCTTTGAGTGGGGCGAAAGAGATTTTGAGTTTGGTGTTTGCGAACTTGCCCGCGACGACGATATCGGGCACGTCGATTAGTGTGACCGTTCCTTATGGAACGAACCGAAATGGATTGGCCCCAGTCTTGACGACATCGGCGTTGGCGTCGGTGTCTCCGGCTTCAGGCACAGCACGAAATTTTTCGACGCCGCAGGCGTATACCGTTACGGCGGAGAACCTCAGCACGCAGACTTATACAGTGACAGTGAGTGTGGCCCCATCGGCGTATGAGACTTGGGCGGGGGTTCAGGGATTGGTTGCGGGGGTGAATGATGGGCAATTAGCGGACCCTGACTTTGACGGGATTGGCAATCTTCTCGAGTTCAGTTTGGGTGGGGTGCCGACCGTGGGATCGCGGTCGATTTTGCCGACATTGAGTCGAGTGGGTGGCGACTGGGTTTTTGCGTATGATCGGTTGGTGGCGTCGCGGTCGATGTTGGGTCAATCGGTATTTTATGGGAGTGACTTAGTGGGGTGGACAGAAATTCCCATTCCGCTGAGTGGGGGTGGCGTGGTGGCGATTGGGGCTGGAGCGGTGACGGAGCGGGTGACCGTGACCATACCGGCGACGGAGGCGAAGGCGTTTTTTAAGTTGCGGGTGACGGTGATTCCCGTTCCCTGAGAGGGAGGCGCTTAGAGTTTTTGATAAACTTCCGCGCCTTGGTCGACGAACTCTTGGGACTTTGCGGCCAATCCTGCGGCGAGGGCGGCTTCTTCAGCGAGGCCTTGTTCGGCGGCGTATCGGCGGACGTCTTCGGTGATCTTCATTGAGCAGAAGTGAGGGCCACACATACTGCAGAAGTGGGCGGTTTTTGCGCCTTCTTGGGGGAGAGTTTCGTCATGAAATTCGCGAGCGGTTTCGGGATCGAGCCCGAGGTTAAACTGATCTTCCCAGCGGAATTCGAAGCGGGCTTTGGAGAGGGCATTGTCTCGGTATTGGGCACCTGGGTGACCTTTTGCGAGGTCGGCGGCGTGGGCGGCGAGTTTGTAGGTGATGACGCCGTGTTTGACATCCTGTTTGTTGGGGAGGCCTAAGTGTTCCTTTGGAGTGACATAGCAGAGCATCGCGCAGCCATACCAGCCGATCATGGCGGCCCCGATGCCGCTAGTGATGTGATCGTAGCCGGGGGCGATATCGGTGGTTAGGGGGCCGAGGGTGTAGAAGGGAGCTTCGTGGCACCACTCGAGTTGTTTCTGCATATTTTCTTGGATCATGTGCATGGGGACATGACCTGGGCCTTCGTTCATGACTTGGACACCGTGAGCCCAAGCCCGTTTGGTGAGGTCGCCTTGAACTTCGAGTTCTCCAAACTGGGCGTCGTCATTGGCGTCGGCGATCGAGCCTGGGCGGAGTCCGTCGCCGATGGAAAAGCTGACATCGTAAGCCGCCATAATTTCGCAAATTTCATCCCAATGAGTGTAGGTGAAATTTTCTTGGTGATGGGAGAGGCACCATTTGGCGAGGATAGAGCCACCGCGGCTGACGATTCCCGTCATGCGTTTGGCGGTCATGGGGATGAAGCGGAGGAGTACCCCGGCATGGATGGTGAAGTAGTCGACGCCTTGTTCTGCCTGTTCGATGAGGGTATCGCGGTAGAGTTCCCAGGTGAGGTCTTCGGCTTTGCCGTGGACTTTTTCGAGGGCTTGGTAGATGGGGACGGTTCCGATGGGGACGGGGGAGTTGCGGAGGATCCATTCGCGAGTGGCGTGGATATTTTTCCCGGTGCTGAGATCCATCACGGTATCGGCGCCCCATTTGGTCGCCCAGCGCATTTTTTCGACTTCTTCGTCGATGGAAGAAGTGACCGCACTATTGCCGATATTGGCGTTAATTTTGACGAGAAAATTTCGGCCGATGATCATCGGTTCGAGTTCGGGGTGATTGATGTTTGCGGGGATGATGGCACGTCCGCGGGCGACTTCGTCGCGGACAAATTCTGGGGTGATGTGTTTGGGGATAGCGGCGCCCCAGGGCTGGCCGGGGTGTTGTTGGAGGAGGGTATTGCGGGCGCCGTGTTTATTTTCGATGGTTTCGAGGGCGGATTGGCGGCCGAGATTTTCGCGGATGGCGATGTACTCCATTTCTGGGGTGATGATTCCTTGGCGGGCATACCAGAGTTGGGTTACGGGATGACCTGCGCTGGCGCGGAGGGGGCGACGTCGGGCATTATCTGGGGCGTGGAGAGGGGAGAGACCGCCGCGTTTTTCGGAGGCTTGTTGGGCGTGACTGGTGCTGAGGTAGCCGTTGTCTTGAGGGCTGGAAGGGCGACCGGTGTACTCTTCCACATCGCCGCGAGAGGTGACCCAATGTGCGCGCATGGGAGGCAACCCCTTTTGGACATCGCCGGTGAAATCGGGATCGCCCCAAGGGCCGCTGCAATCATAGACGCGAACTGGCTCATTGACTTCGACGGAGCCGTTGAGGGTTTTGGTTGGGGAGAGGGTAATTTCGCGGAAGGGAACGCTGATTTGGGGGTGGATGCTTCCTTTTAAGTAGACGCGCTTGGAGGCGGGCAATTGGGTACTGCTGTGAGGTTCGATGGAATCTTTAGAGGCGATCATAGGAAGTAAAAAGTCTAGCAAGGAGTTTGGGCTTGGCTGGAATGAGACCTTTGCGCCCGAAGGCATACAGATGGCCAAGGGTCAAAGGGGTGATCCGCTTGCGCGAAAGCTCTCAGCCCAGCTGGGCATCCCTTACTTAAAGACAGGGAGAGATTACGAGGGAGATGGAGCGAGTCAAGTTTGGCGGAAAACTTGGCAAAAATTAGGCGGCTTCGTGTGGGGGGCGGGTGATCGGGCAATCACTGAGCTGATGATAGCGGAGAGCTCGGCAGGGCGATAAGGTTTTGGGAGGTAATTGAATCCCTCTTGGAAGATGATATTTTTTGAGAGGATATCTGTGCTGTAGCCACTGGAATAGATCACGGGGAGATCGGGTTGATCGGCAAGAATTTTTTGAGCGAGTTCGTAGCCAGAGATTCCGCCAGGCATGACCATATCGGTGAAGAGGAGGGTAATTTTGTGGGAGTTTTCCTGCCAAAGGCGGAGGGCCTGATGGCCATCGAGGGCGGTGAGCACGTTGAATCCGTGATCGGAAAAGATGTAGGAGATCAATTGGCCGAGGGATTCCTCGTCCTCGACGATGAGGACAGTGCCAGTTCCTTGGAGGTGTGGTACGGGCAAATTTTTTGCGGGGATGGGCAAAGAATTTTCGACAATGGGGAGGAACAGATGAAATGAAGATCCCGCATTGAGGGCGGTGCTGACGGACACCCAGCCCTGATGTTTTTCGATAATCGAGCGGACGATGGCGAGACCTAGACCGTTTTGGGAGCCACCGTCTTTGGTGGGGAAGAAGGGTTCGAAGAAGAGTTCTGTGGTTGCTGGATCCATTCCGATGCCCGAGTCGGTCACAGTAGTCCGAATATAACGCCCAGGATTTGCTCGTCGATTTTTAGATGGAATCCGCTCTAAGGGAATCGTTTCGAGGGCAGTGTGGATGGCGACTTTGCCGCCGTTTGGCATGGCGTTTCTGGCATTGATGACGAGGTTGAGGATG
>JBAWZW010000258.1:0-3876 GCA_037142835.1 Verrucomicrobiota bacterium
GTGTGGGTAGGAGAATGGGGTATAGTGGAGGATCCAAGCGGAGCCTGACCAGATGTAGAGGCATCCATCGGGGCCGGGATTTTTGGCATTCCACTCGCCTTCGTCGGTCACCCAGAAGCCGAAGCCGGGGATTGGGGGTGAGAGGGCGCGCATTTGGGTGGCGGAGCCTGAGGCCACGCCGGTGGCGGAATCGAAGCCGGCATCGGCGAAGAAATCGCGATTGGCTTTGACGACATCGCGTTCGGTGAAAGTGGCGTTGGGGTTATTGGTTTGGGCTTTGTAGAGGGCGATGGAGGAAGGGCAGACCGTGCCGAGATTGCGGGTCCAAGGGGTGGAGTTTTGGGAATTGAGGAAGAGATAAGTGGGTTCGCGGGGGCCGAAGTCTTTGCCGGAACCGATTTGGTCACGGATGGGGTAATCGTAGGGGGTTTTGTGGGTGGTGACGTAATCGAGGGTGAGATTGGAGGTGGTGGTGATGGGGATGGTGAAAGTGGTGGGGCTGGTCACGGTGACGGGGTAAGTCCCGTAGATGGCGCCAGCGGGGGCTTGTGCCCAGACGGGCCAGGTGGATTTGTAGCCGTGTGGGGAGGCGGTGGTGATGGTGGTCGTGGAGGGGCCGGGGCCTGGGACCGAGGTGGCGGCGAAGCCGAAATTGGGCCAGCCGTGGGGTTCGGCATCGTAGGCGTATTCGTGGAGGAAATTCCAGCCGGTGATCGAGGTATTTTTGAAGACCATGGAAGTGCCGCCACGGATTTCGAGATTGGCCCAGTTTCCGGCGCCGGTTTTGGTCCAGCGGTTATGATAGACCTCGAGGTTGCGGAAGCTTCTGGCGGGGCTATTACTGGCGAGGCCATGGCCGTCGACTTTGTTGGAGCCGTTGAGGGTATTGAAGCGGACGACCATGTGAGCGTTGGCGTTGGCGTCGCAGACGTAGCCGGTGTTATTGAAAGTGCAATCTTCGATGAAGACGTTATCGGCTTTGCCGAGGGTATTGGGGATTTGCCAGGCGTCTTGGCGACCGCGCATGAAGATGAGTTCGGTGTAACTGAGATCGGAGGAGAAGCGACAATTATCGATGAGACCGGAATCGACCCAGGGGTGAATGATGGCGAAGTAGCCATCGGAGTGGGCTTCGTAGGTGATATTGGTGAGGCGGAAGTTGCCGCGCATTTGGGATTTGGTGGCGGGGTTGGAGTAGGCTTCGATATTGAAGACCGTCACGGGGTGACCTGCGGAGGCGCCGATAATTTTGAGGTCTTTGAAAGTGATGGGGGCCCAGAGGGCGATCACGCCTTGGGCGTAGGTTCTGCCGGAGTCATCGATCGTGATGACCGTGGAATCGCCTTGGCCTTGGACGGTGATGGGGGTGATGAGGTAGATGGAGCCGGAGTTATTGCGGGAGGAATTGCCCCAAGTGGCGGAGCCTGCGGGGAGGACGATGGTATCGCCGGGGGCGGAATCGACGTAGTAAGCGTGTTCGAAGTCGTCTTGGGAGCAGGAGGGGCAGAGGATGGTTTTGGCGAAGGAAGGGAGGGAGAGGGCGAGGAGAAAGATGAGGAAGAGGTGCATAAAAGAGGAATGGAGAGCAGGAATGATACCGAAGAGGCTACGGATTGAGGTGGGTGGGGGAAGCGAGGGAATTTTGAGGGAGGAAGAGGGAGAGGCTGCGAAAGATTTGGGATTGGCCCCAGCGGTGCATGGGGACATTGTCCCAACCGACGAGGAGTTTACGGGAGCGGAAAGGGCCATGGGGTTGGATCCAGTGGGAGAGGAGATGATGGAGAGTGGAGAGGGCGAGTTGGTCGAGTTTGGGGGAGCGTCCTTGGAGGAGGTGGGCGAGATTGAGGCATTCGGCGAAGTCATAGAGTTCGTGACGATAGACGGTGAGGCGAGGGGATTTGGAGAAGGGGATGGGGATGCCTTGGGAATTGAAGAGGTGGTGGGTGTAGTAGTGGAGGCCGCGATCGATGGCTTGGGCGAGGGCGGGTGAGGGGAGAATTTTTTCGGCTTTGGCGAGATTTTTGAGGACGAAACAGGTGTGGAAATGATCGATGAAGGGGCGTTTGCCGTCGGTGGCGTAGGGCCAGGAGCCGTCGGGATTTTGGGAATCGAGGACGAACTGGAGATTGGGTTGGGCGGCGGTGAGGAAGCGGGGATCGGAGAAGAGATGGGAGGCGTGGAGGAGGAGGGCGGCGCGATAGGCGGAGGCATTGACCACGAGGAAACCGCCGTGTGGGGTATAGGCGGCGGAGGCGGCGGTGGGGGAAGTGGATTGGGAGGGGTAATCGGCGAGGGTATGTTCGGCGATCGAGCGGAGGACGAGGAGCGAGGCTGGGGAGAAATCGAGGAGATAGGAGGATAGGAAGGCATCGTAGGCGTAGGGGGTGGTGGTGATGAGGGGGGTGCCTTTGGAGAGGACGCCGGATTGGGTTTGCCAATCGAAGGGGTAGCCCCAGGAGTGGTGGGTGGTGGGGCATCGGGAATCGAGGAGGGATTGGAGGAAGAGTTGAGATTGGGCGAGGTAGGGGGGATGGGCGGTGGCTTTGTAGAGATTGGCGAAGGCCATGGCGAAGTGGGCATCGGCGATGGGGAGGCGCATTTTGGGGAAGAAGAAGCGTCTGGAGGAGGGGAAGAAGGCTTCGGCGAGGACCATGGGGGCGACGGCGAGCGTGCCGAGGCGTCGATGTTTGTAGTAGAGATTTTTGGCGGAGCGACCGATGGGACTGGCATAGAAGTCTTGATGATCTTGGGAGGAGGGGCCGTAGAGGTTTAGCCAGGAGGAGAAGCGGGTGAGGGTGGAGAGGATTTGCGGGGCGAGGTGGGTGGTGGAGATGGGGTGGAGGGAGGAGACGCATTGGAGGAAGCCATTGAACATGGTTTCGACCGAGGCGAGGCGACGGATATCTGCGTGGGCATTTTGGGAGAACTGGGAGCGGAGGGCATCGTCTTCGAGGAGGAGGACGATTTTTTCTTGGAGGGCGGGGAGATGATTTTCGGGGACGATGAAGCCATTGCGGCCATTGGTGAGGTAATGGATTTCTGGGGGTTGGAGGCCATCTTCGGTGACTACGGGGAGGCCCCAGAAGAAGGCTTGGTTGAGGCCGAGGCCGACATCGCCGGGGATGACGAAGAGATCGGAGGCTTTGAAGATTTTGCTAATGAGGAGATTTTGGGGGTCGAAGATTTCGCCGAGGTAACGGATATTGGGGGAGTGGATGAGAGTGGCGAGATCGTAGGCCATTTGGTCGCCGACGATGACGAGGCCGTAGTCTGGGTGGTTGATTTTTTGGAAGACTTCGATGAGGTGTTCGACCTTTTTGACGGGGCGCATGCGACCGACGAAGAGGATGATTTTTTTGAAGGGGAGATGGAGTTCGGCTTTGAGGGCTTCTTTGGAGGTGGAGATTTCGGGGAAGGCGGTAAAATTGACGGCGTTATTGGCGATGAACGTTTTGGGGCGATTGGAGGGCTGGATGTCTTTGAGTTCGTGGGAGGAGTAGAGGAGGAGGGCATTGACGCGGTGATGGATGTAGTAGAAGGGGAGATTGCGAATGAAGGGGTTACGGACTTCGAGATTGACGCCTTTGTTCCAGTAGACCACGGGGATGCGTTGGTGATTGAGCCAATGGAGGAGGGGCCAGATGAGGAGATTTTTGAGGTGGAGGAAGAGGATGACGACGGCGGGTTGGAGTCGTTGGATTTCTTCTTTGTAGGCGGCGAAGGAGAAGGGGATTTCTTGGAAATCGAACGTGATGGGGAGGGGGTTATTGGGTTGGAGTTGATTGGCGCGAACGGCGAAGGAGAAGCCTTCTTCGGCGAAGCGGCGGGCGAAGTAATTGTAATTGGAGACGCGATAATGGAAGACCTGATTGGAGA
>JBAWZW010000259.1:0-3864 GCA_037142835.1 Verrucomicrobiota bacterium
TACTTAATCTCCCGAAACCATCTTGGTCAAGCCGCTTCCCGTCGAAAAATTCCCCGCCCCACAAATCGCTCTCCACACCGCCCCCAACCCCATCCCTCCGCTCAGCAAAACGCCCATCTCAGGAATTTCACCACTCCATGCGGTGGATGCTTGCGGTGGAACTCCCCATTGTCGAATCTGTCCAGATGTCACCCGATTCGTTCGTCCACCTGCACCTCCACACCGAGTATTCAATCCTCGATGGTGCCGTTCGAATTGCCCCTCTGATCAAAAAAGCCGCCAGCCTCGGAATGCCCGCCGTCGCCATCACCGATCACGGCAACCTCTTCGGGGCGATCGACTTTTACCAAAAAGCCGTCAAGGCAGGCGTCAAACCCATCATCGGTTGTGAAGTCTATCTCGCCGCTGGCTCCCATCTCGATCGCGGCCTCGATCCCAAAGCCGATCCCGAACACCACTTCACCCTCTTAGCCAAAGACGCCACCGGTTACGCCAATCTCCTTAGCCTCGTCTCCACCGCTCACCTCGATGGCCTCTCCATCCACGGCAAACCACGGATCGATAAAGAGTTACTCGCCAAACATGCCTCAGGTCTGATCGGTTTAAGTGGATGCCTCCTCGGGGAAGTCAATTCGGCAATCCTCGCCGATAACTACCCCAATGCCCTGCGGATCGCTGGCCAATACCGCGAAATTCTCGGACCCGAAAACTTTTTTCTGGAAATCCACGACCACGGTCTCGAAGCCCAAATTAAATGTAACCAAGCCTTGCCCCGCATCGGCGCCGATCTCGGCCTCGAACTCGTCGCCACCAACGATGTCCACTTCCTCGATCGCTCCCATTACGAAGCCCACGATGTCCTCATTTGTATCGGCGCCGGTGTCCGTACCGCCGACGAGAAGCGCAAAAAATACAGCCCAGAAATGTATTTTAAATCCCCCGCAGAGATGGCCGCTCTCTTTCAAAAACACCCCCAAGCACTCCGCAATACCCTCGAGATCGCCGAACGATGCAATCTCCAGATCGAGTTTGGCGTTCCAAAATATCCGAACTTCACCCCTCCCGAAGGCCTCACCCAAAACGGCTACCTCCGCCAAATTGTTCAAGAAGGCCTCCACTCCCGCTACGGCTCCCGCGCCACCGATGACCCCGTCATCCTCGAACGCGTCGACCGCGAACTCCGACTCCTCGAAACCCAAGGCTTCGTCAATTATTTCTTGATCGTTTGGGACTTCATCGCTTGGGCAAAATCCCAAGGCATTTCCGTCGGTCCAGGCCGCGGTTCCGCCGCCGGCTCCATGGTCGCCTACGCGATGGGGATCACCGATATCGATCCCATCTATTACAAACTCCTCTTCGAACGGTTCCTCAATCCCGAACGCGTTTCCCCTCCCGATATCGATGTCGATTTCTGCGTCAATGGCCGAGGCAAGGTCATCGATTATGTCCGCAATAAATATGGCGATCGGTCGGTCTCCCAAATCGCCACCTTCGGAACAATGGGCGCCAAGTCCGTCGTCCGCGATGTCGGTCGCGCTTTAGGTTGGGCTTACGGTGACTCCGATCGCATCGCCAAAATGATCCCCGCCGAACTCGGGATCACCCTCGCTGGCGAAGACAAAAAAAACCAAGAAACCGGAGAAAACGAACACATCGCTGGAGCGATCGATAAGAGTCCCGAACTCAAAAAAGCGGTCGCCGAGGAACCCGCCGTCCGCCAAATGTGGGAATACGCCACCACCCTCGAAGGCTTAGCCAGGCAAGTGGGAATGCACGCCGCAGGAGTGGTGATCAGCGACCGCGATTTGTCAGAATACATTCCCCTCACCCGAGCGACCGCCGACCAGTCGATTCTCAGTCAATACGCCATGGGCCCGCTGACTGACCTCGGCATGCTGAAGATGGATTTTCTGGGACTCAAAACCCTCACCGTCATGGCCGATGCCGTCGCCCTCATTCATCAGCGAATTCCCGAGTTTAATTTAGACAAAATTCCCATCAATGATCAGGCCACCTTCGATCTCCTCAATCGCGGCGAAACCAGCGCGGTCTTTCAATTAGAGTCGGGTGGAATGGTCGGGGTCTGCCGACAATTCGCCATCTCCGATATTGAAGATATCAACGCCATTCTCGCCCTCTATCGGCCAGGCCCGATGGATCTCATCCCCGATTACATCAAACGCAAACACGGCAAAGCCAAGGTCAAGGCACCTCACCCTCTCTTGAATGAAATGACCAAGGAAACCTACGGGGTCCTCATTTACCAAGAACAGGTCATGCAAGCCGCGCAAATCCTCGCCGGCTACACCCTCGGCGGTGCCGACTTGCTCCGCCGCGCCATGGGAAAGAAGGACAAGAAAAAGATGGGCGAAGAGCGCATCAAATTCTGCGATGGAGCCGCCAAACTCCACAACATCACCGCCGAAATCGCCAACGAAATTTTCGATACTCTCGAAAAATTCGCCGGCTACGGATTTAACCGATCTCACTCTGCCGCTTACGCTTGGATCAGCTACCAAACCGCTTATCTCAAAGCAAATTATCCCATCGAATACATGTCCGCGGTCCTCAGCAACGAGGTCGGCAAAATCGACAAGATCAGCATTTTCGTCGCCGAATGCACCCGCCTCGGCATCACGATTCTCCCCCCCGATGTCAATAAAAGCGCCCTCACTTTCGTCCCAGAAGAGATTAATCACCAAGGACTCATCGCCCTCCAAGCCACCCGAAAAATCAAAGAAAAATTCCCCGAAGAATTCTCTCCCACCGAAGAAGATTCCCCTCGCTTCGAAGATCTCCTCGACGCTCCACCCCCACCCACAGCCGAAGCCAAAATCTCCATCGGCTCCATTCGCTTCGGCCTCGCCCTCATCAAAAAAGCCGGTGAAGCCGCCATGGCCGCCGTGATCGACGAACGCCAAAAAGATGGAGATTTTGATTCTCTCGATGGATTCTGCCGCCGCATCGATTCCAAAAAACTCAACAAAAGCTCTCTCGAATGCTTGGTCAAATCCGGCGCCTTCGACTGGCTAGGCCAAGAACGCGCCGCTCTCTACGCCGAAGTCGAGGGAACGTACGCTGCCGCTTGCGCTTCCCACCGCGATCGCGCCGCCGGGCAAGTGTCGCTCTTCGATTCCTTCGACGCCCCCACCTCCAAAGCCAAGCACACCACCCCTTCCGTCACCCCTTGGACAACCTCCGAAAAGCTCCGCTTTGAAAAAGAACTCCTCGGCTTTTATGTGACCGGCCATCCCCTCGATGAATACCAAGCCACCCTCAGTAATGGTCAATTTACCCCCATCAGTCGCCTCGCCGATCAAGAAGACAAAAGCACCCCCACCATCGCTGGTTCGCTCAAGTCCGTGGAAAAAAAGTTCACTAAAAAAGACGGTAAACCCTTCGCCGTCATCGTCATCGAAGATCTCTCCGGTTCCCTAGAAGTGATGATCTGGAATGAAACCTTCGTCAAAAGTCAAGCACTCCTCGTCGCCGAATCGATCGTCAGCATCTCCGGTCGCCTCGATCTCCGCGGCGAGTCCGTCCGCTTCGTCGCCAATGAAGTGAAACCCCTCAAAAAACCCTTGGCCGAAGACCGCCCCGTCCTCCTCTCTTTCCACCACTCCCAAACCACCGAGAAAGATTTACAGCTGGTCTCAGCGATCATTGCCGAATTTCCCGGCCCCAGGCCCGTGATCCTTCATTTCACCAACCCACGCGGCCAAATCCTCCGCATGCGAGCCAACCCATTGCACTCCCTCACCCTCACCCCAGAAGCCGAGCAACGCCTCAGCCCATGGCTCCGCCGCTGACCCACCATCACCCTCCCGTGAAAATCCTTTGCCAAACCTCTTCTTCCGCATAATC
>JBAWZW010000260.1:0-3860 GCA_037142835.1 Verrucomicrobiota bacterium
CCCACCACCCTCTGCACCTCCACCGCCAGTCCCACCACCCCCCGCAAATCGATCAACGGTCTTCTGCAAAAGGAAAATCGTCATCGACTTCCCCCTCACCTCTTTTGCCAAATTTGCCACCACTTTCCCAATCGGCCCACTCTTCGGTGCCACCGGCACTTTCGGATCCCATTGCTTCGGATAGACAAACATCGCCGGCACCTGCCTCGCCGCCGCCGCCAAATACCCCTGCATCGTCAACTCCGATGGCGGCGTCACCGTCCACACCGCCCCCCGCGGATCCGCCACCACATCAGACATCTCCCCCATCGGTGGCGTCCGAATATACTCCATCCTCCACCCCGCCGGCTTCTGGCCCCCAGTCAAACTCGCCAAAGCCGTCTCCATACTCGGCAGATCCGCCGCCACCAAAAAGGTCAGCCTCCACCGCGAATCCGTTAAAGCCGCAATCGTCTCCAGCGCCTCTGTCACCAGCACTTTATCCACATTCATCCGCACCGTCATCGTCAAATCCGCATCCGTCCGAATCGTCACATGCCCCTGCTTCTCAATCGACCGCAACACTTTCCCCAACGGCTCTTTCGTCGCATGAATCGTCACCAAACCCCAGTTCGCCCACCAATGGTGGACAATCCCTATCAAAACAATACCAACCGTTCCCAAGACCAACCAACGATCACGATTCATAGGCTCAACTCAACTCAACCCATCTGAAAAAGTTGCTCGTTGATTACACAACCACCAAATTAACCAACTTCCCAGGCACCACGATGACTTTCCGAATCTCCTTCCCCGCCGTCCACTCCGCAATCCTCACGCTCCCCCGCGCTTGCGCCTCCACCTCTTCCCGACTCGCTTCCCTCAAAACGATCATCTTATCCCGCACCTTCCCATTCACCTGCAAAACAATCTCCACCTCGTCATCAATCAACCAACACTCGTCCCACACTGGCCAAGTCGCATCCGCTATCTGCCCATTCTCCCCAAATTTCTCCCCCAATTTCTCCCACAACTCTTCCGTCAAATGCGGCGCAACCGGATTGAGCAATACCAACAACGTTCGCATCGCCTCCAATGGCCGTAACCCACTCCCCACAAACGCATTCGTACACACCATCAACTGCGAGATCGCCGTATTGAAACTCAGCGCCTCCATATCCCCAGTCACTTTCTTGATCGTCGCATGCATCACCCGCAACTGCCCCCGATCCAACTCCGCCACCCCCACCGCCCCACTCAATTCCCACCCTCCATCCTGCTTCTCCTCCATCATCAATCGCCACACCCGCGCCAAAAATCGCGTAATCCCTTCCACCCCAGTCATCGACCACGGCTTCGTCGCCTCCAGTGGCCCCATAAACATCAAGTATCCACGCAACGCATCCGCCCCATACTCCAAAATCACGTCGTCAGGATTCACCACATTCCCCCGACTCTTACTCATCTTCTGCCCGTCCTCACCCAAAATCAGCCCCTGATTCACCAGCCGATGAAACGGCTCCGGAGTGCTCAAATGCCCAAGGTCAAATAAGGTCTTATGCCAAAACCGCGCATACAATAAATGCAAGACCGCGTGTTCCGTCCCCCCCACATACAAGTCCACTCCCCCAGCCTTCCCTCCTCCCATCCAATACTCCTCCGCTTCACGCCCCACAAATCGCTCCCCATTCCTCACATCGCAATACCTCAAATAATACCAACAAGATCCCGCCCACTGCGGCATGGTATTCGTCTCCCGACTCGCTTTATCCGTATATTTCAGCCACTCCGTCGCCTTCGCCAACGGCGGCTCGCTCGTCCCCGTTGGCTTGAAATCCGTCATCACCGGCGGCCTCAACGGTAACTCACTCACCCCAATCGCCCGATGCTCCCCTCCCTCCCACACAATCGGAAATGGCTCTCCCCAATACCGTTGCCGACTAAATAACCAGTCCCGCAACTTATACGTAATCGTCTTCTTTCCCACCCCAGCCTCCTCCAAACGCTTCGCCATCTCTTCCTTCGCCTCTCGCGTCGATAAACCATCCAATGGCCCACTATTGACCGCAAATCCCTCCCCCACAAAACATTCCATCGGCTCTTTCTCACACCCTCCACCACCCACACTCACCCGCGGCGTGGCCGATACCACTTCCCGAATCGGGAGCCCAAACTTCGTCGCAAATTCCCAGTCCCGAATGTCATGCCCAGGTACCGCCATAATCGCCCCCGTCCCATACCCCGCCAACACATAGTCCGCAATCCACACGGGAATCTTTTCCCCACTCACAGGGTTCACCGCCCAACCCCCAGTCCAGACCCCACTCTTCTCCTTCGATAACTCCGTCCGCTCCAAATCACTCTTCCGCATCGCCCGCTCCTGATACTCCTTCACCGCCACCCGCTGCTCCTCACTCACCATTCTCTCGACCAGCCGATGCTCCGGCGCCAAAACCAAATAAGTCGCCCCATACAGCGTGTCGGGTCGCGTCGTAAATACCGCCACTTCCAAACTCTCCCCACCCTCCGCCTCCACCCCAAATCTCACCTCGGCTCCCTCACTCCGCCCAATCCAATTCTTCTGCAATAACTTGATCCCCTCAGGCCAATCCAATCCCTCCAACTCGTCAATCAGCCGCTGCGCAAATGCCGTAATTCGCAACATCCACTGCCTCATCAACCGACGCTCCACGGGATGCCCACCCACTTCACTCCGCCCCTCAATCACTTCCTCATTCGCCAAAACGGTCCCCAATACAGGACACCAATTCACCGGCGCCTCACTCACATACGCCAACCTCACCCCATTCACATCCGCCCCCGTATACGTCGACACCGACTCCGCTCGCCCCGTCACCGGGTTAAACCACGACCCGTAGAGCTCCAGAAAAATCCATTGCGTCCACCGAAAATACTCGGGATCCGTCGTGTTTACTTCCCGATCCCAATCATACGCAAATCCTAACCGCTGCAACTGCCCCTTAAAGTGCTTAACGTTCGCCGCCGTCGTCACCGATGGATGCTGCCCCGTCTTGATCGCATACTGCTCCGCTGGCAACCCAAACGCGTCCCACCCCATCGGATGCAAAACATTAAACCCCCGCATCCGCTGATACCGCGCCAAAATGTCCGTGGCCGTATATCCCTCAGGATGACCCACATGCAACCCCGCCCCACTCGGATACGGAAACATATCCAGCACGTAATACTTCGGCTTGCTCCCGTCAAAACCTTCCTCCCCAGGATTCAAGGCGTGAAAAGTCTGCTTCGCCTCCCAGTGGGCCTGCCACTTTGGCTCAAATACGGAAAACGGATAGGGCTTGCGTCGTTCAATGCTCATAATCAAAAGGTCGCTAGATTGCGCCAGTTTCCCCTCCTCTGCAACTCTCTCCAACATCCCCCCTCACCAATCTCACCCTTTCCCTAAACGAATCCGCTCCACCCCCTTCGAAGCCACCCATCCACGCCTCTCCCCACTCAACCCGCAGTAAACCCATTCCCCTCGCTCACTCAAAATCTTCACCCGACTCCCCGCTGGAAGACTCTCCACCAATCCCGCACTCTCCGCAGGCGCCAAACGGGCTTCCCCTGTTCCACTCACAATCACCGCCATCTCTCGCCACTGACTCGTCCACCAATACCCATAACCCGCTCCCAAACAAATCATTCCACAAATCATCGCCCCCAGCCCAATCCACCCAAGTCCTTTCCCCTCCCTCCGCCCCAACCACCACATCACCAGCAACCCCAGCTACAGCAACCACCGCTCACTCTACAGTCCTCAAAAAAATGGCTCGGATAAGAAAAGGTGGGTGTGCGGTTTATTTCTGTAGCCCAGTGCATAATCAGCATAGAATGGCAGTCCCTAAGGAGCTTTAGGT
>JBAWZW010000261.1:0-3857 GCA_037142835.1 Verrucomicrobiota bacterium
CCCTCTCACCCGCCCTCTTCCCAAACCCATGAACGCTCTCCAAAAACTCCTCCGCACCATCCACTATCGCCTCCGCTCCTCTCTCGACCTCCCCACCCACTCCCAATCCGAACTCCTCTACCGCCTCAATCGCCTCCCCGAACCCTCCATCCCTCACCCCGAATTCCCCTTCCCTTGGGGCCCCGTCGAATACCGCTCCGCCGCCGTTCTCCGAGGCCAATTCACCGAAATCTTCGCCGATCGACACTACGCCTTCACCCCCTCCCACCCCCACCCCGTAATCATCGACGCCGGCGGCAATATCGGCATGAGCGCCATCTGGTTCCAACAAAATTATCCCCTCGCCGATATCACGGTCTACGAAGCCGATCCCGATCTCATCCCCATCATCCTCAAAAACTTCGCCGCCGCTCATCTCCCCAATATCCATCTCCATCACGCCGCCGTTTGGACCTCCAATGGCACCGTCTCTTTCAATAACGCCGGTCTCGATCAAGGCTCCGTCTCCTCCTCAGCCGCCCTCCAAGTCCCCTCCATCGATCTCGCTTCCCACCTCCCTCCTCACGTGGATCTCCTCAAACTCGATATCGAAGGCGCCGAATATCCCCTCATCCAACACCTCTGCTCCACCCGCGCCATCCAAAAAGTCCAACGCCTCGTCGCCGAATTCCATCTCCAACGCCACGAAATCGATCGCTTCCTCCTCGCCCTCTCCCAACTCCGCGACGCCGGCATGGAAGTCTCCCTCACCGCCGCCCTCGGCCCCTGGCTCGGCAACGCCCCCCTCCCCTCCCCTTTCGAAATCGTCGCCCACCACCAAGGCCTCGTCGAAGTCTACGCATGGCGACCCCATCACCTCTAAGCCAGCTCAAACCCTCCCGCATCGCCATCGTCAACGAACGCTGGACCGCAGGCGCCACCCGCGCCGCCAAAGATCTCCTCCGCGGCCTCCAATCCCGCCACCATGTCGCCTATTTCCCCAACGGCCCCCAACTCTCCGCCTCCCAACAACTCGACGCCCTCGCCCACTTCCAACCCGATCTCGTTCACCTCCACTCTTTCTACGGCGATCTCCCCTACACTTTCCTCGCCAAGGTCGCCAATCGCTACCCCACCGCCTTCACCCTCCATGACCCCAGACCCCTCGGCGATATCCTCCTCCCCTGCTGGAATTGTCAGAAATTCGCCACCTGCTTCTCCTGCCCCCTCATCGGTCACCTCAAACGCTTCTCCCTCTTCAAACATCACCACTTCCTCTCCCGCCTCCACAAACGCCGCGTCCACTCCCAACTCCCCGCCTCCACCGCCATCATCTCCCCAAGCCTCTGGATGCACGATCGCGCCCGCCACTCCGAACTCGCTCGCCTCCGCACCGCCCAAATCTATAACGGCGTCGATCTCCAACTCTTCTCCCACGATCCCCTCGCTCGCCACTCCCTCGGAATCCCCGAAAATCAACCCGTCCTCACTTTCGTCGCCCATCACTCCGGCTGGTCCCTCGACGAACGCAAAGGCATCCACATCCTCGCCAAAGCCCTCACCGATTTCGTCCTCCCCCGCTTCCCCAATCTCCTCCTCCTCGCCGTCGGCGGCGGCCTCGTCCCCAATCTCCCCAATCTCCGCCCCATCGGCTTCGTCCCCCCAGATCAACTCGCCCGCTATTACTCCGCCGCCAATCTCTTCATCGCCCCTTCCCTCGCCGATAATCTCCCCTACACCATCCTCGAAGCCATGGCCTGCTCCACCCCCGTGGTCGCCTCCCGCGTCGGTGGCATCCCCGAACAGGTCGTCCACGATTCCACTGGCCGACTCTTCACCCCAGGCTCCGCCGAAGACTTAGGAAAAAATATCCTCGATCTCCTCGAAAATCCCCAGCTCGCCACCGCCATGGGCCTCGCCGCCCGCACCCGCGCCTCTTCCCTCTTCAGTCTCGCCGATTCCCTCTCCCAACACGAATCCCTCTTCGCTTCCATCCTCGCCCCATGACTCCCCTAATCACCGAAAAAATTCCCCTCTTTCCTCCTCCCCCCGCTTCAATCGATTCCTCCAAACCCCACGCCCTCAACCTGTTCCACTTCCTCTTTGCCCTCGCTTCTCTCAACGGATTCCTCGTTGAAAAACCCCCAAAACTCTGGTTCTCCTAACCCGCCACCCATGCCCTCGGTCTCCATCATCATCGCTTCCTCCCACTCCAAATCTTCTCTCCCAGAAACTCTCGCCTCCCTCACCTCCATCCACATTCCCCCATCCCTCTCCGCCCATCTCATCCTCGTCGAAAGTGGCCCCAAACTCCTCGCGGAATCGCTCCTCGCCTCCCTCCCCCCTCACCCCTTCTCCTCTCTCCTCTACCTCCACCAACCCGCCCCAGGAAAATCCGCCGCCCTCAATCTCGCCCTCACCCACGCCACCGGCGATCTCCTCGTCTTCACCGACGATGACCTCCGCTTCCCCCACCGCTGGCTCGAGTCCCTCACCCAACCCATCCTCTCAGGCTCCGCCCACGCCGTCGCCGGCGCCGTCTCTCTCGCCCCTCATCTCCTCCGCCCTTGGATGAACCACACCCACCGCGCTTGGCTCGCTTCCACCGCCGATTACCTCGACCACTCCCAACCCTCGGAACTCTGCGGTGCCAATATGGCCATCTCCCGCCTCGCCCTCCAATCCCTCGACGGCTTCGATCCCCACCTCGGCCCCGGAATCACCGGCGGTGGCGAAGAAACCCTCCTCTCCTGGCAACTCCTCGAAGCCGGCTTCACCATCGCCCCTGCCAATCTCCACCCCGTGATCCATCACCCCAACCCCCAACGCCTCCAATACCAATCCTGGATCACCGCCGCCTCCCTCAAAGGCCAAACCGATGCCTATCTTCTCCATCACTGGCTCCATCTCCCCATCCCCCTCCCCAAAATCCGTGCCGCTTTCTTCCAAACAAAACTCGACCTCCGACGCCGACTCTCCCCCAAACGCTCCCCTCTCTCCGAAGGCATCCCCCCTTGGGAACTCAGTTACCTCCAGTCCCTCGCCAAATTCCAATCCCTCGCCTCCATCCAATCCACCCCCAGAAATTACCCCCGCCGAGGCCTCAAAAAAATCGCCCACTCCTCTCCTCTCCCTTCTCCATGAGTAAACCAAGACTCGTCGCTTTCTACCTCCCCCAGTTCCACCCCATCCCCGAAAATAGCCAGTGGTGGGGCGCAGGCTTCACCGAATGGACCAATGTCACCAAAGCGAAACCCCTCTTCCCCAATCACTACCAACCCAGACTCCCCGCCGACCTCGGCTTCTATGACCTCCGCGTCCCCGAATCCCGCGCCGCCCAAGCCGATCTCGCTCGCTCCGCCGGCGTGGAAGCCTTCTGCTATTGGCACTACTGGTTCGCTGGCCGACGCGTCCTCGAACGCCCCTTCAACGAAGTCCTCGCCTCCAAAGAACCCGATTTCCCCTTCTGCCTCGCTTGGGCAAACGATACCTGGAGCGGCCACTGGTATGGTGCCCCAAAACGCACGCTCATCGAACAAACCTACCCAGGCCCCGATGACCACGAACGCCACTTCTATTCCCTCCTCCCCGCCTTCCTCGACCCCCGCTACCTCCGCGTCCACGACCGCCCGATCTTCACTCTCTTTCGCCCCAAATCCCTCCCCAACCCCCAAGCCTTCATCGATCTCTGGCAAAAGTTAGCCGCCCAAAATGGCCTCCCCGGGATCCACTTCATCGCGCATCTCTTCGACCACGAACTCGATTTCCCTTGGAAATCCCTCGGCTTTCACGCCGCCGTCGTCACCAATGAACTCAAACTCCTCCACAAACGCTTCCTTCAAGTCGCCAAAAAACACCTCGCCCTCGCCCAACTCCCC
>JBAWZW010000262.1:0-3826 GCA_037142835.1 Verrucomicrobiota bacterium
GCATTTGGGCGGCGGCCATTTTTCGCTCGAATTTCTCCGTCCTGCTGATCGCCTTTAAACGGACGTAGCCACCTTCAAGCCAGCCGATGGAGACGCGCTCCGCATGCAGGCGGGTGGCCACCCCGTTGCAGAGGGCCATGAGGGCCGCCAAAAAGTGCTTCTCCCCGCGGACCGGGACCATCAGGTCGAGGACCGTGGCAAACTTCTCCACATCATTTTGGGCCTGAATCCGGGCGAGATTCGCCTGATAAATCGCCGGCGTATCCGCCACGAGGTCCAGCCGAGCTAGGGAGTCGCGCGCCGCCGCCCCGTTGAAATCCACGAACTGGCCAGCGAAAACCACCTGCTCATCGGGATTGAGCAACTTGAGGCGAATCGCCATGGTGAAAACATCTTGGGTGGCTTCGTCTTCCTCAATCAACTTCCCCTCCGCGAGGCAGCGCTCGGCGGTGTCCTCGAGCTCCCCGAGAAACGCGGAACGCAAACGTGGCCGCCCACTTCCAGAGGACCACTCACCGATTTTCGTCCACCGGGGCGTCTGACCACTCCGTCCGAGCAGCAAAACCGCGAAGTCCGCGGCACTCACGACCGCCGCTGCCCCCAGAAAGCGACTCCAAAAATCCTTGCCGACCCCAGCAAACTGGCGCAGTTCCGCAATCTTGGCCGCACCCGCCGCCTGAGCTTCGTTCCCTCCGATGAGGTCAGCGTCCATGGCTCACTCTCCAATCACCATTTTCGACGCCATGCCGGGGCGCAATTTTTCGCCCTCGTTTTCAAACAAAGCCTTGACCTTAGTCAGGCCGCTTGCTGGATCCGCGGTGGGCGAGATGAAGGAAAGGGTCGCCTTAAACGACAGCCCAGCCGTATCAACGCGAACGGTCTGCCCCACCTTCAACTCCGACGCCAAAACACCCTGCACATATCCCACGAAGTAGCACTGCCGGGTATCAACGAGCCGGACCAAATGCTGGTAGGGTTCGCAACCCGCGCCCCGCTGGAGGAGCATTTCGGCGATCGTGCCTCGGAACGGCGCGGCGATCTGACGCCGGCGCAGTTGTTCCAATGCAACCCCTTCATCCACAACCGCGACCGCATGCTCCATCTCCCGCTTCTCCATCTCGTCCCTGCTCACCGCCTTGGTCGTGGCCAGCAGGGTGCGGGTGGACTCCATGTCGGCCTTAGCGCGTTTGGCAATCTCCTTGCGACGCGTGACCTCGAGCTCTTCAATTTTCTGATCAAGATCGAGAATAACCTGCCCCTCCTTCACCTCATCCCCCTCCTTAAAGTGCTCCCGGGCGATAATCCCATGCACAGGGGAAGCCAGGGTCACATCCAAAAATGGTTCGGTGATGCCATCCACCAGCTTCGCCCCGCCGGCTCGCCCAGTGCCACTGAGGACGAGAAAAACCGCGACCATCGAATAGATAAAATGTGGAGCCTTCAGCATGGTCTTGGAATGGGAAAAGTTCACGTTAAACGATAGTCAGGCTTGTTTGAGATGCAAAAAAAAACTGGACGAGCATTTGCGTAGTGGTTGGAGTTGAGAAAAGAGAGCCAAAAGCAGAATCTCGCCATCACAAAAAAACTTTCATCCTTCGTCCGCCTTCCGGCGTAAAGCGATTCCGCTCTTGGGTCATTGATTCAAAAACGCGCCGCCATTCTATCAGCACCGCATCCGCATCCGCATCCCGTCGAAAACCATCCGTACCCAGACCCCAAATCTCCGTGAAAGAACGCCCTATCTTACTCTCCGCCTTGCTCTTCTGTCTGCCCTTTCAAGCTCCTTGCGCCGAAATCCGCGATCGCAACGCCCAGACTTGGGAGCTGAAGCTGGGCGATTACCGCCGGATGGTCATCGAGGGCAATGAGCGCGTGCAGGCCCAGTTGCTCGCCACGGAGGCCGCGCGACGCCGAAGCCTCGGGGAGAGGGGGGTTTTCGAGCCCGAACTCGCAGGCTCCGCGCAAGGCGTCGCCAATCGGCGCCAAAATTCCGTGCAGCAAGAGCGGGAACTTCAGGGGGTGGCGATTCTGGACGAGAACAACAGCCTTTACGATGCGGGCATCGAGTCATTGGTGCCGACTGGCGCGAAGATCCGCCTCGGCTCCATGCTCAACCACCTGAACAACAACCTTCCGCCTCCCGGGGTGCCTGGCCTTTTGGCTCCGGCAAATTTGCCAAGAACGAACCAATGGCAAAGCTTCTCGGGGATCACCGTTACCCAGCCACTGCTCAAAAACTCCGGAGCCACGATCGCCATGGCGGGCATCCGCCTCGCCGCCTTGAATTCGGCGGCGGCATTCCAAGAATACCGCCGGGAACTCATGGTCGCCCTCGCCAAGGCAGAAGCCGCCTATTGGAATCTTTACCTGGCTCAGGAACAACTCCGCTTCCTCGACGAATCCATCGTGGTCGCCGAATCCATCCTCGACGACAGTTGGGGGAAACTGAAGGCAGGAAAAGGGACCGAACTCGATGTCAAAGAGGCGGAGTCAGGTTTGGCCCTGCGTCGGACCAAGCGAAATGAATCTCTCCAACTGGCCAGCGACGCCACCGGCCAACTGCTGGTTCAAGCCGGGGTCTCCCCGGAAAAACGGCCCATCCTTGTTCGAGTCATGGACGTTCCAACCGGCACCGGGGCGCCGCATTCGCACGCCGAGAGTTGGCGCACTCTGCTCCAGTTGAACCCCGACTACACCATTCAAAAACAGAAGGTCGACGAAGCGGTGCTCCGCTACAAAGTGGCAAAAAATCAGCACCTGCCGGAATTTAATCTCAAAGGCTCCTACGGCTACAATGGTCTGGCCGACAGCCCCGACGGGGCGTGGTCCCAACTCAGCAACGGCGGTTTCCCATCGTGGTCCGCGGGAGTGGAGTTCCGCATCCCCCTCGGCGGAGGGATCCGCAGTCGGGCGGAGATGAGCGCCGCCCAGCTGGCCATTGAACAATCGAAGATCCAACTTCGCGGACTGGAGACCCAACTCAGCAACGCCATGAGCGCCGCACTCCGCAACCTTCAGACCAACGCCGCGAGCGCGGAAGACTATCGGACGATGCTGACATTCAACGAAAGCCTCCTCAAAACCCAGCAGGAGCGGCTTCTCCAAGGGAAGGTGGAAGGCCGACGGGTCCTCGAAGTGGAAGCCGGTCTCTTTGAAGTCAAACAAGGCCTTGCGGAATCACTCGTCCGCTTCGAGCGCACGGCTTTGGAACTGCATCTCGCCGAGGGGTCCCTGCTCAAGAGTCGCCACCTTGAGTTCACCCCCACGGAACTCCGCGACCAGACACTCCTCCTACTCGGCGAGAGGAGGAATTCAGCAAAAAGAAAGCCAGTTGCCGAAAAAAAGGAGTCGCCTGCCCCAACCCCGAAACCTCGGGTCACCCCTTCCAGACTCGTTCTGGAGCCCAGTCGTTGACCGGAACGCCGTGGCCATTCAGTGGGAAACGCCTCCGAGTTTTGACCCGAATTGACTCAAATTAAAAGACCCCGAGCCGGCGAGCGAGAACGTGACATCAATGGAACGTTGACTCAAAATGAAGGACACCGGGCGGATGCGGATAAAAAGGAGCGAAATTCTAGGAGCGCCCCCCTTTCCTCCATTCGAAACCAGGACCACCCAATGTCACTTTTGCGTCAAGACCGCAGCGATCAAAATCCCCACGCTCCCTTCGAGCTCAGCCATACGCATCTCCGCCACCTCTTAGTCAGAGAACACTCGGTTTCTCCAGATCTTTTTGAGTCTCCCAGAAAAGTCAGTCTTTGACATAGGCCGCGCTTCCTCTCTCGCGGAAGGGATCAACGTGGCAAAGTTCCGGCCTCGCTTTTTG
>JBAWZW010000263.1:0-3795 GCA_037142835.1 Verrucomicrobiota bacterium
TTTCTAAATTACTAGTAATTTACTGGATTGCTAGGAATTTTTTTATACCTAGCAACACGCTTCGATCTTCTCCGCCACCGCAGCACGGGTTGTCCCTAGCAAAAGGGGCCCCCAAAACTCCCACCGCCGATGGCTCCACCCTTATCCTCGATTCTCCCTCAATCCTCGAGTATCCTCCTCAAAAACCACTACCAAAACCGCTTAGTCCAACTGGCTGGATGGCTACGCTCCCCAACACCAACCGATGAGCATCCCCAATTTGTTGCCGCCTCAAGGAAACCGAAAACCTTCCCTCTGGCCACGGTCGGAAGCCCCCAAGCACCCTGCTTCCTTCCCCATTGAAGATTCCTTGACCCTTCTCCCCCAACGCCCATCCTCTTCTGGTCATCCACCAATCGGCGGAAGCGAAAAAATCTCCTCGCAATTCTCTCCTGAGCATGTCACGCCCAGCCGATTTCCGTCACCCAAACCAGTCCACAAGTCGTTCCAAATGAAACCCCACGCCCCACTCGCCATTCTTGCCTGCCTCCTCGCAAACTTCGGACCCCTCCGCTTTCAGGCCAAGTCTGCTCAGATCCCTGAAACCCTCACCACGCCAACGAACTGCGTCGCCGAAGTCACCTTAACCTCCGAAATCCTCTCTCCGAACCCCTTCATGGATGTGACTCTGGATGTGCTGATCACCGCTCCAGACGCCCGACAGTTCAAGGTTCCAGCCTTTTGGGCGGGTGGCCATGAATGGAAATTCCGCTACGCCTCAGAAACCATCGGCACCCACACCTACCGCACGGAATGTTCCGATCCGAAAAATCTCCGGCTTCATGCGGTCGAAGGAAAAATCGAAGTCGTTCCTTATCAAGGCGCTAACGCTCTCTATCGCCACGGCCCGATTCAAGTTGCCAAAGACCAAAAACACTTCGAGCACACCGACGGTACGCCGTTCTTCTGGCTGGGCGATACTTGGTGGAAGAACCTCTGCAAACGAATGACTTGGGAAGGATTTCAGGAACTGACTGCCGATCGCCAGGCCAAGGGTTTTAGCGTGATCCAGATCGTCTGCGGGCCTTATCCCGATGAAGGAGCTTTTGATCCACGCTGGGAAAATGAAGGAGGCAAACCCTACGAAACCAAAGACTTCAGCGTAGTGAACCCTAAGTATTTCGACTTCGCAGACCGCCGCATCAAACACCTCGTCGATGCAGGAATGGTCCCAGCAATCGTCGGAGGGTGGCACTCTTATAAGGAGGCCATTCCACACTTTACTGGAATCGGCTGGCCCAATCAGAATTTTGAATACATGCACCTCATCGGCGAAGCCGGTTTCAAAAGGCATTGGCGAAACCTCATTGCTCATTATGGCGCCTACCCCGTGGTCTGGATCGTCGGAGGCGAAGCCTCAGGCCCGCAGTGGACGGAACTAGCCCGATCTGTTCGTGACACCGACCCCTATCACCGCCCAGCGACCATCCACCCTCCCGGCGGCAAGTCGGGCAGACAGGCGGTGACCGATGAATCCGTGCTCAGCTTCGACATGCTCCAAACCCCCCATGGCAATGAAGGCGCCAAGGAAGCCGTTTCCAAAATAAAGATCACCCGCTCAACCACCCAAGGGATGCCCGTCCTCAATGGCGAATCCGCCTACGAGGGCCACATGCAATCCGCGCTCGGGGATGCTCAGCGTTCCGCTTTCTGGGGTTGCATGCTCAACGGCGCGGCCGGCCATACTTACGGAGCCGCAGGGGTCTGGCACGGAAGCATAGAAAATGATCCCGGCGTGTTCCCAGTCTGGGACTGGACAACCTGGCGCGAAGGAATGATCTACCCCGGCTCTACCCAAGTCGGGCTCGGAAAGAAGTTGCTCGAAAAATATCCGTGGTGGCGTTTCTCTCCGCACCCCGAATGGGTGGAGCCAGGCTGTTTCGCAGCCGGGATTCCCGGTGAGGTGCGCTTCATCTACCTGCCCCGCCGAAACATCTACAACTGGAGCGGCCCGACAGTGAAGAACCTCGAGCCAGACATCGCCTGGCACGCCTATTACTTCGATCCCGCAACCGGCCGCACCTTCGATCTCGGTACGACCCCGCCACAGTCCAAGCCCAGCGATTTTAAGCAACCCCTCCCCTCACCCCAAGACTGGATACTCGTTCTCGAAAAAAGTGCGGTCAACCGCCACGCCACGATCAGCAACCTTCAGCCGCGTCGAGACATTCATGGAGACATTCTTGATGCCCACGACGGCTGCCTAGAATACTTTGCGGGAAAGTTTTACCTCTACGGAGTGCGGTTTCAAAAAGGCACTGGTTTCGAGAATACCAACCGCTTCGTTTGCTACAGTTCCCCAGATTTACAAGTCTGGACACCCCATGGCGAAATGCTCAGCGAACTCAACGCCAACCCCCGAACATTCTACCAATGCTACGTAAAGTTTAACCAAAGGACGGGCAAATATGTCCTCTGGTATAACGCCGCTGGACAAAATGGCGTAGCCGTTGCCGACCGCCCAGAAGGCCCTTTCACCCTCAAAAATTCTAATGTCCGCTTGCAACACAGTGACAGCGAAGTCGGCGATCTTTCCCTTTTCATCGATGACGATGGCACCGGCTACCTCCTCTGCGCCGTAGACACAAAAACCGGCTTTGGGGTGAAGACAGAACCCATTCCCCATCACAAAATCTGTGTGGAAAAACTCACCCCTGATTACCTCGACACCACCCACGAAACCACCGACTTCCTCGCTGGCAACTGCGAAGGCCCGTCCATGTTCAAGCGCAACGGCATCTACTATCTGCTCTGCGACAACACCTGCTGCTACTGCCCAAACGGAACGGGCGTGCGCGTTTATACGGGCACCTCCGCGATGGGCCCGTTCAAATACCGAGGGAACATCAACATCAAGGCCGACGACGCCAGAGATTTGCCCTCGCCATGGACGCAACCGGGCACCGGTCGGGCCGACAGCATCATCAAGGCTCAGGGCAAACACGTGATCGCAGTGCCCACACCCTCAGGCACAGTTTTCCTTTGGATAGGAGACCGCTGGAGTTCACGCCCCGACGGAATCAAAGGACATGACTTCCAATATTGGAGTAGCCCGTTCCAATTCGAGAACGATGGCATGATCAAGCAAATGAAATGGGAGGACCAATGGACTCTCGAACTGCCCCAGACACCGAAATAGCCCGCCGAAAAATCCCTCAACCCATCGCAACTCCACTCGCCTGCTCTCTCCTCATTTGCGGTTTCACTACTTTGGTGATCAATGCCTTAGCGGCCTAACAGAGTTCGCGAAAGGATGGGCTTAAGGATGTTCCTCGGCGCTTTTTACGGCCGCCGTGATCAGCCCATTTTTTCACGATGCTGGATGGCTTTCCAAGTGGCCGGGCAGGCGGAACGGAGGAAAGGGGTCGCTGCTAAACGGCCATGGCTCGCAAAACGCGCAGGGAGTTTCAAGGTCCAGTCGAACATCCGCTGGATCGCGGAGATCGCCGGGCAACGATTTTCCAAGATAACGCGGATCGTCAGCCCTTTCTGAAAAAGCTCGGGGAGGTCTGCCAATGGACGGACTGATGGGTCCATGCCGATGTTTTAATAACCAATCACTCCCATTTCCTCTTCAAGACGCCAGAGGCAATTCTGCTGGCGGGGATGCGCTGGTTCCAGACGACCTGAACGATGCGCTTCGACGCGCGGCATCCCCTTGTCGCTCCTCCCATCCCCCTTTTCATCTCTCTTTCTTTCCCTTCGTGCCCATTCGTGCCCATTCGTGGTTAAAAATCTTCCACCCCACCCTCGGGA
>JBAWZW010000264.1:0-3793 GCA_037142835.1 Verrucomicrobiota bacterium
CTGGTGGAAAAGGTGGACCTGGTGGGAAGGGTGGACCCGGTGGACCCGGTGGACCTGCTGGGAGTCCCCCCGTTGCTCCCGCTGCCTAATGGCAGAGGGTTGACCCGTGAGGGTTAAAAATAAAGCGCCGCGCTCTTTCAAAGGAGCGCGGCGTTTTTATTGAGGGGGAGAGGGTTAGGCGTTTTTCTAAAGGGAATCAGCTGAGGGATTGGGCGGCTTTGACGACGGCTTCGGAGGTGATGCCGAGGACTTCCATGACTTGGGCACCGGGGGCGCTGAGACCGAAGCGATCGATGCCGATGATCTTGCCGTCGAGGCCGACATATTTCCACCAGAGGGCGGAGACGCCGGCTTCGATGGCGACGCGGGCGCGGCAGGAGGGTGGGAGAACGGAGTCGCGGTAGTCGAGGGATTGGGAATCGAAGCGATGGAAGCTGGGGATGCTGACCACGCGGACGCCATCACCGAGGGATTGGGCGGCGACGACGGCGTGTTGGACTTCGGAACCTGCGGCGAGGAGGATGGTTTTGAGTGGGCCCGTTTCTTTGACGAGGATGTAGCCGCCATGGAAGACGCCTTGGCGTCGGGTTTCTGGGGAGGCTTGATTGAGCATGGGGACGGCTTGGCGACTGAGGGCGAGGAGAGTGGGGCCGTTGGTGCGGAGGAGAGCGGCGGCGAAAGCGCCGGCGGTTTCTTCGGGATCGGCGGGGCGGATGACATCGAGATTGGGGATGACGCGGAGGCCACTGACGGTTTCGACGGGTTGATGAGTGGGGCCGTCTTCGCCGACGCCGACGGAGTCGTGGGTGAAGATATAAATGACGGGGAGGTTGGAGAGAGCGGCGACGCGAATGGAGCCGCGGCAGTAGTCGGCGAAGACGAGGAAAGTGGCGCCGCTGGGGCGGAAGAGTCCATCATAGGCGAGGCCGTTGAGGATGCCGCACATGCCGTGTTCGCGGATGCCGAAGCGGATATTGCGACCGTGGCGATTGGTGGCATTGAAGTCTTTGGAGGAGGCGATGTAATTGAGGGTGGAGCCATAGAGATCGGCGCTGCCGCCGATGAGATAGGGGACGGCGTTGGCGATGGGTTGGAGGACATCGCTTCCGGCTTTGCGGGTGGCGATTTTGGCATCGGCGGGAAACTCTGGGATGAGGGAGAGGAGATTGGCGGGGACGTCTTGGGCGAGGGCGGCGGAGAGTTGGGTATTGAGGTCTGGGTGGGCGATTTGCCAAGCGGAGAAAGTGGCTTTCCAAGCGGAGTATTTGGCGAGGAGCGACGCGCTGTGTTCGGCGAAATAAGCGCGGGTTTCTGGGCTGACGAAGAAGTGTTCGGCTTCTGGGAGGCCGAGGGATTGGCGGGCGGCGGCGATGAATTTGGCGCCACCTTCGCCGTGCGCTTTGGAGGTTCCTGCGACTTCGGGGATGCCTTTGCCGATGAGGGTTTTAGCGATAATGACTTGGGGTTTATCGGTAGCGGCCTTGGCTTTTTGGAAAGCGTCGAGAAAGGCCACCATGTCTTGGCCGTCGATGGTTTGGACACCCCATTCGATGGCGCCGAAGCGTTTGGCGGCATTTTCGCTTTGGGATTCGGATGCCATGGCGTCGAGGGTGACATCATTGGAATCGTAAATGAGGATGAGGTTATTGAGTTGGTAGTGGCCAGCGAAGGCGATGGCTTCCATGGCGACGCCTTCTTGCATGCAACCGTCGCCGGCGAGGACGACGATATGGTTATCGAAAATGGAGAAGTCTGGGGTGTTGAATTTGGCGGCGGCCATTTTTTGGGAGACGGCGTATCCGACGGCGTTGGCGACGCCTTGGCCGAGGGGACCGGTGGTGGCTTCGACGCCGGCGGTTTCGTGGAATTCGGGGTGACCTGGGGTCCGGGAGCCGAGGGCGCGGAATTTTTGAATTTGGTCGTGGTCGACGGAGGAATAGCCGGCGAGGTGGAGCCAGGAGTAGAGGAACATGGAGCCGTGACCGGCGCTGAGGATGAAGCGATCGCGGTTGAGCCAATGGGGATCGGCGGCGTTGTAGGAGAGGGCTTGGCCGAAGAGAACGGCACCGATTTCTGCGCAACCGAGGGGGAGACCGAGGTGACCGGAGTTGCAGGTATGAACGGCGTCCATGGCGAGGCCACGGGCTTCGTTAGCGGCACGGGAGAGAGCGGGAATATTCATAGGATGGAAGGTGAAATTTTTGGAAGGGCTGAGGTTAGGTGCTGGACTTGATTCGTCAAGAAAGCAAAGCATGAGAGGGAATTGGAAACAGCCACAGCCATCTTGTTGCGGAAGACAAAGCTCACGGAGACGAGTTTGATTGTGACTTGGTTTAGTGCGGAGGAGGGAAAGTTGAAGACGGTGGCGAAGGGGGCGAGGCAGTTGAGGAGTACCTTTGCGGGGATGCTCGATTTATTTTTTGACTGTGAGATTCAGTACGTGCGGAGTCGGAAAAGTGAATTGCATGCATTGCGAGAGGTCTCGGTTCGGTCGGCTCATTTGGGGATTCGAGGGGAGTATGATCGGGTGGCATTGGGGGCATACTTTGTGGAATTGGTGGATGAGGTGACGGAGTTGGAGCATCCGGTTGGGGAGATTTACGGGTTACTGGTTCGGGCGTTGGGTTTTTTGGATCGGGAATCGGCAAGCCTGCGGGCTTTACTCTATTTCGAGGGAGAATTGGCGGGCATTTTGGGGATTGCTGGTCAGGAGAAAGTGAGTCCAGCGGTGGCGATTGGGCGGGCGTATCAGAGGCTGCCGAAGTCGCGTGCTGGGTTAGTTAAGCGGTTGAGCGGGAGTGGGAAGGGGTAATGGTGGAGGCGGATTTTTTGGGAGAGTTTTCAGTTGGGGGTTGGGGGTGGAGGGATTGATTTCGGCGTTTTTTTTCCATTGGGCGGCCCGAGTATTGATATAGGTTTGGACATTCTGCCGATAGTTGGCGAGGGCTTCGGGAGTGAGATCTTTTTCTTCGAAGATGCGGACATTTTTTGTGGCGACGGAGAAGTTGGTGCCAGCCAGTTGGAGAATGACCCGGGAGTGTTGATCTTTAAACATGAGCAGGGGAAAGGTGTCGCCCTTGTCCATCATCCATTGGGCGCCGTCGGCGAGATCGACGGGGAGGGCATCGAGGAGAGTGGCATAGAGAACGTAGTGCTTTTTGGCGACGGGACCGGCCTGGGTAGAGGGAGAGACGAGGAGGGTAAAAAAAGTGAGGATGAAGAGGAAAATTTTCAAGAGGCGGGTATCTAGTTTGGCGGTGAAAAAAAAGTCAATCAGAGGTGCAATGATAATCTAAAAATTACTTTGCATTTTAAAAACGGATTCTTATTGTGGGGTTCGAAAACACCTTAGCACTGCCTCGGAGTTGGGGAGATTGTCAGTTGAGTAACTTCAGTGACGACTTGAAACCGATAACCGGGAACCGTCACCGAAGTCCGCGCTTGGGAAAACTGATTAAAAGACACAAATGGGTAATAAACTCTATGTCGGCAATCTGTCGTTTAACACGACGGAAACCGATCTCCAAGATCACTTCGCTCAAGCGGGCGCGGTTACTGAAGTCATGCTCGTGCAGGACAAATTCACTGGCAAATCACGTGGGTTCGCGTTCGTCACAATGTCGAGCGATGCTGACGCCCAGAAGGCGATTACGATGTTTCACGGCAACGCCTATGATGGCCGCGCCTTGACCGTCAATGAAGCGCGTCCGCGCGAAGACCGTCCTCCCGGTGGTGGCGGTGGTGGTGGTCGTGGTGGATATGGTGGCGGCGGCGGTGGTGGAGGCCGTGGGGG
>JBAWZW010000265.1:0-3753 GCA_037142835.1 Verrucomicrobiota bacterium
GAAGGGGAACTGGGGGACGCCGGAGGTTTTGCGATTGGGGGAGAGTGATTTGGAGGCGGTGATTGATTTGGGGGAAGAGAGGGAGGTGAAGTGGGTGGTGGTGCGATGTTACAACCACCAAGAGGCTGGGGTGTATCCTGCGAAGAGGGTGGAGGTGGGGTTATCGGTTGGGGGGAAAGAGTTTACGGCGGGAGGTCGCGGGGGTTACGTGGTGCCGAAAGAGGCTGGTGCTGGGGGGAGTTCAGTGAAGGAGATTGTGGTGGAAGTGAGTGGTCGGGGGAGGTATGTGAAAGTTTTTTGTGAGAACAACGGGTTATTGCCGGAGTGGCATCGGGCGCCTGGGGTGAAGGGGCATTTGATGATTGATGAGATTTTGATTAATCCTCTGGGGAAATGAGGTGGTGAAGTGGATGATTATTCCCATGCCATGAGGGTGTAGAGGAGGAGGATGTAGAGGCCAGTCATGGCGCCTGCTTGGAGGACGGAGAAGGTGTGTTCGTTGCGGAGGTATTGGAGGAGGACGAAGAAGACGGGGAAGATGAGGAGGACGAGAGTGGTGGTGGTGAAATTGACGGGGATGGAGTAGAAGGGGTTGCCGGTGTAGAGGGCGAAAGAGCCGATGGTGAGGAGGGTGAAGGGGACGACGAGGAACATGACTTCGGCGACGCCGCCGAAGGCGTTGGAGAGGGCGATGGCTAGCTGTTTGCGGCGGTGGGCTTTGTAGATGATGACGAGTTCGGAGATCCCGGCGAAGAAGGCGAGGAAGATGGCGGTGGGGATGCTGGGGAGTTTGAAGCTGTGGATGGCGTCGTCGGCGAAGGCGGAGACGGCGTCGCCACCGAGGAGGGCACCGGCGACGCCGATGGTGAAGAGGGTGGCGATGGTGGGCCAGCTGGCGTGTGGGGTTGAGGGGGTTTGGCTGTCGGCGGATGGATGTTCGGTGGTGGCGGAGTGGTGGCGGATGAGAGTGTAGAGGTAGAGGGCGAAGACGCTGAAGAGGACGCCTGAGATCATGAAGAGATCGGTAGTTTTGAGGGAATCTTTACCGAGATGGGTGGTGCCGGCGAGTTTGACGATCCCGATGATGAGGACGAGGCCGGCGCCTGCGACGAGGACTTCGGTGCCTGCGCGGGTGATGGCTTTGGGCATGATGAAGAGGCCTTCGCGGTCGCGTGGGAGGAAGAAGGCGTACACGCTCATGATGAGGGCGTTATTGTAGACGGTGATGAAAGCGACGGTGAAGGCGGTGAGGGGATCGATTTGGACGAGGAAAACGATGAGGACGAATTCGGGGAGGGTGGCGAGCATTTCGGCGATGGTGCCGGCGACGAAGGGGTCCCAGCGGAGGCGGGCGCCGAGGTGTTCGACGGATTGGACGAGGGCTTCGCAGGCGCCTTGGAGGATGAGGAGGCCGGTGAGGAGTTGGAGGATGGTGAAAGTGATGGTGACTGGGGAGACGGAGTTGTCGGTGGAGCGGGCGCCGCGATGGCTGATTTCCATGGCGACCCAGATGAGGAAGCCGACGGCCATGAGGATCTGCCAGATTTCGGGGCGTCGAGAGGTGGAGGTTTGGGTGGCGAGGTTAGTCATGGGAAGGGTAGGGTGGAAGATGAGAGGTGGAAAAACAGAAGGGGATTGAGCCGAATGACTGGCTCAATCCCCTTTGCTCTGAATGGATTAGACTCCGTTTGGCGGAGGCAGATTATCGTGAATAGAGTTCGACGATGAGCTGTTCGTTGACGATAGGGGCGATCTCCTCGCGAGTGGGGATGCGGGAGACGGAGCCTTTGAAGTTTTCTTTATCGATAGTCAACCAATCGGGAACGGGGGTGATTTGGGTGAGTTCGAGGTTTTTGGCGGCGAGACGTCGGGATTGGGGGCGGTCTTTAATTTCGATGACATCGCCAGCTTTGGCGTTGAAGGAAGAGATATCGACCTTGCGACCATTGACTTGGACGTGACCGTGGGACACGAGTTGGCGAGCACCGCTTCTGGAGTTGGAGAAGCCGAGGCGGAAGACAACGTTATCGAGTCGGGTTTCGAGGAGTTGGAGGAGAATTTCGCCGGTGACGCCGCGTTTATTGGAGGCGATGTGAAAGTAGCGACGGAATTGGCGTTCGAGGACACCGTATTGGTAGCGAAGCTTTTGTTTTTCGCCGAGGGCGACGGAGTATTCGCTTTGCTTGCGGCGGGAGCCCTTTGGTCCGTGCATGCCGGGGCCGTAATTTTTCCGTTCGAGAGCTTTGGAAGGGCCGAAGAGGGCGACGCCGAAGCGGCGGCTGATTTTTGAGGTTGGGCCAGTGTAACGTGCCATAATGGAAGAGTACTAAGTTTTGAGGAGATGAAGGATCAGACGCGGCGTTGTTTTGGAGGACGGCAACCGTTGTGTGGGACTGGGGTGACGTCTTTGATGACGCTGATTTCGAGGCCGACGGCTTGGATGGCGCGGACGGCGGATTCGCGACCGGCGCCTGGGCCTTTGACGCGGACTTCGACTTCCTTGAGGCCGTGACCCATGGCTTGGCGGCAGGCGTCTTGGGCGACCATTTGGGCGGCGTAGGCGGTGCTTTTGCGGGAGCCTTTGAAGCCACACTTGCCTCCGCTGGACCAGCCGATGGAAGCACCATTCATGTCCGTGATGGTGACGATGGTATTATTGAAAGAGGCGACGACGTGAGCGATGCCCGAGTGGATATTTTTGCTCCCCTTGGCCTTGATGATTTTGATTTGCTCGACGACGGCGTTGGGATCGAGAGAGAAATTTTCCTCTTTCTTGGGCTCGGTGGAGGCGGCAGCGGCGGCCTCTTTCTTTTTGCTTCCGCGAGGTTTGACGACCTTGGGAGCCTTGACTTCGGCGGCGGCTGGAGCTGCGGGAGCTTCGGTGGCGGGAGCGGCCTCGGCGATGGGCGTGGCTGGAGCTACGGCTTCGGGCGTTGGCTCGGCGGGTGGAGTAGATTCGGATTCGGACATAAAGAATTAGAGTTTACTTTTTCCCGGCTTCCTTGGCGCGTTGGACGCCGACGGTCTTGCGAGGGCCCTTGCGGGTGCGGGCGTTGGTCTGGGTGCGTTGACCGCGGACGGGAAGGCTGCGGCGATGGCGAATGCCTCGGTAGCAGTTGATGGCTTGGAGGCGTTTGAGATTGGACTGAAGTTCCCGGCGGAGATCGCCTTCGATGGGGAGCTTGCTGATGGTGATCGCTTGGATGATCTGGTTGAGTTGTTCTGCGGTGAGATCCTTGGCCCGCATATTGGGGTCGATGTGAGCTTGATCGAGGATTTTTTTCGCGGTACTGGGTCCGATTCCATAGATGTATGGAAGAGACGCTTCGATCCGTTTGTCACCGGGGATTTCGACACCTAAAAGTCTTGGCATATGATTGGAGTAGAGTTTGGGATTAGAGAATTAACCTTGCCGCTGTTTGTGGCGCGCGTTTTTACAGATCACGCGGACCACGTTTTTACGCTTTACGATGCGGCAGCTTTCGCAGAGGCGTTTGACGGATGCTCTTACTTTCATGGTGTTAAATTGGATTCGGTGATTCGGCTATTGGGGCAAAAGACGCCCTAGGATGACTGACTCCCAATGCGAATCGTGCTATTTCACCGCTGACGCTGGAGACAATTTTCTTCTCCGAGCGATTTGCGGGGCGTGACTATTAGCAGAAGTTTTTGCGATGGCAAGGAGCGATTATCGATCAAACGCATTTTTTTTTGAGAGGGGCGAGTGGTTTGGGGTATCTGCTGGGGAAAGGG
>JBAWZW010000266.1:0-3671 GCA_037142835.1 Verrucomicrobiota bacterium
CTCCTCTCCCCCAACGACTTCCCCCTTTCGTATCATCCACCACGGCTCCATCGTCCACCGCCACGGCATCGATCTCCTCGTCGAAGCCGTCGCCCTCCTCCTCCCCCACATCCCCAATCTCCACCTCGATCTCTACGGCGCTCATACCCCCTTCACCGATACCCTCCTCACTCTCGCCTCCCAACTCGGGATCGCCGACCACGTCCACTACCACGGCCCCAAATCCCAATCCGAAATCGCCGACGCCATCCGCTCCTCACACCTCGGCGTCATCCCCAATCGCCTCTCCCCATTCACCGAACTCAATTTCCCCACCCGCATCTTCGAATACCTCGCCATGCACCGACCAGTCATCACCCCCGATACCACCGGCATCCGCGACTACTTCCCCGATGGCGGCGTCATCCCCTTCACTCCCGATAACCTCCCCGATCTCGTCGAAAAAATTCTCTGGGTCAAAAATCATCCCGATCTCGCCGCCCTCACCGTCGAAAAAGGCCGCGAAATCTATCGCAACCACCTCTGGGCCAACGAAAAATCTCGCTTCATCCAACTCGTCACTTCTCTCCTCACCCCTTCTCCTCTTGAAAATTAGCATCTTTGGCCTCGGTTACGTCGGCTGCGTCGGAATGGCCTGCCTCGCAGAACACGGACACCACTTGATCGGCGTCGATCCCCAATCCTCCAAGGTCGATGCCCTCAACCAAGGCCTCCCCACGATCATCGAAAAAGATCTCGCCCCCCTCCTCGCCAAACTCCACGCCGCTGGCCACATCTCCGCCACCTCATCCGTCACCGAGGCCATCGCCCAAACCAATGTCTCGTTCATCTGCGTCGGCACCCCCTCCACCCCCAATGGCCACCTCGACCTCTCCGCTATCCACACGGTCGCCTCCCAAATCGCCACCGCTCTCCTCGCCAAACCTCCCTCACGCCACCTCATCGCCCTCCGCTCCACCGTCCTCCCAGGCACCAATGCCCTCATCTCCCAAATCATCGCCGATCTCTCCCACCTCACCCCCAATGTCGATTTCGCCGTGGTCTCCAATCCCGAATTCCTTCGCGAAGGCTCTTCAGTCCATGACTTCTCTCACCCCGCTTTCACTCTCGTCGGCACCGATTGCCCCTGGGCCGCCGATCTCCTCCGCGACCTCTATTCCCCCATCCTTGCCCCCTTCATCGTCACCACCCCAAAGGTCGCCGAACTCATGAAGTATGCCTGCAATAGCTTCCACGCCCTCAAAATCACTTTCGCCAACGAGGTCGGGAATATCTGCAAAAAACTCGAAATCGATTCCCATCAACTCATGGATATCTTCTGCCAAGATTCCAAACTCAATCTCTCCAGCGCTTACCTCAAACCAGGCTTCGCTTACGGTGGCTCCTGCCTCCCCAAAGATCTCCGCGCCCTCCAAACCATCGCCCACGATTTCTACCTCCAAACTCCCCTCCTCTCCTCCATCGAACTCAGTAACCAATCCCAAAAAGATTTGGTCTTTCGCCAAATCCTCGATTTCAATCTCCAAAATATCGCCTTCCTCGGCCTCGCCTTCAAAGCCGGTACCGATGACCTCCGCGATTCCCCGATCATCGATGTCATCGAACGCCTCCTCGGCAAAGGCTTCCAACTCAAAATCTACGATCCCCATGTCCATCTCGCCCAACTCACCGGCGCCAATCGCCAATACATCCTCCAACGCATCCCCTTCATCTCCCGCTTCATCACCGATGACCTCGACGCCACGATCCGCGATTCCCAACTCCTCGTCATCGTCAACCAATCCCCCAATCTCGCTGCCACTCTCGCCACTTCCGCCGCCGGGAAAAAAATCTACGATCTCGCTGGCCTCCGCCCCGTAGGTTGCTCCGCCGCAGACTACTCCGGCATCTCCTGGTAACCCTTCATCTCCCTCTCTCTTGAGCCGTCTCCGCATCCAAGCAGGCCAGTCCAATCAACAGTATTGGCGCGATCTCTGGCTCTATCGCGAACTCTTCGTCTTCCTCGCCTGGCGCGATTTCCTCGTCCGCTACAAACAAACCGTCGTCGGCGTCGCCTGGTCCCTCCTCAAGCCCCTCCTCACCATGCTCGTCCTCACGGTGGTCTTCGGCTCCCTCGGAAAATTACCCTCCGGTGGCATCCCCTACCCCCTCCTCGTTTTCTCCGGCCTCCTCCCCTGGCAGTTCTTCGCCAATGCCCTCTCCGAAAGCGGCTCCAGTCTCGTCAATAACTCCAATCTCATCTCCAAAGTCTACTTCCCCAGACTCATCATCCCCATCAGTAGCATCCTCACCAGTCTCGTGGACTTCGCCATCTCCTCCCTCTTTCTCACTCTCCTCTTCCTCTATTATCAAATCCTCCCCCCACCCCAAATCGCTTTCCTCCCCGCCTTCATCCTCCTCGCCCTCACCACTTCCCTCGGCCTCGGGATCTGGATCTCCGCTCTCATGGTCGAATTTCGCGACTTCCGCAATATCGTCCCCTTCATCGTCCAATTCGGCCTCTACCTCTCCCCAGTCGCTTTCCAAAGCTCGCTCGTCCCCCCCCAATGGCGCCTCCTCTATTCCCTCAACCCCATCGTCGGCGTCATCGATGGCTTCCGCTTCTGCCTCCTCTCCGCTTCCCCCCCTCTCTTCTGGCCAGGCCTCGCCCTCTCCACTTTCACTTCCCTCGCCCTCCTCTTCTCCGGGGTCGCCTACTTCCGCAAAACCGAACGCTCTTTCGCCGATCTCATCTAATCCCTCCCCATGCCTCTCCCTGCCATCCAAGTCGAAAATCTCTCCAAACGCTATTTCCTCCGTCACCAAGTCACCCCCCACGACGGCCTCCGCCATCGCGTGGAATCCGCCCTCCTCCACCCCATTCGCTCCTGGAAAAATCGCGCCCTCCAAAAAAAATCCTCCCGCGAAGAATTCTGGCCCCTCAAAGACCTCACCTTCAATATCCAACCAGGCGAAATCGTCGGCATCATCGGCCGCAACGGCGCCGGCAAAAGCACCCTCCTCAAAATCCTCAGCCGCATCACCGAACCCACCTCAGGCCACATCGAAATCGAAGGCCGCATCGCCAGCCTCCTCGAGGTCGGTACCGGCTTCCACCCCGAACTCTCTGGTCGCGAAAACATCTTTCTCAATGGCGCCATCCTCGGAATGTCTCGCGCCGAAATTAAATCCAAATTCACCGAAATCGTCGAGTTCGCCGAAATTGAAAAATTCCTCGATACCCCCGTCAAACGCTACTCCAGCGGCATGTATGTCCGCCTCGCCTTCGCCGTCGCCGCTCACCTCGATTCCGATATCCTCATCGTCGATGAAGTCCTCGCCGTCGGCGATGCCCAGTTCCAAAAAAAGTGCCTCGGCAAAATGGACGATATTTCCAAAAATGGCGGCCGCACGGTCCTCCTCGTCAGCCACCAAATGGCCGCCATCTCCAATCTCTGCCCCAAATCCATCGTCCTCCATCAAGGCCGCTTCTCCTTCTTCGGCCCCACCTCCGACGCCATCTCCCATTACCTCGGCCTCGCCGAAACCTCTTCCCCCCATCTCCCCCTCTCCTCTTTCCGCCCACCCTGGGCTTCCCCTTGCATCACCTCCGCTCGCCTCCTCTCCCTCGATTCCACCCCCCAAGATCGCTTCCCCCTCGGCGCAGGATTCACCATCGAACTCTCCTACCA
>JBAWZW010000267.1:0-3647 GCA_037142835.1 Verrucomicrobiota bacterium
CCCTCCCCCCATTCCCTCACCGTCCCCGCTCTCACCTCCCCAGGTGCCAACTTCTCCACCCTGTTCGCCCTCAGCTGCCCCAACCCAGAAACCACCGCAGGGATCATCGCCAAAAACAAAATCCACCCCGCCTGGCGCATCATCCCCCACATCACTTCACCCTCGCCTGCAAAATGTAGGTCCGAGGCGCATCCTCAGGAACATCCGCAATCAAAAAAATCTCCGCCGACTCTTTCCTCGACGTGTCTGTCGGACGCACCGTGACCACATAATGCTCCCCCACTTTCACCGTCTCCAACTTCACCTCCATTCGCGGGTTCGACGAGATCACCCGCTTAATCTGCACAGGCTCACTGGCCGTCGCCGTGATCTGCACCGATTTCGCCTCCCCACCATCCCCACACCTCCAAAAAACTAAACTCGTTTCCATCTTCAACGGATCGTGAATCGTGACCCGCAAATCTAAAACTGTCGCCGCCCCATACGGCGGATCCGTCTCCACCTCAATCGTCTTCCATTGCTCTCCCACCCGACCCCCAAACGTAAATCGGACCTCAATCTCCCCCCGCTCCCCAGGCGCATAAGTTTTTTTCTCCAACTGCACACTCGTACACCCACACGCAGGCCGGATCGTCACCACTGTAACCGCTTCCCTCCCCCCATTGCGAAACCGATAACGCACGTCTACCCCTTCATCCTGCGGCGCCCGACGAAATTGTTGAGACGGTTGCTCCCACTCCATCTGAGCCCCCGCTCGCTCACAAAAAAACAGCAAGAGCACCAAACAAATTTTCCCAGAAAATCCCATGGCCGTTCTTAACTCGACCACCCACCCTTGGCAACCAACCACATCTCACCCCCAACCTCCATTCTCACCACCGCCTCGCCTCCACGATTTCTTCAGCCCGCTGGATCCCTTTCTTACACTGCATCTTCGTCAATTTCTTATCCAAATCTCCCAACTGCCGGACCGCGTCCTCGTTCTCTTTCGCCGCCAAATAAATCCACGCATATCCCTCAACCAAATCCCCCACCAGCCCCTGACCACAAAGATACGCACTACCCAAGTTCAGTCGGGCCGACGCATTCCCTTGCTCCGCCGCCAGCCGATACCACTTCACCGCTTCCGCCTTATTCTCCTCAACCCCCTCCCCATAATCATAAGCCAATCCGAGCCGATACTGGGCTCCCGCATTCCCCCCCTCCGCCGCTTTAGTAAACCATTTCACCCCCTCCGATTGACTCTGCTTCACCCCTGCTCCCGTGTCATACGCATAACCTAAGTACATCTGCGCCAATCCATTCCCCTGCTCCGCCGCCAACCGATACCAACGAACCGCCTCCGCTTTATCTTTCCCCACTCCTTCGCCTTTATCATACGCCAACCCCAACCGATACTGCGCCGACACAATCCCATGCTCCGCCGCCTTCAAATACCACATCATGGCGATCGACTTATCCACCTTCACCCCATCGCCGTAGTCGTATGCCAACCCCAATCGGTAGTGCGCATTGGTACTTTCTTGTTCATTCGTCGCCGCCCGCGACGCATCAGGTCGAGTCACTTCCATCGACGAAAAAAAAACCCAATTCCCCTTTAATGCAAGCAAAAGTATCCGCCTCATTCCTTACCAAAAACCACCCTCCCCTCGGTAGTTTCTTCCAGCAAATCACCCCACCCGAAATTCCCGTTCTTCCCTCACCCGCATTCCTCAACGATTGCCCAATTAAACGGCAAGTGTTTGACTGCCTCCACCAATCACCTGAAAATCCCCAAATGAACACCCCACCACGCATTCCTCACCTGCCCCGACGCGACTTTCTCAAGGCGAGCATCCTCGCGGGGGCAACGATCCTCGCTGGCGACTCCCTCCAGGCCAACGATCCGCCCCCCAAAACCGCCAGCTGGGAGGCCAAAGGAAACCGCGGGGCCGTCGCAGGCGGCAGCGCCCACGCCGTCAACCCCGCCGCCCAAATGCTCGAGCAAGGCGGAAACGCCGCCGACGCCGCCGCCACCATGCTCCTCGCCATGTGCGTCACCGATTCCTCCCTATTCTGTTTCGGGGGTGAAGTGCCGATCCTTTATCACGACGGCGCCACAGGAAAGGTGGAGGTCATCGCGGGCATGGGCACCGCCCCAAAACTCGCGACCCTCGAGCATTTCTCCAAAGGCATCCCCCGCGGTGGCCCAGCCTCCGCCGCCGTCCCCGCGACCCTCGATGCCATTGTCACCCTGCTGATTCGGCACGGGACGCGCACTTTCGCCACGGTGGCGGAACCCCTGCTCAAACTGCTCGCCGCAGGAAAGGAAAAATGGCACGCCGATTTACGGGTCACCGTGAGTCAACTCATCGACGCAGAAAAAGCCACCACGGATCGAGTATCGGGACTGCGCGCCGTCGCCGATTGCTTTTATCGCGGTCCAGTGGCGATCGCCTTAGACCAATGGTCACGGGCCCACGGCGGGCTCATCCGTGCGGAAGATCTCGCCGCCCATCTCACCCGCATCGAAGAACCTCTCACCGCAAATTACCGAGGCTACACGATCTGCAAATGTGGCCCCTGGACTCAGGGCCCTTGCTTGCTTCAAGCACTCGCCTTGATCGAGGGGTTCGATGTCCAAGCGCTCGGCCGAAACTCCCCCTCCACAATTCACCTCGCCGTCGAAGCCCTCAAGCTCGCCCTCGCCGATCGCGATGTCTTCTATGCAGATCCCCAGTGTGAAAGTGTGCCCATGGAGGCGCTCCTCAACCGCCAATACACGGAATTACGACGCCCACTGATCGACCCAGACCACGCATCACGGGATCTCCGCCCAGGCAACCCGCTCGGAGGCAAGGCCTTGCTCGATAGATCTGACCCCCGCTTCGGTCCACCCAGTATCAGCCACGATACCACCACCTGCTTGGCCGCCGACGCCGCAGGGAACTTCGTGGCCGCCACCCCGAGTGGCTGGGGGGGCGTGCTCGCGGGTTCAACAGGCGTCTGGCTGAACTCCCGCCTCCAAAGTTTTAACAATTGGCCACACAGCCCCAACCGCCTCATCCCCGGCAAACGCCCACGCATCACCCTCACCCCCACTTTGATCCTCAAAGCCGGACGCCCCGTGCTGGCGATCAGCGTCGCCGGTGGCGATGGCCAAGACCAAACCACCCTCCAGCTGGTCATGAACTATGTCGACTACGGAATGGCCGCCGATGCCTCGGTCGTTGCCAGTCGTTTTGGCACCAATCACCACATTGGATCTTTCGGCCAAACCCCACCGAGCTTGGGCAGTCTCTTGATCAATCCCGACCTCGGCGAAACCACCATCGCCGCCCTGAAAGCGAAAGGCCACGCCGTGCAAACGGTCAGCGGTGCCCTCTGGGTTCCATGCGTCATTCAAAGAGACGAGACGGGCGGTTTTCACGCAGCCGGCGACCCCCGCGCAGGCCGTCACGCCGCCGCCATCTCCTTCTAAACTCCACCGCCGCCCCCCCACACATCCCCAATCCGAAATTCGCCTCGTCCCCGGAATCCCTCAGAACCTCAGCAAAACTGGTTCGACCAAGCTCCGCTATGGAAAGCACCAGAAATCCAACTGGACGACGATCGGACTCTGGTTCTCGAATCCAGCTGCAAGCGGGGCTCTGGGATCCTGTCTGTTA
>JBAWZW010000268.1:0-3626 GCA_037142835.1 Verrucomicrobiota bacterium
GACGGGCCGACCAGATACGCCGGCCAAGTGCTCCACGCAAAACCTTTCAAGGGCGCGTCCACCGCCACCAGCTTGGCTCGCGCCGGATTCAAGTGGACGTAATCGCCCACGCTCTTGAGATAGCCGCTACCCGAACCATCCACAATCAGCGACTTATAGCGCCCGGAGAACAAGTGGCCAAAGAGCTTGTGCCGCCCGTTGAAGCGACTCGTCTAAGTGCCCAGAAACCATTTCATTCCGGCGACCAGATTGGGCTGCGGCGTCTCGACCACCCAATGAAAATGATTCGGCATCAGGACATAGGCGTAAACCGGCCAACCCTTCTTGGCGCAACCCTCGCCCAGCGTCTCGACGAACCTCTGACGATCCGCATCATCCATGAAGATCCGTTCGCGCCGGTCACCGCGATTCATGACGTAATAAATCGCCCCACGATACTCGATTCTCAACTTCCAGGCCAAGCCGGGAGAGTAGCTTTGGCCACTTTACATATCAAGATCAAGAACTGACCCCTTTTCCTTCATATCCTCCATCCTTGCCACCAAAAAAGCGAACTTCCCACTTGGATAGTTCGCTAATCGGTGTATTTTACAAGTGTGATCAGGAGCTTCGCAGACACCACCACCGAGAAACTATTCCTAGGTGAGGAACTCAGCAGAAAAGAAACCAACAAGCTCGGAACCCTAAATCCCCTAAAAGCCTTCGAACGTCTCGCGATTCTCAACGAGGCGGATGAAAAATCCCTCCTGCTCACTCCTGCCCTTCACTACCATAAACTCCAAGGAACCTCAAAATACTCAATCGACGCAGACTCCAGGAAATCCCCATGGCGGATCACCTTCCAGTGGGAAAATCTGGAGATGAAAAATGTCGAACTCGTCCGGATCGAAGACCCCCACTGAAACCAAGCAAAATGAAAACCAACCAAATCGCCATTCCCCGGGATCCTCTGAAGATCCCGATGCCCCTTTCAAACCCAGCTGCCGCCCTGATCCGGGATACCATCGCCCATTACGGCGTCACCCAGATCGAGGCTGCGGAGGCCATGAAAATTAGCAAAGCCCAACTCAGCGATGTCATCCGCCAGAAAAAAGGAGTGAGCGCCAACCTCGCCCTGCGCGTCCAGTTCTGCTTCGGCATCCCAGGCGACTTGCTCATCCGTCTCCAAGCCCAATTTGATTTCCAGAAAGCCTTCCACTCCAAAAACAAAGATCTCCAAATGGTCAGGGCCATCGCCTGAATGGGTCAGTAAAAAGGGTCAGTCCGTGCATGTGTGCAGAATTCTCAGGAGCTTCCGGCGCTCCGCTGCTTGCGGTTGGCGAGAGGCCGAAACTGCCCGGCTCCCATTGCTGCGGTGGCCCACCGCCATTTTATAGCTTAGCCCCTGGCCCGAATTTCGGGGTCCACCTCAAAAGCCGAGAAGCCCGAAAAGCCTTCCCGCCAAGAAAAGGAAGACTAACCCACCGCCATCAGGCGGATCAAGTCACAGTTCCAAGGCTGATCCAAAGCTTCCCCCGCAAGCCACCATCAGTTCCCCAGCGAAGCGCCCACCTAAAGTAGCGAAATCTCGGCATTTCCCCCAAAACTAACCTCTCCGCCGGGCAACTTTCCTCCACGAGCGGAGCCACCAAACCCTCGCCCCCCAACTCCCTCCCAAGGCATTCCACCCCATTACCTTGGAACCAATTTCTGCATCGCCTTGCCAAAGGCGTTCCCCAACAAAAAGTAAGTCTCCCCATTCTTAAACTCATGATACCCCTCGCCCGTCGGTGATTGCGCCGCCGTTCGGACAAAATCGTGCGTCTCCACAAAAACCACGTTCCCCGCAAACTCCGGCTTCGACGCCACGTCCTTTTGCGCCTTCCGAATCGCCAACGCCGCTGGCTCAGAACAATCCGCCCCCCACGGCCCCGTAAACTCCCCAACCACCACCGGCAACTTCGGCGCCTTCAAATCCCGACGCACATCGTTGATCAGGTTCGTGAGGTTTTTCTCATACTCAGGAACCGCCGTCTTCGGATTGCAAAAGTCATTCCACCCGTGCCACCACACAAACCCGACAATCTCATACCCCTGCCCCGCATAGCCAGGAAACTGCCCCTTCAAATCACCCAAAACCTTGTTCACCGTCCCGATCATTTCTTTATAAAATGGCCCAGTTTCCCCTCCCGAACTCGGCGGCCGAAAATCCTTGTAAAGATCCCGACCACCCCACGCCGTCTTAATAATCAAAACCTGATTCTCATACTGATCCCCCACCAAATGCCCAAACTGCATCTCTGGCCCAAACCACATCCGACTCCCCAAATTCCACCCATAACCAAACTCCAATCGACCATGCCGCGACCCAAATTCGTTAACATCATAGACCCACACATCATCTCGCCCCTCAGCCCACTCCCCCTTCGCATTGACCCACCCCTTCAGCATCGCCCCCTTCACGGGATCCTTCAGCATCGTCGCCAGTGTCCCAGGCTTCTCCTCCTTCATTTCTGCCAAACTCGAAACGATCCCCTGCCCCTGCATATTCGATTGCCCAGCCAAAATAAACACCTTCACCGGCTTCACCCCAACCGCCATTCCCGTCGCCTCCACCGCCACAGACGCCACCAAAAGACTCAGGATAATTTTCGTCGAAAGGTTCATCGTCATATCGTTCTAATTAGAAATCATTGTCCCAGCCGAAAAGTGCTCATCATCCCGCCCCCGCGCAAGCCCATTTCCTCACCAAATCGCCCCTCCACCAAGCACCAAGACACTTGCCCACTCGCTCACTCCACGGCCCCAACTTCACCACTCACCGCGCCTTTCCTCAGGCCTGCCACCGCCACCTTGGCGAGCGAATCACCGCCAAAGCTTCAGCCACCGTCATCCCCTGCCCAGCTTCATTCTCGAATTCAGCGAGAATCTGCTTCCACGCAACCCACTCCGCAGGAAGCGGTTCATAGACAACTTCGTGCGGAGTCCGATTACCCACCAGCATCGCCAGATAACCAGCCAGCCCGTTGGTGTTGCCCTGCGCTGGCACCAATCCCCGCGCCGCCAGACTCGGCCCATTTTCCTTGTAAAATTCCAGCAACGGCCCCAGATCGCCAATCTCCGTGTCCGCTACGCACTGCCGCCAGAAACCATTATCCAGCCGGGTATTCAGCTTGTAATGGAGCGCCAGAAAATCCCGGATCACGTCGAAAGATTCACCCGTCAGCCGGTTGTAAAGCTCACGAAGCGACGCCGTAGGCCGCAGCTCAACTTGCAGGAGCTGCCCAATCAACGTCTCACACTGCTGCGTCACCATCATCAGCGCCGTCGCCTCCAGCGGCTCCACAAACCCTCCCGCATTGCCGATCGCCACCACATTCCCCACCCACAACCGACGATACCGCCCCGACCGAAATTTCACCACCCGCGGACTCTTCGGTGCCAGAGGATTCTTCCGCAAAAATTCCTCGCACGCCGCCTCATCGCTGATCGCTTGCGAACAATAAACATAGCCTCGGTTGATGTGATGCTCGTGCTCAATCTGCCAAGCCCACCCCGCATCCATAGTCTCCGCAATCGTATACGGCAGAATAGGTTCGCTAGTCCGCTCCCATCCACCAATCACCGCCCGATCGCAAAATAAGGCC
>JBAWZW010000269.1:0-3585 GCA_037142835.1 Verrucomicrobiota bacterium
CCTTAATCCTTCATCCCTCCCCCTTCATTCTTCCCCCTCCCCACTAAGCCGATCCACTGGGCAAAAGCCTTTTTTGAATCTGTTGCTCTTTCTGAATTCGTTCGGAGACCCATAGTTTGACAAGTGCCTGCCGACTCACCCCGATTAACCGGGACTGCCAATCCAGCTCCGCAATCATCCACTCCGGAAAATCCACATTCACGCGACGAGGCTCAACCCCAGGGCGACGGATCGAGGCCATATCGATGAACGGAGTCACATCTTCACCTTCATCAAACCGCCGCTCAAATTCTTGTGCTGTCATTGTAGATTGCTTCTTCATTTTCTCTTGCCCTCCTTACTGAGATGATTCGTGCCCGATCCCCGCGCACCGCGTAGATGGCTGTCCATAGTTTGTCATCGAGTCCCGCAATGATGCCGAGTCTCGGTTCATCTGAAAATCGCGCCACAAATTCAGCCCGATTCGCATCGCGCCAAAGTTCTTTGGCGCGCTCAAAATGAATGCCATGCTTTTGCTCATTTGCTTCGCTTTTGACTGGGTCATACTCAAACTCCACTTTGGTATGGTATCTATACCGTTAAGGGCGTCAATATGCTAAATTCACGCCAGGGGAAAACTAAGGGACGGGTCTTTAGGCGGATTTCCCGTTGTCGCCAGCGTCACTGACCCCAGCAGCCACCTCCATCCCCATCCCATCCCAACCCCGAAATGCATGCCATTGGGGACAGGTCAACTATCCGCGCGCATCTTTATTTTCGTGACGAAAAAAGCGTTGTAATTTTGAGCTTTAACGCGGAATGTGCGCGTCATTCTGCTTTTAGACACGAAAAACACGTCACTATGCTTATCCGTTTCACCATCGAAAACCACCTCTCCTTCGGCAAGCCAGCTGAGTTTTCCACTCAGGCCACGCGCGAATTACACCACCGCGCCCGGACGTTTCAGACCCCCATCCGCGGACTGAGGCTTTTGCCGATCACGGCGATCTACGGACCGAATGCGTCCGGGAAATCGAACCTCTTCAAGGCACTGAAGCTGGTGCGGGATCTCGTAATCAACGGCACGAGGCCCGGTGAAAGCACGGGCGCGCAGCCTTTTCGCCTCGACCGAGCGAGGATGGGGCAGCCCTCGCGGTTTGAGATCGAGTTTCTCGTGGGGGACAAGGCCTTTGCGTATCGTTTTGTGGCGACGAGCCAAGAAGTCATCGAGGAGTCGCTGTGGGAGTTGCATGTGGCGTCGAAGCGCCTGTTCTTTTCCCGCGAGCTAGGGGCTGCGGGCTCGACGTATAAGTTTGGGCCGGCGTCGGGGATAGCCGACGATGAGAAGGAGCGGCAGTTTCTGGAATTCGTGGGCAAAGGCACGCGCACCAATCAACTCTTCCTGCACGAGGCGCTGGATCGCGGAGTAAAGCAGCTTAACCCGGTGCTGGATTGGTTTGGGCGGACGCTAGTGCTGATTTGCCCGCGTTCGTCGTCTCAATCGCTGGAGCTGAACCTCCACGAACATCAGGAGTTCAAGAACTTTTGCAATCACGCGGTCCAGCGAATCGACGCGGGCATCGAATCACTGGACACGGAATTTGCATCACTGGGGAGTGCCGCACTGTCGGAAGAAATCAAGGACATGCTCCGCAAGCAGATGACGGAGACGGAAAATGTCTTCCTGCGCGCTTCGGACGGGCAGCGCTACAACGCAGTGATGCACGAGGGGGAAATCCAAGTGGCCAAAATCGTTAGCTATCATCGCGGCAGTGATGGGAAGAAGGTCCGCTTCGAGATCCCCGAGGAGTCCGAGGGGACGCAAAGGTTCATTGATTTGCTGCCAGCGTTCCACGACCTCGGCATCTCGGGCAGCGAGAAGGTGATCTTTGTGGACGAACTAGATCGCAGCTTTCACACGAGGTTGACGCAGACGCTCATCGAGAGCTACCTCGCGGCATGGCACGACAAATCGCGCACCCAGCTCCTTTTCACCACGCATGACGCGACACCGCTGGACCAAGACTTGTTCCGTCGGGACGAGGTGGCGCTTGTGGAGAAGAGCGACGAAGGCGAAACCGAGCTCCAAAGCCTGAGCGACTACCGGGTGCGCAGCGATAAGCGCCTGATGAAGGATTACCTGCTGGGTCGCTACGGCGCGGTGCCGCGCACACAAACACTGCGTCTGCGCCGGCTGCCGGTGGAGCAGGTAGCGACAGAAACCGCGGTGGATTAGCGCATGGCTCAGCATCTTTTCAACTCACGCCGCAGTCGTTTCCTCGCCCCGAAGAAATTCTTCATCGTGGCAACGGAAGGTGAGAAGACAGAGAAGATTTACCTCGATGAGTTCAAGCCGCCGCGTGGTGCCATGATACAGTTGACTGTGATCGAAAATAAGCAGCACAAAACGAAGCCGATAGCGTGTCTGGAGCGGCTGAAACGCTACGCAACGAAAAATTTCCTCGGCCCCGAGGATGAGCTCTGGCTGATGATCGACCGCGATAGCTGGAACGAGGCGGAGCTGGATGAAGTCGCAACGGAAATCGCCAAAAATCCCCAGTTTCACCTCGCGCTGAGCAATCCCTGTTTCGAGCTCTGGCTGTACTTGCACCTCGCGGACAACAAGCCTTTTGACCACCGGGATAAACTCCCGCCAGCGCTCGCAAAGATTCTCGGTCGCTACGACAAGGCGTGCTACGACGTGGAGCGCATCGTGAAAGGCGTGGACGAGGCCATCCGCCGCGCAGAGAGACTCGACACGCCACCGCAGAATACGTGGCCGAAGAATCAACAGACCCACGTTTACCGATTGATGAAAAAGATTCTTGGTCGCTAATACTATAAAGGGACAGGTCAATTGTCTGATCTAGAATCCTTCAAATCCCGATCCCGACGGATTCGACCAAAGTCCCACATGGGAATCCGAGGAAATCCAACTCGACGAGGCAGCACCCTGGTTCTCGAATACACCTGAAGATCCGGACAGACTCGCCGAAAAACCGCCGCCCAAAGAAATCTTGACGAAGCGGTTCGGAAGGCTACGCTCACGGTGAATGACTCTCCCCCTAAATTCTCCCGAGTCAGCCGTTTACGGGCCAACTCCGGAGGTTTTCTCACCAAAGCACCGCCCCCCGAGGCACCGAATCACCGGCTCCGCCCCCTCTTCCCCCCGCAGCCCCCTTTCCCGCCCTCCGGTCCGGCCAATGGCTCTTTCAACACTAAAAATTAAATGAGTGATCCAATTGGTGCCACATGCGCAATAGTATTTACTGGCGACGACGACGACGATGTATGGGCTATATATATTTCGTTTAGCCCAGCTCCGTCTGAGGAAGAATCAGATAATGAGGGAGCAGTAGACGCGTACGGTATATTAGATAACGAAATATACTTTTACTGTAAAGACGAAGCAGAGTTAAAAGAACTTACTAACAAAGACGACAAAGAAGATTTCTGGGTTAAAGACTACACACTAGAATATTTAGATTAAATTCTTGGGTTATAAAGTGATAGGACGCCAAAGTACTTGTCCCTTAGTCTTCCTCCTCTCTCCTCCGCGCCTCCGCGTGAAAGAATAACTGCCCAGTCCCTTTATCCTTCATGCCT
>JBAWZW010000270.1:0-3578 GCA_037142835.1 Verrucomicrobiota bacterium
ATTCCAAGTATTCGTGGTCATCGACGGTTCCGATAGTGATGTGAACGTTCATTGAAGGCGGCGGAGCAACTGCCGTGACGCGCGGAGCAGTTCGCTCCAGCGCTTGGTTGAACGAAGCCGCTTCGCGGGAGTGACTTGGGAGCGGGGCGTGTGGTGGTAGGGGAGCGGGTAATGGAGGGGTAATGGAGGGAGGGAGTTGGGATCGGGTGAGAAAGCGGGATATGGAGCGATGTTGGGGATCTATGACTACCATTCCTGATCGCTTATCCGCCTTCATCCGTTTCATCCAGCTCAAATCTTTGCGCAAGCGCACAGAGGAGGACTAGGACCGCTGGGTCACACGGCGGTGCGGAGTGGCGTGGGCTTCGCTTTTGGGGGCAGGAGGAGGGGTTGGCGTTTGTGGATGAATTCTAGCAGAACCACGGTGGCGAGGGGGGCGCGATCAATCAGGCGGGTGGCGCTTACCCACTTTGCCACAAGGGTTTGCTAGAGGGAGCGGCTGTCCCGTTCTTTGATTGGCTTGGTTCGTGACGGTGTGACCCAGGCCGAGGTCGGGGACGATTTGAGGGAATTCTGGGGGTGTCGCTCCGCTCAACCCCGGTCAATCGCTGGTATTCCTCTGGGATGGTCGTCACTGGGCAGTGAGGGGAGAGTGGGTGAGGCTACTGAGGCCTTGCGATGGATGGGGCTGGTGGTGGAAGGGTGGCGTGCGAGGGGGAAAATAGGGGAGGGTTTGACTGAAATTCAATAATTTTCAAAAAATCAGAAATTTAAGTTGACTTCTCTATAATTTGAAGTAGTTTACGAAAACTTAATCACGACTTTATGCAATTCAAAATAAACCCTGTTTCCCTCGTACCTAGTTCGGTCACCGAATCGAACAACGGACTTCACTCCAAAAGCAAATTCCTAGCAGGAACTGATCAAAATATCATGCGCAAACTTTTATTGCCAGTAGCTCTGGTGGCTTTGTTGACCGCGAATGTGAGTGCCGCGACAGTGTCATTTGCTTGGGGCGCAGTCCATTCTCCAAGCGGAGGCGAGTTTATCGCTACGACATCCGCTAACGGAACCTTCAAGACGTTCTGCATTGAGAAAAACGAATATATTGGATTGGGTGGCACACTTCACAATTACAGCATCAGCAGCGGAGCGATTCAAGGTGGGGTGTCTGGCGGGAACCCTGACCCGATCTCGTTCGGAACGGCCTATATTTACAACCAATTCCTTGCGGGTACGCTCGCTAACTACAATTCGTCCGATGTGACTAACCAGACCGATCTGCAAGACGCTTTCTGGATGCTCGAAGGTGAAATTACCTACAAAGCCAATGTTTACATTGCGGCCGCCAAATTAGCACTTTCAAAGACTGATGCGGAAATGATCGCTGACGGTAACGGCATCTATGGTGTCAAGGCCATGAATGTGACGACACTTGCTGGCGGAATCGCCCAAGATCAGCTGATCAAGATTCCTGTTGGCTCAGACAATTTCACTCCAGTTCCAGATGGTGGAACGACCTTTGTGATGCTGGGAATGGCCTGCGCCAGCTGTGGTCTGATCCGTCGCAAGCTCGCATTTTCAGTATAAACGCCACAGTGGTGAGGGGGTTTCCCCTTGCGGTTTTTTCTTTATAAGGGCTGGTTTCCGGTCCTGAACAATGGCCAACTTGTCCATTGAAAATCAGGCTGATAAGGGCGACTCACGCCCCATATTCCGCACCTTCTGGGCTGGCTGAGACCGAATCGCGGGCTGACGATGTGAAAAAGGACCGTTTCGGGGAGCGTTTTGGTTGTCGATTTAAGCACGGGAGTTCGACGAATCATTTGGCGAGCGAGGATGCGGGGAGTTTTTTAAAAACCTCCCCGAAGGTTGGAGGTGGCCGATGGGGGCCTTGGGAGTTTGGGCGATTGGAGCAAGGACGGAATCAAGAACTGGCAGAGCGCGGAGCGGGACGTCTGGAGAGCGGTGGTGGCGTCTGAGGTGACGAAATCGCAGGGAACCCCCGCTTCTTGATTTGGGTGGAGCGGCGGGGAGATTGGTGGGGGGAGTCGCTCGGAAAAGCCAATCGCCAAGGGCGTCCCGCTTCGGCGAAGCCTGCCCAGAGGTCCACCGCGGGCTTGTCCAACCAAGGCTAGCTTTGAGGACAGGGCAGGGACAGAGCAGGGAAAGTTTTCCCCGAAAGCAAGTAACCCCAGCCATGGCTGAAAGGGAGCTTCGGGGTTAGGCGCTTCTTTGAATAACAGAGACGACTTCGTCCGTGATTCTTTTGAGCGACTCCGCACTGAGCACGCCAGCCTCGGAAGCGAAAAGGCTCTCGTGCGCGGTGAAGAGTTTGGCTGGTCGTGCGTAACTCACGAGGCGAAGGCTGCCGTGCTTGAAGTCGTCATCCGTGAGTTTAACTGCGCGAGCGTCCTCATACGACTTGCTCGTGACCTGGCAGAGGATCCAGTCACCACGCTCCGCACTGGCGAGCACAACCGCCGGACGGCGCTTGGACTGCGACAAATCCGAGAACGGAAACGGAACGAGAACTACGGAGCCTGCTGTAGGTGTGACCATGCGGCATCCTCTTCGGCACGGTTCCAGTCTTCGGCCAAGGCCGCCTCGCTGAGAAGCGTCGTCTCGTGGGCCTCCGAAGGCTCATCTTCAAGAATCGTCACCAGTGCGCGGTGCCGTCGGTCGAGATGGAGCGGTTTGAGCAGACGCACCGCACCGTGCTCGTCAACGATGGCTTCAATGGTCTGAATCATGTGTGGAATATACCCGCCGCCGACTTTAGGGCAAGAGCAGAAGCACCTTACGACACCAAGCTCGGCGACCGGCGCGGCCGCTGTTAGGGCGGCGGAAGGGCGTCGGCGGAAGCCACGGGCGTGGCCATCGCGCCGGTTCGCCGTAGGGGTTGATTGAACCGAAGCCGCTTCGCGGGAGTGACTTGGGAGCGGAGCCTGGGGGGCGTCTTTGTCGGCGAAGAGGAGGACCTCGCCTTGCGGCTGTTTTATCGCGATCACCTCGGGCAGGCCGACTGGCTTGGCGGGGCATGGTTTCGTATCCGACGAAATGCATCCGTGGGCTGAGCTTTTAAAAAACTCCCCGAAGGTTGGAGGTGGCCGATGGGTATTTTGGGAGGTCGGGCGGTCGGAGCACGGGGGGTAAGCAAGTGCTGGAGAGGCGCGGATCAGATCGTCTGGAGAGCGATGGAGGGAACTGGGGTGGTGAAATCGCTGGGCAAACCCGCCAATGGACTCGGGTGGAGTGGCGGAAGGATTAGTGGGGAGATTCGCTCGGAAAAGCCAATCGCCAAGGGCGTCCCGCTTCGGCGAACTGCGCCCAGAGATCCCCCGTGGGTTTGTCCAACCAAGGCTAGCTTTGAGGTCAGGGCAGGGAAAGTTTTCCCCGAAAGCAAGTAACCCCAGCCGTGGCTGAAAGGGAACTGAGGGGTTCGGCGTTGCGGGTGTTGTCATTGAGCGTTGTGGTCGATGCCGTGTCGGCCCTTGCGAAAGTATTTGTCGTCGGATGTGCTGAAGCTCTTGTCCGGGCCGGCTGAGCGGATCTCGACTGTTTCGGCATCGGGAAAC
>JBAWZW010000271.1:0-3560 GCA_037142835.1 Verrucomicrobiota bacterium
CCAGCGCCACGGGTCTGAATTTCTGTGGTTCTCATCTACGCTCTTTCGTGAGAATCGCGGAAATCTCGTGGCGGGCAGTCGTTTTTTTAAGCTTCGCGAGGGATCAGAAGTTCCGACACCTGTTGCTCGTCCTCCATGCCGAAGACCGCCAGCCCACCGGTGCGCGGGCACATGGCGACCTGAGTTTTGGTTTCCGAGTTGCGGAGCGGGGAGGAGTTCAGGAGTTTGATGGCGGAGGAGAGGGAATCGGCTTCCCCAGAGTTGAGTTTGCGGAGCATGGTATTTCGGCGCTCGTCGGCAAAGATGTTGTTCTCGGGCGCTTTCGTATACGGGGCGACGTCTTTTGGGCCGAGACCGCAGCGCTCATCCCGGAGTTCGCCCGAGAGAAAATCGTTGGCAATAGCGATGGGCCGGTTCCGGCTGGTGGGGTGGGAGCGATTTTCTCCCCCGAGGCATTCGATGATGGCGGCTTGGTTTTTCTTCGTGCCGACGAGGGTGATCAGAGCCGGGGAGCCGGTCGGGGTGTTTTCAAGGGTTTCGAGGGCTTCCTCATAGTCGGCGCAGTTTTCAAAGACATGGCGAAGGAGGTGGCTGGGTGGCCAGTCGAGGGAGGGGAAGTCGACCGGGGCGGCGTAGTTGATCGATGCGGAAAAACGTCCGGGAGCCACTGCGGTGAGCACCCCGACATAGCCGGGAAAGCCGATGTTATAAAAGTCCCCGGCGGGGGCGTTGACCATGTGGTAAACGACCGTGTTTTTCCCGAGGCCGGGGAAAGACCAATCAAGAGTGCGCAGGTGAACCATGCCCTCCCCTTCAATCCAGACCGCGCCGGATGTGCATGCGAAACCGAAAGTTTTCGTGAGGATTTCGAGCACACTAAGATCGCTGCCAACATGACTCACCATGCTTAGTTCGTAGGAGAAATTTCCGATGAGCAGGTCGGCGACATCGGCCCCGAGGAGTTCGGCCCATGCGGAGACGTCCTCGCTGTAGGGGTTGCTGAGTTTGGTGATGGCGTGGAGAACGAGGGAGAGAAGTCCACCGGTGGGGTCAGCGGCCGAGACCATGGCTGCTTGCTTTTTCGCCAGGCGGAGGCCAGCGGCACGCACCGACTTGGGAACCTCCTGCCAGCGTTCATCTGGAGGCAGGTCGAGGTCAATCGTGATTACGGGAATGGTTTTCAAACTGTGGAGGGTAGCCTTTGTCTTCATATAAACATTTCTTTGCTTTGGTCTTGGAGATGGAACCGTCAGTGCCCAGGAGTGAATAGCCTTCGCGTAGCACATTGCAAGGAATTTGTATTCTGCGGGAGGTTTTTGAAATAGCCATTGGGTAGGATCGGGGGGCGGGGGGGCGGGGACTCTTCCTCGGCAGGGAAGCGCTCGGGATCTCTTGAGGGTTGGACTACTGGTCGTCTTTATCGTTGGGATTATTGGGATCGGATTCTTTCACCGCAGGTTTACTTTCCTGTTCAGCATCGATCTTCGTCGGCGCGGTATTGCCTTTGGCTTTCAGTTCGATCCACTTCACCACCACGGCACGCTGCGACGGAAAAACAAAACGCAAAGTATCGGTTTTTGGCAGTGCAAAATCTGTTTCATTCGTCTGACCCCATAGACCCTTGGTATTTTTCAAAGGCATCCAGCCAATCTTTCGATCACCGACATAAACACGCACTCGGCAGTTGCCGTTCGCCGTCCCATGGCCCAGCGTGATGCCGTAGGTTTCGTCCTTGGGAATATTTACTTGGTATTCCACAAAACCGTCGGAGTTCTTTTGAAAGTAGACCTGCTTGCCGAAATCGAATGATTCTCGGCGTTGGGCGTTGGCGCCCTTGGTGAAATCCACCGCTACGAGATGTTGCACCCCCTTTACGGGTGTCGATGGTTTTTCTGGCTGTGGATCGGGATACTTTGGAGGCGTGAGTTTGAGCGAGGTTTTTGGGCCTTGGGGATTCTTCTCGACGATCGCCGCCGCCAGTTTAAGCGCCTCTGATTGGGGCTTTGCGGTTATCGCTTTCGACAGCCAGCGCAGATGTTCCGACACGGAGAAATCCTCCATAAAGTCGCGAGCCTTGACGATTTCCAGAAACTGCGTCCCCTTCATCCCGTCCCAGGTCGAGTGATCCCATCCCCGACCGAGCTTCACCTTCCACCCTTCATTGCCGAGAAAACCGACCGCGGCGTGCCCCGGTTGTTTCACCCCCCAGACGGGAACGCCAAACGCCTGATTGATGAAGCGGCCAAACCACGCACGGGGCCCGCATTTTCCGCCCCCATTGAGCACGGTCGCAAAGGTGTGTGGCATCGGCCCCCAATCGGAAGTCGTGTATTGCACCTCCGATACCATTGCGATGTAGCGCGCCTCGCGGAGCAACTCGGGGCGCATCGCTTTCAGGGCCGCCCGCACCCATGCGATATCCGCATTCGTTCCCTCGCAAGGCATGACCTTCGCGTATTCCCAAACCCGCAATTGGTCGAACATCGGAGTCAGTTCGCCATTTTTTTGCGCCGCCTTGTAATGCAAATAGCGTTGCACTGGGTCGATGGTTTCCTCGCAGTGGAAAGCTCGGGTCGTTCTGGCCAGCGAAAGGGCCGTGCCGATTGCCATGCGGAGATGCATTCCCGTGAGGGCGTCGGGGTCGGCATCGACGATTTTGCGCAAAACTCCGAGGGCCCCGAGGTAATCCTTCTCCCGAGGTTCGCCGCCTTCCAGAAAAAGCACCATCGTCGGAGTGCTTTTCATCAGCCAAGCGAGGAACGACTGGTTTCCTGCGTCCGCATTCGCAAACGCCCCGAGTTTTTCCGCACCGCACCTCGCGATGAGTTCCCGTTGTTCTAGCGTCGCGGCCAGTGTCAAATCCTTGAACATTCCAGCCTGCGCCGCCTCCGCAATTTTTACGGCATCGACTGGTAACGCCTTATTGTTCAGCCATTTCGTAGCCTCGGTGAAGTAGCCGTTGAAATCTCCGGACTTGATAGCCTTCTCCAATTCAGCAACCCCAGGATCCCATGCAAAAAGCGGAGAGCGAGCGAGCAATAAGGAGGAAACGATCAGGGTAACCAGTAATTTCGACTTCATATTTGCAGATGGTCTTCAGATTCCATTCGCCAAGATGGTAAGGCGGACTCGGTTCTTTGGCTATGAATGATCGAAGTGCCTCGATGGGGGGTGAGTGGTGATGGGAATGAATTGGTGGTGTCGGCAATTTCTAGAGGAATTGTTGCACTGTAAGAGACTGGGGAAGTCCCTCTTTTTTGGGAATGGGGTTGGGGATGTTGTCGGGATGATCCATTTAAAACAGAAGCGGTGGCGGCGGTTCCCGCGCCGAGGATCGAGCAGGGGATGCTTGCCGATTCGTTGGTGATTGATCTGGCTCGCGACCAAACCGAGTAAAGAGCGGAGGCTAGTCACTGTGGATCGGTGATGATTTGCGTCATTCGTACGTCCCCAGCGTCCCATTGTCTCGAAGGTTTGGGGGGGATGCAGTTTCCCGGACGCTTACGCTCTTTTACACAGGCAATCGTGGCAGCGGAGCCATCAACTTCATGGGCACCGTC
>JBAWZW010000272.1:0-3549 GCA_037142835.1 Verrucomicrobiota bacterium
TTACGTGATCTTCCAGATCTGGCCGAATTCTTGTAGTATGGGGGGGAGTCAGGGATCGGGGGATATGTTGAGGGAGAAGCAGAGGACATTGCCGGAGTTATTTTCGCGGATGAGTATTGTGTCGACGCTGGGGGTGAAGCCGCCTGGGGGGTGTCATTTTCCGTTGGTTGGGTGGGGGGAATTTGCGCGGATGGTGGAACCGATTATGGCGAGGGATCATTATGGGAGGGAGGCGAAGGGGGAGATTACGGCGGCGAATTTGCGGCGAGCGTATTATGGGGATGAGAAGAGGGAGACGGTGGTTTTGGAGTTTGATCAGGCGGTGGTCTGGGGGGATGAATTAGCGGGGCAGTTTTATTTGGATGGAGAGAAGGGGAAAGTGGAATCGGGAAGTGTGAGTGGGAAGTTATTGACGTTGAAGTTGAAGGAGAAAGGGGTGGCGAAGAAGATTACCTATTTGAAAGAGGTGGCTTGGAAACAGGAGACGCTATTGAACGGGGCGAACGGGATGGCGGCGCTGACCTTTTGCAACGTGGAGATTGGGGTGGAGAAGTGAGGAGAGGGCTGTGGGGATTGGGTGGTATGGAGAGGAAAGTGCGGAGGTTCATGGGATGAACTTTTGGGGTGGACCGAAGGTGAATCGGCGGGATTTTCTGGTTTCGGTGGCGTTGGGATCGATGGCGGGGCGAGTCGGCGCGTCGGAGGGAAAGGGATTTCGATTTATTGCGGCGAACGATTTGCACTATGACAAAGGAGCTTGTCGGCAATGGTTTACGGCGATGGTCGAGCAGATGAAAAGGAGTGTACCGGACGGGGTATTTTGTTTGTTGTGCGGGGATTTGGCGAACACTGGCGAGCGGGAATCCTTGGTGGCGGTGAAGGAAATTTTTGGGGGGCTGGGGATGCCCGTGTATCCTGTACCTGGGAATCATGATTACGGGGAGAAAGACGGTTTGAGGGTGGGGTATGACGGGGAGTTTCCTGGGAGATTAAACTATCGATTTGAGGAAGCGGGTTGGCAGTTTTTGGGGTTAGACACCACGATGGGGGTGAAGTTTTCGGGGACGACGATTGGGGAGTCGACTTTTGAGTGGCTGGACGAGGAGATGGTGAAGATGGACAAGGAGAAGCCGACGATTTGTTTCACGCATTTTCCTTTGGGAGAGAAGGTTGTGAATCGGCCGGTGAATGCGGATCGTTTGATTGAGAGGCTTTTACAATTAAATATTGCGGGGGTTTTGAGTGGTCATTGGCATGGGGCGAGTGAGGTGGCGGTGGGGCGTGGTTTGATGACGACGAACCGGTGTTGCGCTCGGGTTCGGGGGAACCACGATCGATCTTTATTGAAGGGGTGGTTTGTGTGTGAGGCGAAAGCTGACGGGACGCTGGAGAGAAAGTTTGTGGAGTTTAAAGCGCCTGATGGGCTTTGAGGTTTTTGGGGAGAGGGTGATTTAGAAGGAGAGGAGAGAGTGGATGGGGACGTTGGGGAGTTTGGAGCGACCGTTGAGGAATTTTAATTCGATAATAAACTGGGCGAGAACGAGTTGGGCGCCGAATTCCTCGATGAGTCGGACGGCGGCGCTGGCGGTGCCCCCGGTGGCGAGGAGGTCATCGATGAGGACGACGCGTTCGCCGGATTGGAGGGCGTCGACGTGCATTTCGCAAACATCTTCGCCGTATTCGAGGCTGTAGGAGACGCTGTGGCAGGTGAAGGGAAGTTTTCCCGCTTTGCGAATGGGGACGAGGCCGATACCGAGTTCGTAGGCGACGACGGAGCCGAAGAGGAAACCTCTGGCGTCGATGGCGACGATTTTATCAATTTGGAGAGGTTGGACGCGTTCGAGGAGGGAATCGATGGAGAGTTTGAAGAGGGTTGGGTCGGAGAGAATCGGGGTGATGTCTTTGAAGAGAATTCCTGGTTTGGGGAAGTCGGGGACATCGCGGATGGCGTTGTGGAGCGGGGTGAGATTGAGAGGAGCGGTCATGGGTTGAGGGGTGAAGGGTGAGCGTGGGGAGGAGGATTGAAGGAGCGTGAGAGGCGGAAGCCCATATGGATATTGCTGACCGAGGGATAATCGAAGCCTCGAAAGGCAGTTCGGCAATAGTAGGCGACGCTATACCAGCTTCCTCCGCGGAGCACTCGGCTAGTGCGCGGGGAGTTGCCGCGTGGGTTGGAGGCTGGCTGACTGGTGAGAGCTTCGTAGCGATCGAAAGTCCATTCCCAAACGTTTCCGTTGATGTCGAAGACACCGAAGTCGTTTGGGGGGAAGGAGCCGACGGGTGAAGTGCCGGTGGCGAGTGGGGCATCGTATTGGGGGTGGTGGCCGTGGGTGGGGCTGAGATCGTAGGGGCAGTTGGGTTCACTGCGATAGTTGGCTTGGGTATGGCTGATGGAATCACCGAAGGAGAAGCGGAGATGGGAGGAATGGCCGCGGGCGGCTTTTTCCCACTCGGCTTCGGTGGGGAAGCGGTAGCCATTGGCGAGCCAGTCGACATCCTCGGGGCGAAGGTCGAGGTCGCCTGTGCGATAGACGGTGGAGTGGGATTCGTTGGTGTAGTAGGCGGGGGTGAGATGGTGTTGTTCGCTGAGGGCGTTGATCCATTTGGCCATTTCGTACCAGGAGATCATTTGGACGGGGTGCGAGGGTCCCGTCGCTTCGCCTTCTGGGAGATCGGGGTAGCCGTGGTGGATGGCCCAGTTTCGGCACTGATCCCAGAGAGATTTAGTGACGAGATACTTACCAAAGAAAAAAGCGTCGACGTAGACTAGGTGAACGGGGGCGTTTTGGTCGGCATCGGTGGCGTCGCCCATTTGGAATGGGCCAGCGGGAATGAGGACGAATTCTGGGGTGATTTCTGAGAATTTGGGTGTGAGATCTGGATTGGCGGAGAGATCGGACATCTGATAGTGGGAGTAGCTAATGTCAGTTTAGCCGATAATAAGAATTTTTGGCGATGATTTTAGTGGGCGAGGGTTAAATGAGATTTGCAAAAAGCTTACGGGAGCGGTGTTAACAACAACCTGAAGAGGAATTGCAAGTATTCGGTTGATTTTCTGAGGTTGGGGTGGGGATACCACAGAGTTCTTTGGCGAGGCAATCGGTGTGTTTTGAGGAGAGGAGGAAGAGGACGCCCTCTGGGGAGATGTGGGCGGAGACGATGGGGAACTGAGAGATGGAGCAATCTTCGTATTCGAGTTCGACGGGAAGAGGATTGGCGCCGAGAATCGGGGTGGCGAGGCGGATGATTTGAGCGAGTTTATCGGTGGTAATCCGGTGGTCTTGGTCGTCGGCGACCCAGGCTTGGAGTTGGCAGGTGATGGAGGAACGGGTGGTGCCACCGCAGTCGATGAAATTCTTTTGGACGTGAGCGACTTCGGTGATGTGAAAGTGGGCGGGGACGGAGTCGCCGTCGGGGAGGCGGAAGTGAATGGGGGCGTTTGGGGCGGAGGCGAGGGTGGAAAGTAATTCGTGATGATTCATGGGGGGAAGCGTAGGGAAAGAGGTGTGGTTAGAAAGTAGAAAAGATTATTTTGGGGAAGTCAGGGGG
>JBAWZW010000273.1:0-3547 GCA_037142835.1 Verrucomicrobiota bacterium
CTCCTCCGCACCCCTCGCCCAACGCATGCGCCCCTCTTCGCTCGACGAATATTCCGGCCAATCTCACCTCCTCGCCCCAGGAAAACTCCTCCGCCGCGCCATCGATGCCGATCGCATCTCCTCCATCATCCTCTTCGGCCCCCCAGGCACCGGCAAAACCTCCCTCGCAGAAATTATCGCCTCCGCCACCAGCTCCCGCTTCGAACGCCTCAGCGGCGTCGAAAGTAATCTCGCCGACCTCCGCAAAGTCATCGCCACCGCCTCCCATCGACTCTCCCACTCCCAAGAAAAAACCATCCTCTTCATCGACGAAATCCACCGCTGGAATAAATCCCAACAAGATGCCCTCCTCCCAGACGTCGAACGCGGAACCATCCGCCTCATCGGCGCCACCACCCATAACCCCTTCTTCTCCATCAATTCCCCCCTCGTCTCTCGCTCCCAAATCTTTCAACTCGAACCCCTTTCCGTCGAAAATCTCCTCGATCTCCAAAAACGCGCCCTCGCCGATCCCCTCCGCGGCTTCGGCAAAATCTCCCTCACCATCGATGACTCCGCTCTCCTCCATCTCGCCACTTCTGCCGATGGCGATGCCCGTAAGTGCCTCAATGCCCTAGAGATCGCCGTCGTCACCACCCCGCCCAATCCCCTCGGAGTCGTCCACATCTCCCACGCCATCGCCGAAGAAAGTATCCAGAAAAAAGCCGTGGTCTATGACCAAGACGGCGACCAACACTACGATACCATCTCCGCCTTCATCAAAAGTATCCGCGGCTCCGACCCCGACGCCGCCCTCTACTGGCTCGCCAAAATGCTCTACGCAGGCGAAGACTTCCGCTTCATCGCCCGACGCCTCGTCATCCTCGCCAGCGAAGACATCGGCCTCGCCGATCCCCATGCCCTCGTTCTCGCCGTCGCCACCCAACAAGCCACCGATTTTATCGGCCTCCCAGAAGCCCAAATCCCCCTCGCTCATTGCACGGTCTACCTCGCCACCGCTCCCAAATCCAATCGCGCTTACGCCGCTCTCCTCGCCGCTCAAGCCGATCTCCAAAAAGGGGTGACTCTCCCCGTGCCCCGACACCTCCGCGACGGCGGCTCGCCCCGCGCCAAAAAAGCCCTCGGCCACACCGGCTACCAATACAGCCACGATCATGAAGGCGCTTATGTCCCCCAAGCCTACCTCACCGAAGGACGCCGCTACTACCACCCCGGTGACCAAGGCGCCGAAAAACGCATCAAAGATCGTCTCGAATACTGGCGCGCCCTCTTCGACCAATCACAAATTCACCCCAACCCAACCCCACCGCCTACAGAAACGCCTCAAAAGTAGACAGCAACCCCGCCAAATCAATCGTCTCATTTGCCGCCGCCCGCAATCCCGTTCCCAATGTCGGTAGCGTCGAGGCCACTTCCACCCGAATCCCTCGCCTCCTCAACTGCAACGCCAAATGCGCAAAGTCCGCATCCCCAGTCACTAAGACCACCACGTCAGGTCGCATCTCCACCGAAAGCTCCACCGCATCGATCGCCATCAAAACATCCACATTCGCCTTGTAATACCCGTCCGCCCCAGGCGACCCATCCTTCGTCACCACCAGAAAACCATTCAATCTCAACCAGTGGATGAACTTGTTCTTCCGCTCCCGCTCCACCTGCCAATCCGCCATCGCCGGCGGCAACCCCGCATACACCACCATCTCAATCAATTCCCTCCCCCTCACCAAATACTCCTGCAACCGCAACCAATCCAAATTCCTCTGCATCGCCTTCGCCGAACTCGTGATATTCGACTCATCCGCAAAGATTAACACCCGACGCCTTCTCTCCAACGCCACTCCCTTCTCTTTCATAAAAAATCCGCCCCCCAAAAACTCCACGCCGCCCCCACCCCTCGCCCATCAATCTCTCCCTTTAAAAATTCAAATTGCTCCATCTCTAAGACTCCTTATCCCCCGCTCGCATCCCTGTCGACCTCCTTCTCCTCCCCCACCTCAATCTCCCCCCACCCATCCCCATTTCCAACTGGTCTTAAAAACCACAACCCTCTGAAATTCAAAGGATTGGGCAGGACAGGATTCGAACCTGTGAAGGCGTAAGCCAGTGGATTTACAGTCCACCCCGTTTGGCCACTTCGGTACCTACCCGTTGAAAGGGGAGCGCTTTATACCCAGTCCACTCACCACCCGCAAGCACTCTTCTTTAGAAAATTTTCCACCACCGCTTCTTCACCACTTTAATCGGACTCATCGCCACCGGCTGCGCTCCCAATAACTCCCTCGGCATCACCTTCACCGAAAGAATCTCGTTCCTCGTGATCGGGTTGTCGTTGCTATCCACATTCTGCTGACTCAACCCGTCCAAGGTCTCTAAACCCCAAATCACTTTCCCAAATACCGTGTATTGCCCGTCATACGATGGCATCTCCGCCAGACAGACGTAAAATTGACTCCCATTCGAATGCCTCGATGGATTAATCACATCAGGCAAACGCGCCGCCGCAATCGCCCCCTTCACATGCTTCCGCCGAATCTCCGCCGGTAACGTATAACCAGGTCCCCCTGTCCCCACCCGACTCCGATCCTTCTTCTTACTCAGCGGATCCCCCATCTGAATCAATAAATGCGGAAACGCCCGGTGAATCGATTGCCCATTATAAAACTTCTTCTCCGCCAACTTCTTAAAGTTCGCCACCGTCGCCGGTGCGTCCTTCTCGTAAAACTCCAACGCAAAACTCAACGGCATCTTATCCTTCCCCACCCGAAAACTCACCACCGCCACCTCATCCGCACGCACCCCGCCAATCCCTAACCCCATCCCCGCCAACACAATAAATAAGCTTCTGATTTTTTTCATAAAACAACAAAGGGCAACGCATGCACGGCCATCCTCACTTCCTCACCCTCCCCACTCGCAGGACGGATGCACATCTGACTAGCCGATACTCCACGCTTCACATACCCGAGCGCAATCCACTTTTCCAAGGCAAAACTATAGGCCACACTCGTCACCGCCCCACCCGCACGCTCCCCACCTTCCCCAAAAATCAATCCCCCAATCTCCGGAATCCCTCCTCCCTCCCACACCATTCCCCGCAACTCTCGGTTCACATGCCCCACACTCTTCAACCGCGAAATCGTCTCCTGCCCCACATAACATCCCTTGTGATAGTCAATATGCGTCCGATCTAACCCAGCCTCAGGCGGAAGGGTCTCCTCCCCAAGCTCATACCCCCACCGCGGGATCCCAGCCTCCACCCGCAAGATCTCCAAAATCCTCGCGTCCACTCGCTTCGACTTCGGAAAATATCCCTCCTCATTCCTCAGAAAATCTTCCGCCGAAATCCGCACATCCCACCCCTCTCGACCAAATCGATTCACTCTCACTCTCCTCACCCCACCCAAATCAACCGGCTCCTCCCCCAAATAATGCAAAAGTCTCCGCCCCCCCGTCACCTCCTCCAAATTCACCTCGTCCGCGATAATATACCGCCCTAATCGCTCCAAAAGCGTGCCCCCTAACCCCTCTTCCCCATCCACATATATCC
>JBAWZW010000274.1:0-3523 GCA_037142835.1 Verrucomicrobiota bacterium
GGAGAGAGTGATGGAGGAGTTGGCGGCGGTGGAGATGAGGGTATTTTGGGCGAGGAGGAGGGGGGTGGAGATGGTATCGGAGCCAGTGGTGACGGTGATGGAAGGGGTGGAAGAGGGATCGGAGAGGGTGAGGGAATTGGATGGGGAACTGGTGAGGAGGTAGGGGGAGGAGCTGGAGAAAGCGAGGTGACCGACGACCACGGGGCCGCCGAGGGTGACTGTGGAAGGGGAGGGGGAGGTGGTGGTGAAAGTGGCGGAAGTGCTGGGGGCGTTGGGGACAGATGGGGACCAATTGGCGGTGGCGGAGGAGGACCAGGAGCCGTTGCCGGTGGCGATCCAAGTGGCGGCGAGTGGGGCGGCGGAGACCACGGAGATGACGCCTGTGGAGGGGAGGAGGGAGGTATTCCAGGCGAGGCCAGAGGAGAGTGTGGGGAGATTGAGGACGGAGAAAGTGCCGGTGACGGAGGAGGAGTCGAAGAGATCGAAAGAGTGACCAACTTGGGGGGAGAAGCCATTAATGAGAGAGACATCGAGATTGCCGTTGAGGGAGAGGGCACCGGAAATGGCGAGGTAATCGTAATGGGATTTGCGGATGAGGCCACCGAGATCGAGGGAGAGATGGGAAGTGGATTGGAGGGAGAGACTTCCGGTGAAGGCGAGGGAACCTGGGGAGGCAGGGAGGCCTGGGGAGAGCGAGCCGCTATTGGAGACATTGGCGATGAGGACGCCATCGCCAGAGATTTTTCCGAGGGAGGCGATGGTGATGCCGTTGGAGGCGGAGAGAGGGCCTGAGGATTGGAGGTTGAGATTGGCGGTAGCGGAGCCGGAGCCGATGGTGAGGCGATTGATGGTGGTGGGGGAGGAGGGTCCAGTGATGGTGAGAGGGGTGGAGGGGTCGACGACGAGATCGTGAACGGGGGCGGGGGTGAGGCCGAGAGTCCAATTGGTTGGGGTGGACCAGGAGCCGGTGGAAGGGGTCCGGAAGTGGAGAGTGGGGGTGAAGGTGAGGAGGCTTTTTTTGTTATTGGCGAGCGTGGCGAGGTAGACGACTTGGCCGAGATTATTGAGGCCGCTGGCGCCATCGGAGTCGTTGGCGGAGCTAAAGGAGATGGATTTGATGGTGCTGGTGGAGACGATTTGGGAGGTGAACGCGGCGGGGACGAGGTCTTGGCCATCGCTGAGGCAGAGGACTGAACCGGTGGCGGTGGAGCCGAGGAAGGCGGTCGTTCCGACGTCATTGGTTTCGATGGAGGAGAAGTCGGTGAAATTGGAACCGATTTGGGGAGCGACTTGGCGGGTGGTGGCGAGGGCGCGGTTGACGCCGTTGGAGTTAGTGAAGACGCCGAAGTGTTCTTTGGTGCCGTTGTTGTAGAGAGAGCCGTCGGCGGATTTGAAGGCCACGAGGCCGGAGGCGCTGAAGCTGGGGGATGAGAAATTGGTAAAATTTCCGCCGAGGATTGGGGCGAGGTCATTGGTGGTCACGAGAGCAGTGGTGACGCCATTACTGGAGGAAAAAATCCCTTGGTGATAGTCTTCGGTGAGGGCGGAGAAATTGACGGTTTTGGAGGGGGTGATGGACCAGGCGGTGAAGATGAGGAATTTGCTATTGAGGACTGGGGCGGTATTGGAGGTAGTGACGATAGTGGTGGTGGAATTATTGGAGAAGGAATAGAGGCCAGCGGCGGTGTTGAAGGTGGTGGCGTTGGTGGCGCCGTAGCCTAAGAAGAGAGATGTGCCGAGATTATTTTGGACGACTGTGGGATCGAGATCGGTGAAGAGACCGCCGATAGTGGGGGCGGTGTTGTTGGTGGTGGCGATGGTGGAGGTATTGAAGCTGGTGGTGCTGGTCGCGGAATTACTGAGGTAAAGGCCATTGGGGGTGGTGGTATCGCCTGAGCCATCGGAGATGAGGGCTTTGAAGGCGACGGAGCCGGAGTCGCTGAGGGAGACGGGGGCGAAGATGGTGGCATTGCCGGTGAGACCTGGGGCGGGTTGACCGTAGGAGGCGATGGTGGAGAGGGTGGTGCCGGTGCTGGTGTAGACGGCGGTTCTGGGGAGGCCGCTGGTGACGACGCCGTTGGTGCCGAAAAAGGAGATGAGGCCAGCGGAGTTGAGGCGGATATCAGAGAAGGTTTTGAGAGTTCCAGTGAGAACGGGTGCGGTTTGTCCTGATTTGGCGATGGTGAGGAGAGCGGAGGGGGTGGTGCGGTAGATGGCTTGGACTGGGGAAGCGGTGGTGGAGGTCGTGGAGGAGGCGGAGAAGGCGACTGTCGAGGAGTCGTTGATCACGGGGGAGAAGAAATCTTTATAATTGCCAGTGAGGTCGAAAGCGAGGTCACCGGTGAGGGCGATGGAACGGGTAGTGCCGTCCTGGGCAAGGGAAGGGGTTTGGGGTATTAAGAATAGGAGTAGGGCGAAACCTGAGACAAATTTCATCGATGAAAGTTGTGAGTGAATGGCGGCGAAGAGGTTAGGGTCGACTTTAGAGGGTGAAGAAATTCTTAGTCAGGAATGAAGGGGAAAATTGAGCGAAGTCAATGTTTTATCTTTGGATTTGCAGGAAATTATTTAAAGGAAATGGGCATGAGGGAAGACCTCTGGGCGAGGTTTTGGGTATGGGGGGAGTGAGGTGCTGAGGGGGAGGATTTTCGCGAAGTAGCGGTGGGAGATGGAGATGGGCGTGCGGATAGGGGTGGCGACCCATGTCGGGCGAGCTACTAGTCGGGCGTTGAGGAATGGGGAGACGCGGATCGGGTTGGGGGGAGGAGGCGCAAGGTCTTGAGGGCTTCGGGATCTTTGTAGTGGCGCTTGAGTCCGCTTTCTTTGAGGGCGAGAGCGGGAACATGGGTAATGAACTCGGCGAAAGACTTTTCGACGCGATCCTGTTGAAGTTGCTGGCCTTTTTTGGTTGCCCAAAACTCTTCTTCGAGCATGGCTAAGGCGCGGGAGGCTTCGTCGGGGCCGAGATCTTCCTGGCGGGCGAGCATCCAGACGAGTTCTTCGTCTTCGGGGAGGACGACGGGGAAAGGGACAAAGGGGACTTTGACTTCCTCGGTGGAGTCGTTGATGAGGGGATCGACGCGGACGCGAGTGGAGAGCGTGCGATCTGGAAGGACGATTTCTACGGCGACTGCCGTGCCATTTTCGTCGGGGGTGAGGGCGACATTGGCTTCGCCAAATTTTTCGGCGAGGTCATTTTGGAGGATGGCGACGGTATGGGGATCGGTGTTGGGGATGGCGCCGGTTTCGCAGAATTTTTCCAAGGACTTGATGCTATTGAGCAAGCGGACTTCCTTGGCGACCTCTTCGTAAATGGTGGTGGCGAGGTGGGGATCGTTGGTTGCTTTGGGGAGGATTTTTTGGAGGAGAGAGAGGAATTGGGCTTCGTTGAGTGCTTTGGATTTCATGGCGAATAAATGGTGGAGAATTTGCGGGGGGGGATGTTTCTGATGGTTTGATGATGAAAGGGCAAGAAGTTCGGCGGGGAGGAGGGGATTTGGGGATCTTTTTGGGTGATGGGGGG
>JBAWZW010000275.1:0-3502 GCA_037142835.1 Verrucomicrobiota bacterium
CCATACTCCACCCCACCACCACCAGCACCAATCCACCCTTCCTCACCCCCGCCGATGCTCTTCCAAAAAATTTCATCTCGCTTCTCCCCCTACCTCCGACTCATCCTCACAAATAACCAACTCCCCAAACCCATACACAATAGGTTCGGCAACCAAATCAAATACTCAGGATAAATCCGCGGATTGTCCCGCATCCCATAAATAAAGATGCCGATAAAAAAATAAACCACGCCCAATCCCACGCTAAACAGAAATCCCACCGAGGTCTCCTTCCGATGCGCCGTAATCGCTAACGGCACCCCCACCAACGCAAACGCCAACGACGCCAACGCATACGCCAACCGACGACTAAATTCCGTCCGCGTCGACGAAATCGCCGCCAACCGATCCTTCTCACTCGTCTTCCCCAACTGTTCCTTCGCCTGCAACCGCTCCAGTAACTCCCTCGCCGTCATACTCCCAATCCCCTTCCCCCGCTTCTTCTCCGATAACTCCTCCAACGAAATCGGCAGGGTGTTCTCTTGCGCCGTCGCCGTGTGGATTTTCATCAAATTATCCGGCTCCTCCCCATCCCGCTGCTCATACTGCGAGTCATAAATGTGGAGCAAGATTCGCTTGTTCGCCTCATCCGTCTCCAGCATTCCCCGACGCGCAAACACCACTTTCTCGGGCAGAGAATTCTCACTCAACTCATACACCAACAAATTAAACAAGTTCGCCCCCTCATTCCGCTCCACATAAATTTTCCGCCCAGGAAAAGCCTCAATCACTTTGTCACTCCCAAACATCGCCAGCGGATTACTCGTCGCAATCCGATAAAGCTCCTCTTTCATCTGCGCTTGCGCCCTCGGCGCCACATCCACGTTGATCCACAAACAAACCCCTACACTCATCAACGCCAACACCAGCACGGGAACGGTCACCCTTGTGATACTCACCCCACTCGCCCGCAACGCAATCAACTCGTTCTCCGCCGACATCTTCCCAAAAACCAACAACACCGCCGTCAAAAATCCCCACGGAATCGTGAAGGTCAGCGAAAATGGCAAAATATACGCCAAAAATGTCAAAATCTGCTCCAGCGGCGTGTCGTTCTTAATCAACAACTCCAACAGCTGCTTAAACACATTCCCCAACACCAAAACCACACTCAATACCCCCACCGCCACACTCGACGTCAACACAATCTGCCCCGTCACATAGCGGTCAATTAACTTCATCTCTCCCTCTCTCCCAACCTCCAAACCCTCTCCCCACCAATCGATTCCACCCCTGCCACCCTCATTCTTTCCTCTCCCCCATCCTCACCGCATCCTCTGGCCCCAATAACGGTATTCCCCCGCAGATCGGATAAAATACCTCCCCGTCTTCACGCACCAATCCTCCCTCAATCACCGCCTCAACCTTTCGCCCACCCCGATCCCAGAGCCGCCCAGCTCCCCGGGCGGCCTCGAACTCACCCCAGATCGCTTCACTCGCCAACGCCAATCCCTGACCACTCTCGGGACACCTCAGCAATTGCAATAGCTCTTTCCCAATCATCCTCGTTTTCAGTACTTCGGCATCGTCGGGTCGATCTCATCCGCCCAAGCGTGAATCCCCCCCTCCAAATTCGCCAGCTTGCTGAACCCCGCATCCTGCAATAACCGCAACGCCGTGCTCGATCTCGCTCCCGTCTTGCACTGCAAAACAATCTCATCCGTCGAATCCAATTCACTCATCCGCGCCGCCAATTGCCCAATCGGAATTAATCGCGCCCCAGGAATATGACAAATCTCCCACTCAAACGGCTCCCGCACATCAATCAAATGAAACCGATCCCCACGATCCAACTTCGCCTTCAATTCCCTAGCCCCAATCAACGGAACCGGAACCTCTTCGTCCTCAGCCGCTTTCGCCTGCGGAATCCCACAGAATTGCTCGTAATCCACTAAATCCGTAATCGTCGGATGCTCCGAACACACCGGACACTTCGGGTCTTTCCTCAACTTAAATTCCCGAAACTTCATCTTCAAGGCGTCAAACGCAATCATCCGCCCAATCAACGGCTCCCCAATCCCAATAATCAATTTCACCGCCTCAATCGCCTGCATCACCCCAATAATCCCCGGCAATACCCCCAACACTCCTCCCTCCGCACAGCTCGGCACCATCCCCGGTGGCGGGGGCTCAGGAAACATACACCGATAACACGGCCCGCCCAAATGCGCCGCAAACACTGTGCATTGCCCGTCAAAACGGAAAATCGACCCGTAAATGTTCGGCTTCTTTAAAAAGACCGAGACATCATTCGAACAATAACGCGTCGGAAAATTATCCGTCCCATCAATGATAATGTCGTATGGCTCCGCAATCCGCCGCGCGTTCCCCGCCGCAAAGTACTCGTCATACAAATCCACCTGCACGTTCGGATTGGTCTCCCGAATCCGATCTTTCGCCGAATTCAATTTCTTCCGCCCCACATCCTTCGTCCCATGCAAAATCTGCCGCTGCAAATTAGAAAAATCCACGGTGTCCGCATCCACTAACCCCAAACGCCCCACCCCAGCGGCCGCCAAATACAAGGCGATCGGTGACCCCAATCCCCCAGTCCCAATACACAAAACACTCGCCGCTTTTAATCGCTTCTGCCCCTCCATCGTCACCTCGGGCATGATCAAATGACGCGAGTATCTCGCCACCTCATCATTGCTAAATTGAATGCGCTCAAGGCGCGCGGGATCGATGATACTTGGAATGGCCATAAAAAGGACTCCCATCCTAACCCCTTTCTTCTCGTTTGCCAAGAACCCCGCGACTTTTACTCCCACATTCCCTCCAATTCCAAAAATCTCCAGTTCGCCCTTCCTATCTCCCCCTCTTTCATCCCTAAATCTCCCCCATGCTCAATTTCATCTGGCTGGCCATGCTCCTCGTCGCCGTTCTCGTCGCCGGCTTCACCGGTAAACTCCCCGATCTCACCACCGGCGCTTTCGAAGGCGCCGAAAAAGCCGTCCTCAAAGTCGCCCTCCCCCTCCTCGGCGTCTGGGCCATCTGGCTCGGAATGATGCGCCTCGCCGAACGCTCCGGTCTCGTCCAACAACTCGCCTCTCTCCTCCGCCCTCTCCTCCGCCTCCTCTTCCCAGATGTCCGCCCCCATCACCCCGCCATGGGCGCCATGGTCATGAATATGGCCGCCAATATGCTCGGCCTCGGAAACGCCGCCACCCCTCTCGGCCTCCGCGCCATGCGCCTCCTCGATTCCCTAAACCCCTTCCCAGGAACCGCCACCAACGCCATGTGCACGTTCCTCGCCCTCAATACCGCCTCCATCCAACTCCTCCCCCTCACCGCCATCGGGATCCTCGCCACCCAAGGCGCCAAAAGCCCCACCGCCATCGTCATCACCGCTTTCCTCGCCACCGCCTGCGCCGCCATCGCCGGCGTCCTCGCCGCCAAAATCCTCGAACGTTTCCCCTTCTTCAAACCCACCAAAATCCTCGACTCCACCCCATCCTCCCCC
>JBAWZW010000276.1:0-3471 GCA_037142835.1 Verrucomicrobiota bacterium
GGTAGGATTACCGATCAACGTCCAGTCGGCCGCATTGTTCAATCCAGTGTTGCTTCCCCACACACTATACTCCATCACTTCTGCCGCCACAACTCCCACAACTGCACCAGTCACAGGATAGTGATCTTGAGAAGGGTAGAGACGCACGCTGTCGTGGGCAGTCGTAAAACTATAAACAATCATCTTCAGGGGAAGCGCTGTGATATCACCGGTGTATCCGTTGTTATCAAAAAAATATTCCCGAAGACCACTGATCGGAGCAAAGGTCAGATCAGAAGAAATCACCCCAGCTCGGCCAGGAATCCAAGTTCCCATTTCGTAAACGCCACTCATCAACGGAGAGAGACCATCGTGGTAAACCGTCGCCGACGCCGATCCCGCCAAGCCGAATCCGAGTAGCGAGACCAAAGAAAAACAATTAAGGGACTTCATGTGGTATTTTTAAAGATTATCAGTTGCGTAATTTGCTTGATTTATCACCACTCCACCTTCCCTGAAAATCAGAGAAAGTGGAGGCGAAGGGAGTTGAACCCTTGTCCTGATGGCTCTCGCCACAAGCTTCTACATGTTTAGCCTCGTCCTTAATTTAGGGAGTGCACTATAGACGGGCATATTGCCCACCCCCGAGCGTCCACGAAAACGATCTCACCTCAGAGCGCGGTCACACCGCCCCAAGGCCAGCCTGCTATCGTCGTCCCCGCGGTCAGCAGGCGTCACTGCGGGAACGAAGCGGTCAATTAAGCCGCAAGAGCGAGATCTTCGTAATCTGCATTTATTTGTTTTGCCCGGGATTTTAACGAGGCCAACCAGGCTTCCTCGACATGCCGCCTGTGCCTCGAATCAACAGTCGAAACCAGTACGCCCCCAATTAAGTGAGGTCTTTCTTCTAATCCGAAATCCTCAGAAGTCAAAAATAATTTCAATTTAATTTGCCCAGCGATTCCCAGATACCAAAATCGCTGAGCCCATTGAAAAAACCCAGAACTGCCTTTAAAAACTCCAGGACCGACTAGGCCCCTTTCTTGCCAGTCTTTTTCGCCACCGCTTTACCCGCCTTTATGGACTTTTTCACCGACGCCTTTGCTGGACTAGGAGCCTTTTTAAAAGCACCCGCGTGCTTCACCGTCTCCCATTTTCCCGTCTTCGCACTCTTCAAAACGGCGTCGCAAACATATTGCGTCTCCAGAGCATCCCGGAAGGTCGGCCCTGCAGGCTTTTTCGTCCCCAGACTCTGCACAAAATCAACCACCTGATGCACAAAACTGTGCTCATACCCAATCTGCAAACCAGGCACCCACCAGTTCGCCATATAAGGGTGATCCCCGTCACTCACATGGATCGACTTCCATCCGCGCTCCCGCCCTTCATCCTTATAGTCAAACATTTGCAACCGATGCAGATCATGCAAATCCCAACTCAATGAGGCGTTTTCCCCGTTGATCTCAAAGGTGTAAAGGGCCTTGTGCCCACGCGCATAACGCGTCGATTCAAAGGTCGCCAGCGAGCCGTTGGAAAAGCGCGCCAGAAATGCACAGGCATCGTCGATCTCCACTTTCTCCATTTTCCCACTCAACTGATGCTTCCTCTGCTTCACAAAGGTCTCGGTCATCGCACTGACATTTTCAATATTCCCATTCAGCCAGATCGCCGTGTCGATGCAATGCGCCAGCAAATCCCCCGTCACCCCACTCCCCGCCGCCTTCGCATCCAATCTCCAAAGCCCCGCTCCACCCTGCGGCAGGTCCGCATTAATCGTCCAATCCTGCAAAAACTTCGCCCGATAATGAAAGATTTTCCCCAACTTCCCAGAGTCAATGATTTGCTTGGCCAAAGTCACCGCGGGAACCCGACGGTAGTTGTACCAAACCATATTCGCCACCCCAGCCGCCTCAATAATCTCCACCATCTTCTCCCCTTGCTTGCCATCCAACGACAACGGCTTTTCACACATCACCATCTTCCCCGCCTTCGCCGCCGCAATCGCAATCTCCGCGTGCGAATCGTTCGGCGTACAAATGTCGATCAAATCAATGTCGTCCCGCTTAATTAACTCTCTCCAATCCGTCTCCGTCGACTCCCAACCCCACTGTTCCTGATAAGCCTTTAACTTGGCTTCATCCCGACCACAGGCCGCCTTCAAGACGATCTCATACGGCAAGTCAAAGAAGTGTGGCGCTTTCGTAAAACCGTTGGCGTGCGTCCGACCCATGAACCCATACCCAACGATCCCAACATTTAATTTTGGTTTATTGCTCATAATAAATTTTTTTAAAGACCTTTCAATCAACGCTTAGCCATTCCAACCAGACGCCGCCCGAACCTCGATCATTTTTTCAAGAATCGCGTTCCAAGTTTGCGGCGCCTCCAGCTTGGCGTTCGGGAACATACAACCATCCCAACAAATGTGCTTAATCCCCCGCGCTTCCGCATCCTTCAGCCAATAACTCGCACATTTCACAATATCCAATTTCCCGTTCGGATCATCCGCAGGGCAATGCTTGCCCGTCTTATCGTGATCCCCAGCGCCATGCACCTCGCCGTCGTTTTGCGCCACATGGAAGTCGATCGTCCACGGACGCAACTGATCCGTCATCTTCTCATAGGCCACCCAAAACTCCGCGTCACTATACCCAGGCTGCAGAAGGGCGTGCTCAGGCGAATTGTACCCCATCAAATAGAGATAAGTATGGGCCAAATCCGCTTGGAATCCCAAGGTCTCCGGCCGCCCAACTTCCTCCAAAAGATCCAACATCGCCCTCCAAGAATGCATCCCCGCCCAGCAAATCTCCCCCTCCGCCGCCAACCGCTCCCCAGCCCCCGCCGCAATCGTCGCCGCCTCCCGAAAGGTCTCCGCAATCTTCTTCGTATTCATCACCGGATTCTCCCGCCACTGATTGACCCCAAATTCCGCCGAATCAATCCGAATCACCCCATACTGACGCACCCCATGCCGGTTGAAAATCCCCGCAATCCGACACGCCATCTTCACCGCATTAAGAAACTTTTCCGTCTGCACCGCATTCCCCATCGCCGAATCCCCAATCGTCCCCGGCCAAACTGGTGCCACCAGCGATCCCACCGCAAACCCCTTGCCCGCAATCAGATCGGCAATCCGCTTGATCTCATCGTCGCTCGCCTCAGGATTGGTGTGGGGCAGAAATAGAAAATAATCGATCCCCTCAAATTTCTGACCACCCACATTCGCCGCCGCCGTCAGATCAAGCATCCGCTCCAGACTGATCGCCGGTTCCTGCCCCGGTCCGTCGCCTTTTCCGACGAGCCCAGGCCACATCGCGTTGTGTAGTTTTGGTGATGCATTCAAGATGTGAGACATAGTTTTTTTGGGTTGACTCTCCGCCACCGCGACCCAGTTCAATCGCCTCGGTCCAGCAGTGAAAAGCGCTGACTTCTCTGACGATTTTCCCGCCCGCCATCAAGCACTTTTCACCTCCCCAAAAAACATTTTACCCC
>JBAWZW010000277.1:0-3468 GCA_037142835.1 Verrucomicrobiota bacterium
CACTTCCCCCCAAATACCCTCGCCCGCTCCTCACCCCCCAAGACTTTCCATTGCCCAGCCAATAACGGCTCCACCCTCAATCCCCCAATCCGCACCCGCACCAACCGCAATGTCGGATGCCCCACCGCCGCCGTCATCCGCCGCACCTGATGGTTTTTTCCCTCGTTCAATTCCAAAGAAATCCACACGTCCACCACGCTTTTTCGAAACCGAATCGGTGGATCCCTCGGCGCCATCATCGGCTGCGGATCCCATAACCTCGCCACACACGGCAAGGTCTTGCGCCCCCCAATCACCACCCCCTCCTCAAGCTGCCTCAACGCTTCCCCCGACGGAACTCGCTCCACCTGAACCCAATACTCCCGACAATGCCCGTGCTCAGGCAAAAGCAACCGCGCATTCAATTCCCCCTCGTCACTCAATAACAATAAACCCTCACTCTCCGCATCCAATCGCCCAATCGGATACACCCCCTTCGGAAACCCAAAAAGACTCAGGTTCCCATGCTTCGATCCGTCCGCCGTAAACTGCGAAAGAATCCCAAACGGTTTGTGAAATGCCACCAACATCCCCTTCACCAAAACCCACAACCCTCCACCACCCCAAGCTCCAATTTCCATTTTCCCTCTTCTTTGATTCTCGCACAAACTCCCCCTCTCCATTCTATCCTCTCCTCACTTTGAATCGTCTCCAACTTCCTATCTTCGAACTCCAATCCGCTCTCGTCTCCTCCCTCCAATCCCACTCCCGACTCGTCCTCCAATCCCCCACCGGCTCCGGCAAATCTACCCAAGTCCCCCAAATCCTCCTCGATCATGGCCTCGCTCCCCACGGCGAAATCGTCGTCCTCCAACCCAGACGCCTCGCCACCAGAATGCTCGCCGCTCGCGTCGCCCACGAACGCGGCGTCCGCCTCGGCGAGGAAGTCGGATACCAAATCCGCCTCGATAATCTCTCCTCAAAAAAAACCCGCATCCGCTTCGTCACCGAAGGCGTTCTCCTCCGCCAAATGCTCTCCGATCCCCAACTCCGGGGCGTCGATATCATCATCTTCGACGAATTCCACGAACGCCACCTCTACGGCGATATCACCCTCGCTCGCGCCGTCTCCCTCCAAGAATCCCTCCGCCCAGATCTCAAAATCGTCGTCATGTCCGCCACTCTCGACGCCGGCGCTCTCCAATCCTACCTCGCCCCTTGCCACTGCCTCACTTCCCGAGGCCGCACTTTCCCCGTGGATCTCCAGTACCTCGATAAACCCCTCGGCAATCTCCCCCTCTGGGACGCCGCCGCCACCCACTTCGAACGCCTCTCCTCCCAAACCGAAGGCGATGTCTTAATCTTTATGTCCGGTGCTTACGAAATCTCCCGCACCATCTCCGCCATCCGCCAAACCCGCGCAGGAAGCCAATGCTCCGTCCTCCCTCTCCATGGCGAACTCCCTGCCCAAGAACAAGATCACGCCGTCGCTCGCTCCGATCGCCGGAAGGTAATCGTCTCCACCAATGTCGCTGAAACCTCCCTGACCATCGACGGAGTCCGCCTCGTCATCGACTCCGGCCAAGCCAAAATCGCCCGCTTCGATCCCTATCGCGGCATCAATACCCTCTTCGCCGAACGCATCTCCCGCGCCAGTGCCGAACAACGCGCCGGTCGCGCCGGCCGCACCGCCCCAGGCCTCTGCCTCCGCCTCTGGACAGAACGCGAACACCAAGAACGCCCCGCCCAAGAATTGCCCGAGGTCAAACGCCTCGACCTCGCCGAAGTCATCCTCACTCTCAAAGCCAGCGGCTTCGAAAATATCTCCCTCTTCCGCTGGCTCGAAGCCCCAGAACCCCGCGCCCTCGAACGCGCCCTCTCCCTCCTCACCGATCTCGGTGCCCTCGATTCCTCTGGCGCCATCACCCCCCTCGGTCGCCGCATGCTCCCCTTCCCAGCTCACCCACGCTACGCCCGCATGCTCCTCGCCGCCCACGATCACCACTGCGTCCCCGCCATCGTCGAAATCGCCGCCCTCACCCAAGGACGCGGTCTCCTCCGACGCCCCGACAGCAAAACCATGGAGCAAGATCGCCTCGCCACCCTCGGCGAGGTCACCGAAAGCGACTTCTTCCTCCACCTCCGCGCCCTCCACTTCGCCCAATCTCACCACTTCCACCCCCAAAAATGTGCCTCCCTCGGCATCCACCCAGGCGCCGCCAGAGAAGCCACCGAACTCGCTACCCAATTTCTCCACATCGCCAAAAACGAAGGCCTCAATGTCTCCTCCTCCTCCCCCACCAATGAGGCCCTCCAACAATCCATCCTCGCTGGCTTTCCCGATCTCGTCGCCCTCCGCCTCGATACCGGCACGCTCCGCTGCCACCTCGTTCACGGACGCAAAGGAACCCTCGCTCGCGAAAGCGTGGTCACTTCTCCCCTCCTCGTCGCCAGCGAAGTCCGCGAAGTCGAAATCCGTGGCGATGCCGAAACCCTCCTCTCCCTCACCACCGCCATCAAAGAAGATTGGCTCTACACTCTCTTCCCCAACAGCTTCCGCGAATCCACCGAGGTCTTCTTCGACTCCACTCTCCGCCGCGTTCTCGCCAAAAAACAAACCCGCTTTCACGATCTCCTCCTCCGCTCCGAACAGTCCGATCGCGTCCCCCACGAACAGGCCGCCCAACTCCTCGCCCGCGAGGTCGAAGCCGGAACCTGCCCACTCAAACTCTGGGATCATTCCGTCGACCAATGGATCCTCCGCCTCAATCAACTCGCCGATTGGTTCCCCGAATACCAACTCCCCAAACTCGCCGACGATGACCGCAGGATGCTCCTCGAACAAATCTGCCTCGGCGCCTCCTCCTACAAAGAAATCAAGGAACGCCCCGTCTGGTCAGTCGTCAAATCCTGGCTCTCCCCCATCCAACAAAAAATCGTCGACGAACAAGCCCCCGAACGCCTCGTCCTCCCCAGCGGCCGAAAAGCCAAAATCATTTATACCCCCAACACCCCACCACACATCGCCGCTCGCATCCAAGATCTCTACGGCATCACCGGCGAATTACGCATCGCCTCCCACCGCATCCCCATAGTCATCGAAGTCCTCGCTCCCAATCATCGACCTCTCCAAGTCACCCAAAATCTCGCCAACTTCTGGAAGGACTCTTACCCAAAACTCAAAGTCGAATTCCAAAGAAAATATCCCCGCCAAGAATGGCGCTAACCCCTCTCCCATCCCACTTTCCTATGCCCAACCCCAACGCTCCCTTCCCTCTTCTCTCCCCCCTTCATCTCACTCTCCCTCTCTCCCAAACATCCACCGATCTCCTCGAAAATCACCTCTTCCCCCACTACTTCCCCCGCTGCCGCTGGTTCGGCGGAAAAAATGCTCTCCCCCTCCAATTCAAAATCTCCGCCGCCATCCCCCTCCACGATTCCCTCCTCACTCTCGTCAATGTCTCTTTCCCCTCCTCCCCCACCCAAACC
>JBAWZW010000278.1:0-3454 GCA_037142835.1 Verrucomicrobiota bacterium
GCGAGAGTTTATTCTCTGACCCGAAATGGGATCGCGCCAAGGACGCCAAGAACGACAAGGGGTGGAGGGGATGGGCGGATCGAGAGGGGGGTGGATATTTAGGTGATGAGGCGGGCGACGCTTCCGAAGGGAAAATTGTGGGAAGCTAGACCGCCTGCGGTGACTACCCAGAGGACGGGTTGATCGGGTTCGGTTTCGGGAAAGGTTCCGTATCCGTCGGTGAGGTAAATAAGCACGGAATTTTCCAGATACTGAATGGTCTTTTCCATTTCTTTGAAGAAGGGTTTGAAGCAGGTGCCTCCACCGCCGACGGGGTGGGTGAGGGATTCGTCGTTGATATCAAATGGACCGTGAAGGGCGGCGTCGGCGTAGTAGAGTTGGGCATCGATTTGGGGATAGAGGCGGAGGATTTCGCGAACTTCGGCGACAAACTGGACGAGTTCTTTCCCGCAGACGGAGCCACTGGTATCGACGGCGATGCGTGCGGAAACGGATTCGCCCTCGAGGGCTTCGAGATAGAGGCCTCGTCCGATGTGGCGGCGGTCGAATCCACTGAAATCGGAGGGGGTACGAACGAGGTAGCGCCAGAGGAGAGTGCGCCAGTCGAGGGCGGGGTCGGTGACTTCTTGGAGATGCATGAGGATTTCTGCGGGTAAATTCCCTTGAGCGAAGCTGGCGGCTAGAGTGGAGGCTTCTTGCCACGCTTGCTTCCAGTGAGCTTCGATTTCTTCTTTGGAAACCGCGCTTTTCCAATCGGATTCACCTGAGGGATCGAGGGGAAATGCCGCCACCGTTGAAGGCGAATATTCCCCAGGGTCGGCGAGCAGATCTTGGCCGATCCAAGAGAGGGAATATTTTTCGAGATTTGGTCCGAGGAGTTTGTAGACCTCCTCGACCTGATAATTTTCCCATTTTGGATTGATGCAGGCGCCTTGGGGTAGATTAAGGGATTTTTCCTTGCGAATGATGCCATTGACCACGATGTCGGCGGCGATATTCCAGCGGAGCGGGTCGCGGGCTTGGCGTCGGGGAATGTGGAGCATGGCGGTGTGGAGAAGCTCGTGAACCATCACCGCATCGAGCTCGGGTTTGCTGAGTTTGTCGGCGAATTCTGGATTAAAAATGACTTCTTTGCCGTCGGTGCAAGCGGTGGGGACGCGGGGGTCCAAGCGGTGGCGGAGAAAGAGGGCGAGGACTCCGAAAAAAGGCATCCGCATGCGAATTCTGAGGATACTGGCGGAGATTTTGTCTTCGATTTCGGTCATGCGGATTCGCTGGTCATGATGTTTTTGAGGAATTTTTTCATGCGCGGATCTTTGGTGAGAAGGGTGGCGATGAGACCGATTTGGTTGCGACTGGCGGCGCGCTCGTGGATGCTATGAATGAAGAGTTGGCACCATTCGGGGCTTGCGCGGGAGATTAGCCAACCAAAGCCGTGCTGGATGGCTGGTGCGGTGATCGCTCGGGTGGAGAGGGCGATGGTTACGGCGAAGCGCATGGATGGATCTTCGGGGAAGGGGACTTCGGAGCCCGTTCCGTTCATGAGTTTTTCGATGTCGGGGAGTTTTTTATAAATTTTGCAAAATGCGTGGAATTCGGCATGGGCGCCTTCGCCGACGGCGGGGCTGATCGGCATCTTTAGGGTATGTAATTCGGAAGCCAGTTCCCAGGATCGGCAGGAGGGCCAAGCGGGATTTTTGGGGTCTGGATGGTGGAGCAAGCTGGGGCGGAAGGCGAGGAACGCCAAAATTTGTTCATGGACCCCGCGTCCGTTTGCCCAAGAGCGGAAGCTATCGAAGTGAGGCTCGACGGAGTAGTGGAGGAAACGATTGGCAAGGGGGGCGGGCATATCGAAGACGGCCGCCCGATCTTCTTTGCGGTTTCCTGCCGCCCAGACGAACCAATCTTCGGGAACTTTGTAGCTCCCGACTTGGCGATTGAGGATGAGTTGTTGGGCGATGCCTTGCACGGCCGGTGGAGCCATATTGAGTTCATCAAGGAATAGGATCCCGCGTCCTGTGGTGGGGAGGAATTCTGGGGGAAGCCACCGGGAGATTTTGCCGTCGGCAATGGGGAGGCCTCGGAGGTCGGTGGGGGCAAGTTGACTGAGGCGGAGATCGATAATTTCGAGGTGAGCGCTTTGGGCAACCTGTTCGACGATGCTCGATTTTCCGACGCCTGGAGGGCCCCAGATCATCAAGGATCGTTTGAGTTGGTGTTTAACGATTTCGGTGAGTTGACGATGAAGTTCGATGGGTGTCATAGGATGTCGGGGATTTTATGGCGTCGGTGGAGGGTTGCTGGGATCGGATGGATCAGATGATGGGGTTTCGGTGAAGATGGTGGGAGCGTGTTTGTGGAGTTTGCCGAGAACAAACCAGTGGGGGTCATTGATGAGACTGCGCAATCTTTTCACGCCCGCCCGCTCGCAAGCGGCCACCATCGCCCGGTGGTAGGGATTGGTGCTGATTTGGAGGGCGTCTAAGAAGTCCGTTGTGCAGGAGGTATTTGGATTAAATCCTGGTTCTTTTAGGGCAAAGGGAAAGCAAGCGCCTTCGGTGTTGGGGATATCTAAATGAATCAGGGCGTTCTGAACGGTTGGTTGGGTTTCGTTCAAGAGAATGAGGAAATCTTCGTCGCGGAATTTTTTGGTTTTGATCAGGACGCGGCGGACGGTTTCTGAGGGGTCGGTGATGAGTTGGGTGACGACATCTGGAGGGATCCAGTCATTGGCAAGGATCGCGAGGCGGACGGATTCCTCGGGGTCGGCTGAAAGATTGATGAGGTAGGAAGCATGCTCTATTTGGCGTCGGGTATATCGATCATAATCCCTTCCAACTTCGGCGAGGCGGAGCCGAACTGCGATGTCTGGATCTTTGGTTAGGTGGATGCGGATTGCCTTAGTGGTATTTTTGTGGGCAATGACCGCGAGACGAACGGGCACTGAACTGTCAGAGGCGAGGAGGAGAAGGGTGGCTTCAGAAGTGTGCTGATGCTTTGCTACAGCGAGGCGGACGGATGCTTCTGGGTCTTTAGCGAGGTTGATGAGGTGAGCGATTTGGGGGCCCCCAGTGTAATAGCGATCGTATGTGGCGAGGCGGAGTCGAACCTCGGGAGCTGGATCTTGGGTTAGGTGGAGGCGGATGGCGGTGGTGATGCGCTGGTTTTCGATCACCGCGAGACGAACGGCCATTGAGCTGTCAGAGGCGAGAACGAGAAGCGAGCTTTCGGAGGTGTGCTTATTATTTGCGACTGCAAGGCGGACGGACTCTTGGGGGTCGCTGGTGAGGATGGTTAAATGAGAGTGACCGAGGCGTTCGGCTTTGTGTTCAGCAAGGCGGATGCGGAGTTCTGTGGATGGATCGTTGGCTAGATGATCGAAGATGGTGGAGGTGGTACGGTGATTGGCGATGACGGCGAGACGAACCGCGAGGGCCGCGTCGGAGGCGAGGGT
>JBAWZW010000279.1:0-3451 GCA_037142835.1 Verrucomicrobiota bacterium
CCACCATGCGCATCGATCTCCATCTCAATGCCTCCGATACCAAAGGCCCTCCTCCCCCCAATCTCTCCGGCGCCGCTCTCAAATTCTGGAAATATCAGCGCTTCATCAAAGATTACCTCCGCTGCGTCGCCGCCATGGACGATAATGTCGGCCGCCTCCTCGATTACCTCAAGGATCACGATCTCCTCAAAAATACCGTGATTATTTATGCCAGCGATAACGGCTTCTACCTCGGCGACCATAACTGGTTCGATAAACGCTTCATGTATGATCCCTCCCTCCGCGTCCCACTCCTCATCTCCGCCCCAGGTATCTCCAAACCAAACTCCGTCATCCCCCAAATGGTCCTCAATGTCGACTTCGCCCCCACTCTCCTCGACCTCGCTGGCCTCCCCGTCCCTCCTCAAATGCAGGGCAAAAGCCTCGCCCCCCTCCTCCGAGGCCAATCCCCACCCGATTGGCGTTCCGCCATGTATTACCGCTACTACCATTACCCGGGCGATCACCGCGTCCAGCCCCACTACGGGATCCGTACCGCCACCGAAAAACTCATCTTCTTCCACCACATCAACGCCTGGGAATTCTACGATCTCACCCAAGATCCCGACGAACTCCATAACCTCATCAACGATCCCGCCCAAGCTACCGCTATCGCCAACGCCAAAAATCGCCTCATCCTCGAAAAAAATCGCGTCCAAGATACCGATCAATTCGCCGAAGCCTTCCGCAACCCTCCCATCACCACCACGCCCCCACCCGAAAAAGTCCTCCCTTAACCACTTTCCCGCCAAGTGAGCGGGCCAGCTTCCTCCTCACTTCTGACTCCAACCACCACTTCAGTCATGCAGCCCATTCCAACCGCCAACCCTCCGCATCTCGGAACCAAAGATCACTCCGTCTGGACGCTCTTTCAAACTTGCGCACACCATCACCCCTCCTCCGTCGCTCTGCGCTCTTCCTCCCAAACCCTCACCTACGCCGAACTCCAACGCTCCGCCGAAAATCTCTCCTCCTGGCTCGCCCAATCCAACATCACTTCAGGTGATCGCGTCGCCGTCCTCCTCTCCAATCCCATCCACGCCATCGAGCATTTCCTCGCCCTCGCCAGACTCGGGGCATCCTATGTCCCCCTCGATTCCACCACCCACGATGCCTTACTTTGGCCCATCCTCAAAATCGCCGACGTCTCCGCCATCGTCCTCGATCCCGACTCGCCATTCCCAGTCCCCGCCAATATCGCCCTCATCCCCCTCATCCCAAACGACTTCCAACCCACACAACCAACGCCCCCCGCCCAGCACGATTCCCTCCACCCACTTTACCTCATGTTCACCTCCGGCTCGACAGGCGAGCCCAAGGGCGTGGTGATTCCCCACGCCGGCGTCATCCGACTCGCCCAAAATACCACCCCATTTGCCATCCAACCCTCCGATCGTGTTCTGCAATTCTCCTCGAGAGCCTTTGATGCCTCAACCTTTGAAATCTGGGGCGCCTTACTCAATGGGGCCTCCCTCATCCTCGCCCAAACCAACTTCCCCGTCAAAAATATCGGGAAGCTGATTTCCGAATTCCAAGTCACTATCGCCTGGTTCACCTCCCGCCTTTTCGATGTCCTCGTCGATCATCAACTCGATGATCTCGCCCCCCTCAAACGCATCCTCTTCGGCGGAGAACCCCACTCCTTTTACCACGTCGAACGCGCCTTTCGAAACCTCCCCAACACTTCCCTAATCCACGGCTACGGCCCCACCGAAAATACCACGTTCTCCACCCTCCACCTCGTCACCGAAACCGATCTCACCCAGGGCGTCATCCCCATCGGCAAGACCATCCACGAAAGCTCCACCCACCTGCTCGACCCAGTCTCCCTCTTGCCCGTCCCCCACTCCACCCACGGTACCCTCTTCGTCGGCGGCGCCGGCCTCGCCCTCGGTTACACAGACGCCCAACTCACCAAAGATCGATTCCTCTTCCACCCCCAACTCGCAGAATGGCTTTATAACACTGGCGACATCGTCTACGAAAATCCAGACGGCCAACTCGTTTTTGTCGGCCGACAAGATCGCCAAATCAAAATCCGTGGCCATCGACTCGAACTCGACGAAGTCGAATTAGCCATCAAATCCCATCCAAAAATCTCGGGCGCCATCGTGCTCTACAACGAAGTGTTCCAGAGCAACGAAATTTTTGCTTTCTACCAAACCTTTGACCTTTCCCCCATCGAAAAAACCGACCTCGTGGAGTTTTTATTCAGAAAAATTCCCGAATTTGCCATCCCCTCACAGTTTGCCTTCACCCACCAGATGCCCCTCAAATCCACGGGCAAAGTCGATTCCAAACTCCTCATCACCGACTTTCAACTCGCCCACCGCCAAGTCCATCAAAACGGCCTCGAAAATCCCCTCGTGGTCCTCTGGAAAAAACTCCTCAACCTCCACGAAATCACCGAAACCACCCACTTCTTCGAGGCCGGCGGAGATTCACTCAGTGCCGTCAATCTCTTGCTCCAAGTCGATTCCCTCTTCCAGATCACCTTGCCAAACGATTTCCTCGCCAATCACCCGCAGTTTTCTGACTTCGCCCGACAACTCTTCCAAGCCAAATCCGCCAACGGTCTCTTCACTTTTTCAGACGGTCCCTCACCCCATATCGTCTTCTTAGTTCCTTGGTTCCAAGGCAATGCCTACTCCTATGCCCAATTAGCACGCCGCCTCTCCACCAATGGCCCCATCTTCTCGTTCAATGAAACCAACGCCCATGGCCAACCCATTTCCTACAAAAGTATCCAGGAACTCGCCGAAGCCTACTGCCTCACTATCGAGATCCCCCCAGGTACTTCCGTTTCCTTATGCGGGAGCTCCGCAGGTGGCGCCATCGCCTTGGAAATCGCCTCCCAATTAGAAGCCCGCGGTATCCCCGTCCACCACGTCATCATGCTCGATACCCCAGAACCACGCTTTTATCAGCAATCCTTCGCCCTCTGGCCCACTCTCCAAAAAGCTTCCCAAAAGTTTTTCAACCCCCAAAGACTCCGTTCCATCCCCCGACGCCTCCAGGAATTATGGCGCTCTCCTCGGCTCAAATCTCCCGCACCAATCCAGCCCTCCTCCTCCACCCAGACCGCCCAAAACAAACAGCACCAGCAAGAACGCGACCAACGCGACCAACGCAACAAATCCCTCGTCGGAGGCTTTTCCCCCAAAAATCCCCAAAAGGCTGCCGTTTACCTGCTCCGCGCAACTGAACAAGACCTCGATCCCACTTGGTCAAGAAGCCCAGATTATGGTTGGGCGAGCGTGATCCCCAATATCCAAGTAATCACCGTCCCCGGTGGACACGTCACCATGCTCGAACTCGGCCAAGTCGAATCCCTCGCCCATCACATCAACCTGATACTCAGCTCAATACCCCTCCCAACAATCGCCACAAACCAACCCTAACCCCCCATTCC
>JBAWZW010000280.1:0-3437 GCA_037142835.1 Verrucomicrobiota bacterium
GACGGAACTGGGCGCATCGATTTGAATTACCCGATCGAGGTCACCGACATCGATTCCCAGTTCGAGAGTGCTGGTGGAGACGATCACACAGTTCCGGGATTCCATGAACGCCTTTTCGGCGGAGCGACGTTCTTCGATACTCAGCGAGCTATGGGAGAGATAGGTCTCGACGCCGTGATTTCGCAAGGCTCTGGCCAGCTCCTCCACGCGGCTGCGACTATCACAGAAGACCAGTCGCTTTTCGCCGCGATGCAGTCGGGAAATTACTAAAGAGGCGTTTTCCAAGCTGGCGACGAAGTCGAGAGTGATCTCTGGTACCCGACTACTTGTGGTGGGAGGGGCCACGACTTGCCGTTCGCCTTGGCAATGGCCGGCAGCCCAGGTGAGCAAGCTCTCTGGGTTACCCACGGTCGCAGAGAGGCCGATGCGCTGGAGTTCTCGGCCGGCGAGGTGGGTGAGGCGTTCGAGGATGGAAAGGAGATGCCACCCGCGGTCACCGCCGGCGAAGGCATGGATTTCGTCGATGACCACGACGCGTGCGGTGGTGAGCATTTGCCGCCCGAGCGGATTGGTGGAGATGAGCATTCCCTCCAGCGATTCCGGGGTGGTGAGGAGGATATCGGGCGGGGTGTCGCGGATGTGATTTTTTAGGTTGCTGGAAATGTCTCCGTGCCAGACTTCGCAACGGCGTCCCATGAGGGAGGCATAGTGGTTGAGGCGTTGATGGAGATTATTGAGGAGCGCTTTGAGGGGGCAAACGTAGATGACACTGAGTGCGGTCCACTTTTCGTGGATCATCCGCGAGAAAATGGGAAACATAGCCGCCTCGGTTTTGCCACCAGCGGTGGGTGCGAGGAGCAAGCAATGTTTTCCATCGAGAATCGGGAGGATACTTTCCTCTTGAAGTGGGCGGAGAGAGCGCCACCCGAGGGAGTTGACGATGTGGTGTTGAACGAGCGGATCGAGCCGGTCGAAGGTGCTCACAAGTCGAGGGGGATATCCTCGACCGATTCGGCGGCGGTGAGGTTGCGTTCTTCCGCGGTCAGTTCCTCCTTGCGCATGGTGAGGCGGTAGTCGCGTACGGGGTCAAAATCTGGATGTAATTCGATGCGGTCGAGGAGATCCGCGACCAGCTTCTTTAAGTAAATGCGTGGGGCGATGCCGATTTTGCCGCCGAGTTGGCCGGTGACAGAATCGGCGAGGGATTCGAGGAGGGCATTGTTGGCGCGTTGGGCGACGACCTCGGGGTTTTTTGATCCGTTGAGGAAGATGTCTCGGACCTTCATGCCTACTTCTAAGAGGGCAGGTCGGTCGAAGGCCCGGAGGCGAATCTGGGGTGCGCGGGGATTATCGAAGCGTGGATCGGTATCGAAGTCGGTTTGGAGGCGTTGGGCGAGAGGCGGGAGTTTTTGCAGACCTTGTGGGCCATCGAAGAACGCGGGCGTTCCTGTGATGACTAGCAGCAGACCGGGAAAGTGACCGGCGTCGATTTCGTCGATCAACTGGCGGAGTGCGTTCAGACCTTTTTCACGGACATCGGCCCGGACGCGCTGGAGGGTTTCGACTTCATCGAGCACGAGGAGGAGTCCGGAGTGACCGGAATCACGGAGCACCACGAGTAGACCTTGGAGGAAGCTGAGGGCGGCGAAGTGATCGACATCGCCCTTCAAGTCAGCCGCCCGCTTGATGGTGGCGGAGACATTGGGCTGGCCAGCGACCCAAGCGATCAGTCCTTCGGCGGTGGCATTGTCGCCGTTGGCTTGGGCGGTGCGGTAGCCACGGAGGGCGGCGGCGAACCCGCGAGCGGTGCGGGAGATGGAGTCGAGACGTTTCTCCATGAGTTCGTTGGTGGCGGCGAGCAGAGCGTCTGGATCGTGGGGATCCACTTTGCCGCTGCTGAGGGCGTCCTCTTCGAGCGCATAGAACCAAGTATCGATGATGCTCCGAAACGCTCCCGAGGAACCGGCGGCGGTGGAGATGCGTTCGGTCAATCTTCGATAGACGGTTTCTAGGCGATGGAGGGGCGTTTCCGACTCGGAGATTTGGACTTCGGCGGTGGCAAATTTTTTGGAGCGAGCTTGTTCTTGGAGCCAGCGGGAGAAGAAAGTCTTCCCGCATCCGTATTCGCCACGGATGGCTTTGAAGGCACCACCGCCAGCGCCCACGCGCTCTAAGTCTTCGGCGATGGTCGTCTGAAACCGATCTAGGCCAACGGCGAGACTTCCGAGACCTTGCTGGGGGACCGTGCCACGGCGGAGGGCATCGAGTACCTGTTCGCGGCGTCGTGGGCTAATGGATGGGTTCATTGATTAATCTTCGATGGCGAACTGTTTTTTGAGGAGAGGGATATTGAGCACCACCATTTCGGTATGGGTGTTGAGGTTGAGAACCTCGTAGCCGTCCACATTGAAAATGCGGGAAAAGTCCCCCACGGCGCCACTGAGTCGGAAGAGTGGGAGGCTTAAATGCTTGGCCATGGCCTCGCAGGGCATGGTTCCGCCTCGGTCGACTAAGGAGCGCAGAAACTTCGTGGCTCTCTGGAGATCCGGAGCGCCTCGGGTGGCTAGTTTGCACTGTTCGATGTAGATTTCTCCTTCGAGCAGATTTTCGATCCAATCGTTGGCCGCGAGATTTTTGGCGGCGTGGGTGAAGAGATCTAGACCTGCGGTCACCTTGGTGAACGCGGTGGTTGCCTGCGTAGGAAGCGGGTCGGCCGAGGGCCGCCACCAGTCTGGCCAAAAGGGGGAGGGCGAGGATTCTGTCCAGCCCACTGGCTTTGGTCCATTTTCGTGAAGGAGAATGGCGAGAGGAATGACGATTTCCAGAGGGCTGGCGCCGCCATGGTAGCCGCGTTTTTTGCTGGAGTATCGGAGGTTGCGGGACCAAGCGACGGCGACTTCTGGGCGGCCGGTGGCTTGTTCAATTCGCGGGCCGGTGAAGTGGAGTTCGCCATCGGTGAGGGTGCCGCCGTCTGTGTGGTAGCGATCTCCGCCGGTGATCATGCCGGACTTCAGCGAGGTTTGGTGTTCGAGGATGTGGCCGTGATCGCTGGTGAGAATGATGGCGCGCCCGGCTTCGGCGGCGAGCTGGAGGAGTTCGCGCAAGGGGCGGACGAAATCGAGATTCCAGCGTGGGGCGATCTGGTCGGAACCGCTGAGATGGTCATCGATGGCGTTGAGTACCGTGGCCACGACGCGGCATTTTTGGTTGGCGATGGACTCCTTCACCTCTGAGGCCAGACCGGCCTCGCCTGGGGTTTGGAGGTCCCCTTTGAGGAAGAGAACGGGCCGAGTCTGTCCGCCGCAGAGGGAAAAGAGCGGTTCGTGGGAGTGGAAAGCGCTTTGTTCGCTGGGGGTGGAGCCTGGGTGAAGTTTTCCGCGGAATAAAGCCCGACGAGAAAACTCGGTGATCGATGGAACCGTGGCGAGGAGGGCGAG
>JBAWZW010000281.1:0-3424 GCA_037142835.1 Verrucomicrobiota bacterium
ATCCTCGCCACCAATCTCCTCCCCGCCCCTCTCACCTCGTCCCTCTCCTCTTCCGTCTACCTCGCCACTCTCACCACCGACTTCGATTCCGATGGCCTCCCAGATCTCTGGGAAATCCAACACTCCCTCAATTACCTCGATCCCTCAGGCCAAAACGGCCCGCTCGGTGACCTCTCCCACAACGGTATCCCCAATCTCCTCAAATACGCCTTCAATCTCGATCCCCTCAGCCCTTCCCTCACCGGTCTCCCCATCACCTCCATCGAAGTCAATCCCCTCGACTCCCTCCGCTACCTCACCCTCCGCTACCGCCGCCTCCTCGCCCCAGGTTCACTCCAATACCTAATCCAAACCTCTCCAGACCTCCAGTCCTGGTCCTCCAACCCCCTTCACTTCGAAGAACTTCCCTCTCCCACCCTTAACCCCGATCTCCTCACCGAAACCGTCACCATCCGCCTCCAACCCTCTCTCGACTCCCCTTCCGCCACTTCTCGCTTCCTCCGTATCCAAGTCATCGCACCGCCTCCTCCCACCTCACCCTAATCAGCGACCGACCCAGATTTTCTCCGTAAATTCAGTCAGCCCAATCAAAGGTCGCTGATTGTTTACTCAAAGCTCCCGCAATTTGCTCCCCAAGAACGCTCTCTGAGAAAACCCAGCAACCATTGACTCCCCCCATCAACCAGTACACACCCAAAAGCCAACTCCCCCTACCCGCACTTTCCCCAGGCCTCCATCCTCCCCCGATCAGGGCTCATCCGGTTCGCACTCACCCGAATCGAATTTAACCCCTGCCACGCCTTTTGCATCGTCGCCGGACTCCAAGTCGTGCTCTCCCCCCAACAACCTGGCCGAGAGGTCATTCGCATCGATAACTCCGAATCATACGCCCGAACCAATTTCCCCGTCTGCCGCCACCGCGCCGAAATCTCCTTCTCCTCCTTGGCATCACGCGCTTCACCCGCCAAACAATCCCCGTAATATCGCAAGGTCATTAAATAAGCCTCATTCAACATCCCCAAAGTTTTCAAACTAAATACCCGCTTCGGCTTCACCTCCAATTCGTCATCGCTCTCCACATAACTTTTCATCAGACGATCCAACGTCCGAATTATCTCCAACCACCCGCCCCTCGCCACCGTCAATTTGTTTTTAGCCTTAATTTTACTGATCATAAATCCCTCAGACCACCAACGAACCCTTTTGTTCATTAGTAATCCCCCAAAAAAACCTCCAAACCCCTCCCTTACCCCCACTCAAAACCCGGAAAGAACTTCCATCCCCCCTATTTTTAGGTGCTCAAATTTGCAATCATCAGGCAAAACTTTACCCCAACCCAGATTTTCACCCAAATTCCCCTTTTTCTTCTCCCTCCAAACCCCTTCCAATACTGAAAATCTTTAAATTACTGGCAATCAACAGCTTACAAAGTAATCCTGACCTATAAAGCCCCCAAAACACTGTTTCACTTCTTTCTCAATTCTGAGAATTTTAAAATTTAAATCCACGGTGGCACGGGTCTCGCTAAGTCATTGCTCACAATGAAACTCGCACCAATCCTCTGCAACCCTGAAACCTTCAGCCAATCGTTCGATATCGAAATCCCCTTCGGCCTCATCGGACTCTCTCACCTCCGCCGATTTAAAGTCACCATCGACTCCTCCTCCGAGCCCTTCGTCCAAATGAAGTCCATCGGCGATGAGGAACTCCACTTCCTCGCCATCATCCCCTGCAATGTCATCCCCAATTACGAAATCGAACTCCATGACGAAGATGTCGAAGAACTCGGCCTCACCGATCCCGAAGATGCCCTCATCTACAATATCGCCACCGTCCACTCCACCCAACCCCAATACGTCACCGTCAATCTCATCGGCCCCTTGATCGTCAACCGACGCACCCTCATCGGGAAACAGGTCATCATCGTCAACAGCAAACAACACTCCACCAAACACGCGATCATCGACGAACGCCCCGCCACCAACGTCTGCGCCGCCTAAACCATTATGCTCGTTCTCAGCCGCAAACTTCACGAATGCATCATGATCGGTGATCAAATCGAAATCCACATCGCGGAAATCGATCGAGATCTCGTCCGGATCGGCATTCAAGCCCCCAGAGATTTCCCTATTTATCGTAACGAGATCTATCAGCAAATCAAAGAATCCAATCTCGCCGCCCTGAAGGCAAAACCTCTCCCTCTCCCCAGTCTGCATACCCATTCACTAACCAAGTAACCAAGTAACCAAGTAACCACCAAAACAAACTAATCACCAATAATCCTATGAACATCACCACCAACATCCCCGCAGCCTTCGCTGCTCGTAACCTCAACAAGAACCAGGAAATGCTCAGCACTTCGCTGAATCGTCTCAGCTCCGGCACAAAAATCATCAAGCCCTCCGACGACGCCGCCGGCCTTGCCGTTTCCGAAAAGCTCCTCTCCCAAAACGCCCGCCTCGAAGCCACGGTCAGCAATATCCAAAGCGCCGTCTCTTACATCCAAACCGCCGACGGGTTCATGGGCAATATGAGCAAAATCCTCACCCGGATGAGCGAACTCACCACCCTCGCCAAGGACGTCACCAAAAATGCCGGCGACGTCGCCCTCTATCAGGAAGAATTCGTCGGTCTCCAACAGCAACTCCGCGATACCGTCGGCGGTGGCACGGTCACCACCCCGATGGGTGCCTTTAACGGAAATAACCTTTTCGGCACCAACGCCGCTGGCCTCACCGTGACCGTTGGCGAAGAAGCCGGCCAAACCATGAACATCGGCGACAGCGACCTCCAAACCGGTGCCATGGGCATTCTCCTCACCCAAACCACCCCTCCAGCCTTCGATAATGATCTCACCATGGCAGGCACCTCGCAGATGATCACCAACGCCATCAATCACGTCGCCACCGAACGCGCTGACCTCGGCGCCTCCATGTCTCGCCTCGAATCCGCCGCCGGTTCCCTCAGCATCGAAGGCCAAAACCTCCAGTCCGCTGTCTCCAGAATTCGCGACGTCGATGTCGCCGAAGAAAGTACCCGCCTCGCCCGAAACAACATTCTCGTCCAAAGCGCCACCTCCATGCTCGCCCAGGCCAATCAGATGCCCCAATCCGTCCTCAAACTCCTTCAGTAAACCACCGAAAGGTAAACTGAATCCTTAGCACAACCCACTCCACTCAAACGACTAATCCTCATGAACCAGGGAATCATCCACCCGATACTCGTTCAGTTTGTTCCGGAGTGTGCGAATGCTAATTTGCAGGAGTTCCGCAGCCCTAGCGCGGTTGCCGTCGGTGTGTTCGATCGCTTGAAGGATATGCAACTTCTCCATCGCGTGAAGCGGCTCCACCTTCAATACGCTCCCCACCGACGGCGCCCCCTCTGGGCGGGCGCCTCCGCCCGAAAGCACCGCTGGCTCGCTTCC
>JBAWZW010000282.1:0-3389 GCA_037142835.1 Verrucomicrobiota bacterium
CGGCGAGGCGGGAGGGGTTATTGGAGGAGAGATTGACGACGAGGGGGGTGGGGAGCGTGCTGGAGATGGAGATGGAAGCGGAGGTGGTGGAGCCTTCGGTGAGGTTGGCGACGGAGAGGGAGAGTTGGGTGGATTCGTTGTCGAGGATGGTGATGGACTTGGAGGCGGGGGAGAGGTTGGTGGCGGTGGCGGTAATGGTGATGGGGCGGGAGCCATTAATTTTGGAGTCATTGATGACCGTGGGGGTGAAGGACACGGAGAACTGGTCTGCGGGGAGAGTGACGGAGGCGGGGACAGTGAGGGAGGAGGAGTCGCTGGAGGTGAGGGTGATGGTGCGTGGGAGTGGGGAGGAGGAGTTGACGGAGACGGAGGCGAGGTTGGTGAGAGCGGGACCGCCTTCGGTGGCTTGGGCGGGGAGGGCGAGGGCGAGGGAGGCGAGGGGATAGTTGGAGAAATGGCTTTCGGAGAAGCCCGTGGGGATGCCGAGGCCTTTGGAGAGGCCGATGAGGCCTTTGGTGGAGCCGCAAGCGAGGCGGGTGATGCGGATGCGGCCATCGAAGAAGAGTTCGATTTGGAGATTATTGGTGAGGACCGTGCCGTATTCGCGAACGGCGAGCCAAGTGACGGCGAGGCGATCGGAGAACTGGCGATATTTGACAGAGCCTCCGGCGACGGGAGGGTTGAGGTCGCGGAAGAGGGCGGCGACGCGGGGTTTGGAGAAGTGATTGGTGAGAGACTCGGTCCACTCGATGTCACTGGAGCCGAAGGTGATGTAGCCGTTGCTTCCGATATAAACGGAGGAGTAAGCGGAGCCGTAGAGTTTGGCCGTGGCGGAGGCGGCGAGATTGACGAGCGTGCTGGAGTCGTCGGTCGTGGTGATGGTGGTGGCGCCGGAGGTGGTGTTGGAGGGGAAAGCGGTGACGGGTTCGCGGGTGACGGAGTAGAAGCTGGCGGAACCGTTGGGGGTGAAGGTAAAGGATTGGAAAGTGACATCATTGTTCGTGGTGTCGAAGAGTTCGGTGAAGTAGTCGGGTTGACCGACATTGAGGTTGGCTTTGCGGGTGTGGGAGCGGGTGGAGGTGAGATTAGTGAAAACGACGTTTTCGGTGAGGGTGGAGACGGAGAGAGAATTGGCGGCGGCGCTTAGGGAGACTGTGAGGGTGGTGGAGGCAGTTGGGGCGAGGGAACCGCTGGCGGCGGAGAGGGTGAGCCAAGGGGCGACGGTGGAGGCGGACCAGTTGATGGGGGAGGATCCAATATTTTTGAGGGTGTAAGTGAAGGAAGTGGGGGTGAAAGGTCCACCGACGGGGCCGGCGGCGGTGAAATCGGTGCTGGGGGTGATGCTGAGATCATCGGGGAGATCGAACGATTCAGTGACGCCCGTAGTCGTGGCGCTGGAGGGGGCGGTGGCGCTGGCGCCCATCCCGCGTTTGGCGAAGGCGGCCCAGAGTTCGGGTTGATTGGCGCCGGCGTTATTGACGAGATCGGCTTGGAGAATGGCGTCGCGGGCTTGGAGGAAATTGGGGTTGGCTGGGGAGAGTTTCATGCCATCGGTGACGAGTTGGAGGATGAGTTGGTTGCCGGTGGCGAAGCCGTATTTGGCGATGAGATTGGCGCGGGCATCCCAGAGAGTAACGCACCAGACTTCGCCTGAGTTATGGACTTCGCTGGCGGAGGAGCCGATCACGGGGCTGCGGGGGATGCCGTCGTGAATGCTGGCCTGGTTGGGATCGATGTCGCGAAGAGTGAGGGGATTTTTGGTGAGATTGGTGGAGCAAGGGTAGCGACGAATCCCGAAGTAATAGTTTTGGGTGAGGCCACTGAAGAGCTGCGTGGCGTAACCGCCGACGACATAATTGGCGTTGGGGTCGTCCCCGACTTTGCTGAGGAGGGCGAGGGCATAGAAATCGGACCAACCTTCGCCCATGCCTTGGGTGGCGAGGGCACTGATGCCGGCGCCACCGCCGACGAGGCGGTTGCTGAGGCCGTGGGTGTATTCGTGGAGGATGATACTGGCATCGAAATCGCCATCGCGATCTGGGTTGGGACCAGAGAAAGTATACATTTGCATGCGGGGGGCGCCGCCGTCGCTTGGGGTGGAGAAATTGGCGTTATCGGTGCCTGAACCGTCTTGGGCATCGGCTTGGACGGCATCGTTGCCTGCGCCACCGCGGCCGAAGTTATCGGTTTGGAAATTGCCCGAGGCTTCGTTGAAGCCGAGTTGGTAGAGTTTATCGTGCATCCAGTTGCACCAATAGAAGAGTTGGGTGACGGCGGCGTCGCGGTAGTTGCTGGGGGCGAGGGTGAGGTCGAGAGGGAAATCGAAGACGCGGGAGTTGAGGCCGGAGCCTTGGGGGCGGGGGGTATCGGCGATATTATTGGCATCGAGATCGAGATGGGCGTCGACATTATTGCCGATGGTTTCGGTGATGCCGTCGTTGATCCAGCCGTTTGGGGAGGCGGTGGTATCGAGGGCGGAGAGGGTGACGAGCGAGCGGGCGACTTCCGCGGGTTGGGCGGTGGAAGGGGTGGAGTGGCCTGGTTGGAAGGGGGTCGGGCTGTCGCCGGTGAAGACGCGATAAGTGGCCTCGCTGATGTAATTGGTAAGACAATGGCGGAGATAGGGTTGGCCGGTGGAGGCATCGACGAGGATGCGGAACATTTCGTTGGAGGCGCGGCCGGTGAGGGTGACATCCCAGCAGAGGCGGGCTTGATTTTTATCGAGGGGGAGCCAGGAGAGGTGGGCGGTGGCGCCGCGCAGATTGGGGGAGGAGAAGCTTTGTTTTTTTTCGGAGCCGAGTGGGGTGGTGGTTGGGGTGAGGGAGGTGTTGGCGGGGATTTCGCCGATATTTTGGGCGGCGATGATGATGGCGTTGGGGGCGGAGATGGTGGGGTTGGCGAGGAGGGTGAGGCGATTGGGGTTGCCGCGATTGGCGGCGGCGAGGGGATCGGGGAGGAAGTGGCTACTGAGGTTGACGAGTTCGCCCTTTTTGGTGGTGTGGGCTTGGAGGATGGCGTTGAAAACGGGGATGCCATCGACTTGTTGTTGCCAGACTTGGGAGCGCAAACCGTTGTGGCGGTTGGTGTAATCGCGTTTTGACTGCGCGTTGGTGAGGGCCTCGGAGCCGTGACCGTAGAGGGGTCGATACTCGTCGAGGAAAGCGTTGATCGTGCGTTGGGGATCGTTGGGGGGTCTGGAGAGGAGTCGGGAGGTGGGGACAGCGAGACCGGCGCCATTGGGGCCGGTGAGGAACTGTTGAGTGGAGCCGACAAAATTGGGTGAACCGATGAGGGGATCTTCGGTGATTTTGGGGGAGCGGAGGCGCTGATGGAGTTGATCGGTGGCGGCCTTTTGTTCGAGGGAAGGAGTGGAGGGTGAGGGTTTGCGG
>JBAWZW010000283.1:0-3370 GCA_037142835.1 Verrucomicrobiota bacterium
GATTGGGGAAGACGGAGGTGGGGTGGAAGTTGAGTGATCTGGCGGGGCAAATTTCTGGGGCGGGATATGGGGAGGTGAGCGGAGCGGAGAAGGCATTGGGGGAGTCGGGGCAATTAGTTGCGGTGCAGGGGCCTGTGAGGAAAGCGGCGACTAGGCTGGCGGAGTTGGTGGAGTTATTAAAAGAAGCGACGAAAGAGGCGAACGGAGCGGCTCCCGTGACTGATCCGGCGGAAGCTGGGGAGGAAGATGATCGAGAGAAGGCGAGGGATTTGGATGCGTTGGACGAGGAAATTAATCCGACGGACGCGATTATTCCTGCGCCCGGGAATGTGGAGGAGCCGAGTAAGGCGGGGAAAATTGGTGGGAAGGCGCCGTTGGCGGCGTCGTCGATGCGCCAGGGGAGGAAGGGGAAGCCTGAGCGGATGCCGGGGATTCCCCCGCCATTTATGCCGATGGGGAAAGCGGAGATGGGAGCGAAAGTGGCTGGGGGCTCTTCTGGGGGCGTGCCGCCGGCGGTGGTGGGAATGAAAGTTGGGGACTGGGGGAAATTACCGAAAAAGTTAGCGGAACAGTTGTCTAAGGGGCGGAATGAGGAACTGCCTGGGGACTATCGGGAGGCGATCGAAGTGTACTATCGGGTGGTGGCGGAGCGGTCGAAGAAACCGTGATCATGGTTGAAGAGGGTAAGAGATTTGGAAGAGAAAAATATTTGGCATTTTTTTTGAGGTGCGTCTCGACAAGAGCGGGTGGCACTTTTAGTGTCGGGAAAAGTTCGCGTTTTTGATTCAAACTTTATGCCTAAATTTAACTATGTTGCGTTGGACGCTCGGGGTCAGGAATCGGTGGGGGTGATTGAGGCGGGGGATTCATCGGATGCGGTGGGGCAGTTGCGAGCGGCGGGATATTTTCCGACGAGTGTGGTGGAAGAGGGGAAGGGAAAAGCGGTGGCGAAAGGGGCGAAAGCGGCGCCGAAGAAAGCGGCATCGGGAGGGTTAACGAAGCCGAAGGCGAAGGGGATTGTCTTATTTGAGAAGAAGACGGTGAAGAGTAAGACGCTGATGATTTTTACGCGGCAGCTGGCGACATTGATTGATGCGGGGTTGCCGTTGTTGCGGAGTTTGACGGTTTTGGCGAAGCAGGAGAAGGATGTGGTTTTGCACAAGACGATTCATGCGTTGGCGGATTCGGTGCAAGGTGGGAGTACTTTTTCGGAGTCGATGGCCCAGCATCCGTTGATTTTCAATAAGTTGTATATCAACATGGTGAAGGCTGGGGAGTTGGGAGGTGTGTTGGAGTTGGTGTTGAATCGGTTGGCAGAGTTTCAGGAGAAAGCGCAGAAGGTGAAGAACAAGGTGATTTCGGCGATGGCGTATCCGGTGATCGTTTTGATCATTGCGATTTTGATTATGATTTTCCTGATGGCGTTCATTGTGCCGAAGTTTCAGGCGATCTTTAACGACATGTTGAATGGGGCGCAGTTGCCGTTGATCACGCGTTTCGTGATTGCGATTAGTGACGTGGTCAAGGTGATGTTTATTCCGCCGTATTTGTGGCTTTCGTTGGGGGCGGTTTTTGGGGTAGTGATTGCGTATAAGTTGGTTACGAAGAGTGTGGGTGGGAGAAAATTTTTGGACCGGGTGGCGTTAGCGACGCCGCTATTTGGGGATTTATTGAAGAAGAGTTCGATTTCGCGGTTTAGCCGAACCTTGGGGACACTGGTGACGAGTGGGGTGCCGATTTTGCAGGCGTTGAACATTACTCGGGATACGGCGGGGAATGAGGTGGTGGCGGATGCGGTTTCGAAAGTGCATGATGCGGTGAAGGAGGGGGAGTCGATTGTGCAACCGTTGGAAGCGAGCGGAGTTTTTCCGCCGATGGTGATTTCGATGGTGGATGTGGGTGAAGAGACGGGGCAGTTGCCGGAGATGTTGTTGAAGATTGCGGAAGTCTATGATGATGAGGTGGATAACGCGGTGGAGGGACTGACGTCCTTGCTGGAGCCGATTATGATTGTGGTTTTGGCATTGATCGTGGGAACGATCGTGATTGCGCTGTTTATGCCGCTGATCGAGATCATCAAGCAGATGGGTGGACAATCTGGTGGCTAGGAAAGAGTGAAACCTTTTTGAAATGCTACTGGCGAAACTTGGAGAGACGAATCATTGAAAGATATGCGTAAAGAACACCAAACGACTCGGGGATTTACTTTAGTGGAAATGCTTGTGGTGATGGTGGTGATCGCGATTTTGGCTGGAATCGTCTTATCGATTAATGGGTTGGTGCAGGGAAAGGCGGCGAGGGCGCGGACGGAGGCGGAGATCAAGGCGCTGTCGGCGGGGTGCGAAAGTTATAAGGCGGATAACGGGTCTTACCCGCAAGACGCCACGGCGACGGATGCCTTGGATCCGCGGGCGTCGGGGAATCCAGATGCATACCGGGCGGCCTCATTATTTTTGTATAAGCAGTTGAGTGGGGATTTGAACGCGAATGGGCGTTTGGAGACCACGGGAACGACGCCGGAGCCGCGGAGCTATTTGCAAGATTTTTTCAAGCCCCAGATTCTTGGGGGGACGGTGGGGAGCGGAGGATCGATGTCTGCGGTGACTTTTTTGAAGGATCCGTATGGGAATAGTTATGGATATTCGACGAAGGGTGCGTTGGCAGAGCAGGCGTATAAGACGGCGGTTTTGACGAATCCAGCGGCGGTGCGGGCGGCGAATCAAGGGTATAACCCGACCTTTGATTTGTGGTCGACTTCTGGGAAGACGATTGCGCCGACGCCGGGGACGGCGACGGATGTGACGCTGGTTTGGATTAAGAACTGGTAGGTCTGCGGTAGCCTCTGCTGTCGGTGAGCTTTGGGTCGGAGGCGATGCCAGGGTATTCCGATGGCAATATTTATGAAGGCGCTGGCTTTATTATTTCTCTGCACGATGGCGGCTGGTGGTCCAAAGCCCGTGGAATCATCCCCAAAGAGTGCTGGCACCACGGCGGAACGCGTGGCGGCGATTTCCAAGCTCCTCAGCAAAAGTGCCCCGCTCCCCAGTCCCCTTTTGGACGCTCACTTCATCGAAGAGCAGACAGGCGATGGTCGACTCGGTCCGGCGGATTTTAAGGCGTTTTACGCCCTTACCGTCGCCCCCGCCGATCTCCCCGCATGGAGGGACGCATTATCTAAATCGAAAACTTAGAACCATGATTCGAACGATGAGCAGATCAAGCGTGAGGCGCCGAAGAAGGCGCAGTCGTGGTGGGTAAGCGGGGGCGATTTAGGCGTTTTGGAATTTTAGAGCCCGCATTCCCTCACCGGGCGAGCCAACGGCAGGGTTGGGATTGCGCCCGATGGAAGGATTTTTGTGGTTGCGTTCAC
>JBAWZW010000284.1:0-3360 GCA_037142835.1 Verrucomicrobiota bacterium
CCTCCACCTCGATTCATCATCAAAAGCGGATCCGCCCCCAGCGACCCCACCGTCCGCGGCCTCACCAAAAGACTCTCCACCAGCAACTCCAATGCTTCCACCCGCGCTTGCAACGCCTCCATTCGCTCCCCCTCTTTCGACACCTTTTCCCCCTCCGTCACCACTTCCACCGCCACCGCCCCCTCACTCTCCCCTAAAATCATCACCCCCTGACAAAGCGGACATTGCACCTTCTTCTGTCGACTCGCCGTCCCCACCGTAAACTCCCCCCCGCAAGACGGACATTGCTGCTTCACTACCGGTGCCTTTGCTTTGCCTGGTTTCATCAGTGGTTGCTATTCCAAATTACTGGCTTCCATCGGTCAAATCGCCACTCAGTTCATCACCCTTCTCATCCACAATTTCCATAAATTAAGACGAGACACTTTTCAAGTTTTTTCCCGTAAAAATCATCAACCACACCCTGATGCGTTTTTAAAAAAATCCAAACACAATCTGTTGTGCCCCCAAATAATTATTCCCCACTCCACCCTCGCCCAATCCTCTGCCACTTCCCCACGAAAAAGCCGCCTCGGTTTCCCAAGGCGGCTTTCACAATTGTTCTGACCTCGCCGGCGCTTACTTCTTCGACGCCCGCTTCTCCTCAATCGCCGCCTGAGCGGCCGCCAAACGAGCAACCGGCACCCGGAACGGTGAGCACGACACATAGTTCAAGCCCACTTTGTGGAAGAACTTCACGCTTTCTGGATCGCCACCATGCTCGCCACAGATGCCCAATTTGATGTCAGGACGGGTCGCACGACCTTTCTTGATCGCGATCTCCACCAACTGCCCAACGCCCGTCTGATCGAGCGAAGCGAAGGGGTTCTTTTTGAAGATGTCGTTCTCAATGTAGGGCATGAGGAAATTACCCATATCGTCGCGGCTAATCCCCAGAGCCGTTTGCGTCAGGTCATTCGTCCCAAAGCTGAAGAACTCCGCCGTCTCGGCGATTTCATCAGCGGTCAATGCCCCACGCGGCACTTCGATCATCGTCCCAACTTGATAGTTCAGCTTGATTTTCTTTTCCTTCTGCACCTCCGCCGCCACCCGGTGCACAATCGCCACCTGCAGGTCCAGCTCCCGTTTAAAACCAACCAGCGGGATCATCACCTCAGGCTTCACTTTGATCCCCTTCTTCTGCACCTCGGCGGCCGCCTCAAAAATCGCCCGGACCTGCGTCTCAGTGATCTCGGGATAAGCAATCCCCAAACGGCATCCCCGGTGCCCGAGCATCGGGTTGAACTCATGCAAGGTCGCCACCCGCGCCTGCACTTTTTCCTTGGTAATCCCCAACTTCTTCGCCAACGCCGCCTGCGAGGCGTCGTCGTGCGGGACGAACTCATGAAGCGGTGGATCCAACAAACGAATCGTCGCCGGGAAACCCTTCAGCGCCTTGAAGATACCGATAAAGTCCGCCTTCTGATATGGCAGAATCTTCTTCAACGCCGCCCGACGATCCGCTTCCGTATCCGCCAGAATCATCTCGCGAACCGCATCGATCCGGTCGCCTTCAAAGAACATGTGTTCCGTACGGGTCAGTCCAATTCCCGTCGCCCCAAAAGCGATGGCGTTTTCAGTTTGCTCAGGCGTATCCGCATTCGTCCGAACCGCTAGACGGGTGGCCTGCGAGCACCACTTCATCAGCTGGTTGAAGTTTTTAAACTTCTCGGTTTTCTGTGCCACTTTATCGCCCCCGATCGTCCCCGTAATGATCTCGCTCGGCGAGGTCTTCAGCTGCCCACCATAGACGATGCCACTAGTCCCATCGATCGAGAGGTAGTCCCCCTCCTTAAATGTCTGGTTACTAATCGTTACCGTCTTCTTATCGTAGTCGATGAGCACCGCGCTCGCCCCACAGATACACACTTTGCCCATCTGCCGGGCAACCAGTGCGGCGTGCGAGGAAACTCCTCCACGAGCCGTCAGAATGCCTTCAGCCGCAATCATTCCCCGCAAATCTTCAGGTGAAGTTTCATTGCGCACCAGCAAGACTTTTTCGCCACGCTCCGCCGCCAACACCGCGCGGTCAGCGTTCAAATAGATTTTCCCAGAAGCCGCCCCAGGCCCAGCAGGCAGACCCTTCGCGAGCTCTTTCGCCTTCTTCACTTCGGCAAGATCAAAAATCGGTGCCAGCAGTTGATCCAGCTGATCCGCAGGATTCCGGAGGATCGCCGTTTCCCAATCAATCAACTTCTCCTTCACCATATCCATGGAGAATTTCAAGGCCGCCGCCGCCGTCCGCTTGCCGTTGCGCGTCTGCAACATGAAAAGCTTCCCTTCTTGCACCGTAAATTCCACGTCCTGCACATCCTTAAAGTGCTTCTCAAGGGTGGTCCGAACTTTCATCAACTCCGCATAGGATTTCGGCATCACCGCTTTTAACTTCGACACCGGCTCCGGCGTCCGCACCCCCGCCACTACGTCTTCGCCTTGCGCATTAATCAAAAATTCCCCGTAGAATTCATTGACCCCATTCGCTGGATTCCGCGTGAATGCCACCCCGCTTCCCGAGGTTTCCCCCGTATTTCCATAGACCATCGCCTGCACGTTGACCGCCGTGCCCCACGCCTGCGGAATCCCATACTTCCGACGATACACAATCGCCCGATCATTCATCCATGAACCAAAAACCGCTCCCGACGCCCCACGAAGCTGCTCCCACGGATCGTTCGGAAACACTTTCCCAGTGCGGTCCTTAACCAACTTCTTAAAACGCTTCACCAACTCCTGCTGATCCCCCGCCGTCATCTCGGAATCCAAAATGTCCTTGTGATACTTCGCGTGCTTAAACTCCTCGATCAAAACCTCGAAAGGCTCGTGGTCTTCTCCCTCTTTTTTCTGCACCCCAAGAACCACATCCCCATACATCTGAATGAAACGGCGATAGCAATCCCACGCAAACCGCTCGTTCTTCGTCGCCGCCGCCAACGCCAACACCGTCTGATCATTCAACCCAAGATTCAAAATGGTGTCCATCATCCCAGGCATCGAATCCCGTGCCCCAGACCGCACCGCCACCAACAGCGGGAACCCTTTGGAATCGCCAAACTTGTAGCCCATGATCTTCTCCATGTTCGCCACACCCTTTTCCATCTCGCCATTCAAAGTCGGCGGATAGGTCCGCTTATGATCGTAAAAATACGTGCAAACTTCCGTGGTAATCGTAAACCCAGGAGGCACAGGCAAACCAATCCGCGTCATCTCCGCAAGGTTCGCACCCTTCCCGCCGAGCAACGGCTTCATCGAACCATCCCCATCCGCCTTGTTCGCTCCCCAAGTATAAACGTATTTCACACTCTTCGGTGCCCCCTTCGACAC
>JBAWZW010000285.1:0-3355 GCA_037142835.1 Verrucomicrobiota bacterium
CTGCGCTGCACCGACGATGGTGTCGAGGTCGTGGGCTACTGGGGTGAGGCGGTGACCACCGAATGGGTGGAGGTGGGGATGGGGACAGATTTTACGCATCACTTTAGGATTGAGGGGCTGAAGGCGGGGACGGACTATGAGTATGAGAGTGAGACCGTGGGGTTGGATGGGGAGTTGCACGGGACGATACTGGGGAAATTTCGGACGGCCCCGGGAGCACTGGCGGTCAGTGAGGTGAGTTTTTGCGTAATGACCTGTCAGGGTTACCCTGATCGAGGGCATCCCGATGGGCACGGAATTTATCCAGCGATGCTAGCGGTGAAGCCGTCGTTTGCCTGTTTGACTGGGGATTTGGTTTATTATGATAATGACCCGCCTCGGGCGACCTCACCGGAGTTGGCGCGGTATCATTGGCAGCGGATGTTTAGCCTGCCGCGGTTGGTGGAGTTTAATCGGCAGGTGGGCACCTATTGGCTGAAGGATGATCACGATACCCTGAATGACGACGCTTGGCCGGGGCAGAAAATGGGGTCATTGACCTTTGCGGAAGGGCAACGGATTTTTCGGGAGCAAGCGCCGATGGGTGGCGGGATGAGTTATCGGACCTTTCGGTGGGGGCGTGACCTGCAGATTTGGCTGACCGAGGGGAGGGATTTTCGTTCACCGAACAAACAGGCGGATGGGCCAGAGAAAACTATTTGGGGGGTGGAGCAAAAGGCGTGGTTTCAGCGAACGGTGAAGGAGAGCGACGCGACTTGGAAGGTCTTGATCAGCCCGACGCCGCTGGTGGGGCCGGATCGCCGGGGGAAGAACGATAACCACGCCAACGCTGGGTATGCGCACGAGGGGGATGAGTTGCGGGCGTGGATCCAGGCGAATGTGGCCGATCACTTTTTTGTGATCTGCGGGGATCGGCACTGGCAGTATCACTCGGTGCATCCCGAGACGGGGTTGCACGAGTTTAGCGTGGGAGCGGCTAGTGATGAGCATGCTGGGGGATCGCCTGGGGAGAATCTGCAGTATCATCGGTTTCACCGGGTGAAGGGGGGATTTTTAGCGGTGAAGGTGAAGCGGGTTGGGGAAAAGGGGGTCTTGTCGTTTGAACACCGCGATCTCCGTGGGGCGGTGGTCTATGCGTGGAGCGCGGAGAGGAAGTGGGTGGATGGTTCGCCGCAGTCCAAGCGGTGAAAGTCGTTGGTGGCCGAGGATTGAAGGCGGAAGATTTTAGCGGAGAACTTGGGCGAAAATGGCGAGGGCTTGGGTGATCTGATCGGCGTTGACCATTAGGCTGGTTACGGCGCGGAGAGAATCGGGGCCGAGGCTGAGGACGCGGACGCCCGCCGCTTCGAGGGTTTTGGCGAGGGTGGCGGCGGGGAGGGATTGGACGCGGAAGAAGACGATATTGGTCTGGACGCTGGCGGGGTCGAGCTCGATGCCGGGGAGCCGGCTTAAGCCCTCGGCGAGGGCTCGGGCGTGGGCGTGATCTTCGGCAAGTCTTTCCCGGTGGTGGTCGAGGGCGTAGAGGGCGCCAGCGGCGATCATTCCCGCTTGGCGCAGGCCTCCCCCGTACATTTTGCGGAAGCGTCGGGCTCGATCGATGAACTGGCGGGTCCCGCAAAGGGCGGAGCCGATCGGGGCGCCGAGTCCTTTGGAGAAGCAGACGCTCACGGAGTCGAAGGGGGTGGCATACTCGCGCTCGGCGATGCCCGTGGCCACGGAGGCGTTCCAGAGTCGGGCGCCATCGAGGTGGAGGCGGAGGCCGTGACTTTGGGCGACACTGGCGACGTCGTTGATCTGCTCGATCGGCCAGATGCTGCCTCCGCCGCGGTTGTGGGTATTTTCGATGCAGACGAGCTTTGCTGGGGGAAAATGGAGATCGGCGGGGCGAAGGGCGGCTTGGAGATGGTCGGCGGTGAAGATGCCCCGTTCTCCTGGGAGCAGGCGGCACATCAAGCCCGCGAGAGCGGCTGGACCACCCGATTCGTAATAATAGATATGGGCTTCCTTATGGAGGAGAATTTCGTCGCCGGGCTCGGTGTGGACGCGGAGGGCGAGCTGATTGGCCATCGTGCCTGAGGGGGTGAAGAGGGCGGCTTCCTTGCCGAGGAGGGCGGCGACCCGAGTTTCCAGCTGATGGACCGTGGGATCATCCCCGAAGACATCATCGCCGACCTCCGCGTGGGCGATGGCGTCGCGCATGGCTGGGGTGGGTTGGGTGATGGTATCGCTGCGGAAATCGATGGGCATAAGGGGCTGATAGAAAAGGGCGGGCGAGGAGACCGCCAGCGAAATTTTCGGGGGGAGGGGCGGTGGCGCTTGGGTGGAGGTGGCCGGGTGGGTGCGTTCTTGCGTATCCTGCCCCCATTTTGGACCGAAATTCTTCGGAAGAAAAAGATAGGAAGCCATCAGCGCAGTCGTCTTCGTGCCGCAGATCTTCCGCTGTTGGCGTTCCGATAACGGCGTGGTTTTTTTTACGAATATTCCGCCCGGACGATTGTTGGTGGTAACTGGTTGCGCATTGTCGTCGCCACTTATCTCACCGAGAAACTAAAAACAGCAGACCCATTATGGCTGATAAACTAAAAGTCTGGCGCGATGCCGAGGCGGCGGTCGCCCGCGTGGCGGAGGGGGTGAGCCAGGGGGGACACCACATCCCAGAAGACGTGATCCGCCGCCGATTCGCCGCTGGACTGCACAACCTGGAACGGGCCGACAAGCCCGCCGTCGATGCCTGGGCGGAATACGACAATGTCGGCGAAAGCCCGATCCTCCGAGGATGGGGAGAGAACCAATGACCATGAAAAACATCCAAGAAGCCAAAGATCCCGATTTGCGGGCATCCCCCGCCGCTATGAACCGAGCCGCCGAGGCGGCCCGAAAGGCCGCCATCCAGACGGACACGAATCTCATCATCGTGAAGGACGGTAAGCTCACCAGCATCCCCGCGAAGGTGCTGCGTGCGGCGGTCTCACCCGCCACCCGTCCAACGCCCTGAGCGACATCGACTAAGAACAACTGGGCAAGACCCTCTGGGGCATCTTCGACTCACTCCGCGGACGATTTCCGCGACTTCATGCTGTCCTTCCCCCCTGCGCGACCTCTCGGACGGCATCAAGGACGGGTCAGAATGACGCTCAAGAGGAAATGTTGGAGTGAGGGGCGTTTGATGGAGTCGATGAAAGTTCATCCGCAGGAGATCGAGAGTTCTGGGGAATTCGGCTTCGGCAGGAAGCTAGGGGAATGCTAACGGCAAAATGGGGGAGGGAGACTGGTGTCGGCCCTTGGGGAATCGCTTGGTTGATCTTTTGAAAGATTCTTTAAATATTTTTTGGGTAGGACCGCCATTGTCCTACCC
>JBAWZW010000286.1:0-3354 GCA_037142835.1 Verrucomicrobiota bacterium
CCCACTCCCTCACTCCCATCAACAATCAAAATTCATCAATCATCAATCATCAATCTCCCCCAAAATCCCCCTCCGCAAACAATCTCTCCCAGATTGCTAGGAAATTGCCTTTGGGATGAAGGCCGTTGAAAGAAATGGTGACCGGACCGGATGCGGGGAAAAGCAGGTTGTCGAATTCGACTGTGAGCGATTCGATGGGGGCTAAAAAAGCGTCCATCTCAACTCGTATTTACATGGCGGCGGTCTAGCTGATTCCATTCAATGCGCCGTCTGCTCCAGTGTTCACCAATTGCTTGGGTGAAATCCGGTCTCACCAGCTTGGCGCGCGCCTCGCACCATTCCGCGGACTCCCGGCGAATCACCACACCTTCAAGCACGCCCTGACGAAACTGACTTTGCTGACCGTTCATCGCATCCTTGAGTTCTAACAGAGTAAAGCGGCCTTCCAGCAACCGAGGCACGGTGGCCAGACCCAGCGTGGCCGCCAGATCCTTGCGCCGTGTTGTACTCCAAAAACGACCTTGGTTACGGTCGTACACATCAAATAACAAAAACCAGTCAGGCAAATGGTCGTAATCGAGCGAGTGACGCGCTGCACACCACTCGCCAAACAACATCAAACCTGCGGAGGCATGGGATGCCAGCGCCGCACGCAGCTTATCACCATGCAAAAGTAGCCAATCAGCCAGGCGCGCAAACTGTCCTGCGTAGGGCGCATGCAAATATTGACCCCGGCTTTGCACGCGCAACTCCCCCTCGGGCGATAAGGAAAACCCCAGATTCGCCCCGTCCAACTTCTCCTCCACCACCACGCCGGCACCAAGCAACTCGGCGGCTTCCTTCGGGGACAACACCTTGTCGTCGCGCGGCGAACCTTGGGCTAGCCATGCAATATGGAGCGTGTGGGGGAACCGGAAGAATTCGGTCATTCAGCCCTTAAAGTCAGCGCCTCTGCTTTTCATTAAATTTCGCCCGCGACCATTCCTCAATGATCGGCTCAAGCTCCACACCATGTCGCACGAGATGATCTTCCCATTCGTGCCAATCCGTGTCGCCGGCAAAGGCAATTGGCGCCTCCCCATATGTCCTTTTGGCCTCCAGCGCAGCTGCCACCATTTTTCTGTCCGCCAGATCGTGAACCACTGGCACCAGACTGGAAGGCAATACGCCATGCCCATCCGCGTCGTATTGCACAGTCACATCATCGGTGGCGGCCGTGCTCCATTTGTGCATCACAACCTGAATTCCAAAGTCATTGAATCCCAGCTTCTTCGTGTATTCATCATAAATCTTGCTGTCGGTATCGAGAACCATCCTTGCTTCCGAACTCCGAAAATCATCCAACCACTTCCACACCTTAAGTCGCAACCCAGGGTCCGCAGGCGTGGCGTCAATATCCTTGGGGTGCTCTGGATCGGCAGCACTGGCAGCAATCAACACATTGGTATCCACCACGTAGCGGGGCCTCACGCCTGACCCGCTTTCTTGCGTTCGAACATCATTCGGGCTTGTTCACGCGTCTCCCCCATAGCGTCGCCAAAGAAGTGATCAGGCCAGTTGGTCAAACGCCCATATTCATCGAGATTAAGCAGACGCAACTCAGCGCCACGCTCGCCCTTTTCAACAAAGTACATCGCGCAATCACTCACCTTGGTTTTTTCATTGGCGACCAGGGTCTGCATACGGCGAAATAAGTGCTCGGAATGGGTTTCCACGATGAACTGCACTTTGCGCTCTTTGCTCACCTCAACAAACAATTCAGCCAATACAGACTGCGCGAGGGGATGCAGATGGATCTCCGGTTCCTCCAGCAGAATGGTGCTGCCAGCGGGTGCAAAATAGGCCACCGTCAGCACGGGCAAGACTTGCGAAATTCCAATCCCCACATCGCGCAAGTTCGCGATCACACCGTCACGGTGGATGACGACTTCATACCGGGTGGAGCGACCGATCTGCCGGACCTCCAGCTTCTCTGCCACTTTCATGCGCTTAAGCCAGTAGGAAACGCGGTCAGTAATTTCGCTCCTGTCCTCGCCGCGCAACAGGGTGCTGGCCAAAAGAACATCGATCGCCTTATGCCCGTCCACCCCCACCTCGCCGGGCTTAGACTTGTTCCACACGTAGTCACGCTCTGGCTTCCGGCGCAAAGGCCCCAAATAGACAATGCTCTCTAATTCTCGACGCACCGCCAGACTCATGTCTTCCACAAGGGCACTATCCGCACCCAATGCAGTTAAGGCCATTGCTGGCAAGGCAATCGACCGCTCCGGAGCCAGATCCCGTCCCTTCATCCGCACCTGCGACTCGGCGTTAACCATCAGCGAGTAGGCGCCTTTGTCGCGGCGAACTAGGGAAATTTGGTGGTCGTCTGCTTGCCAGAGGCGCATGGATTGCACCTCCACCGCGCCCGAAGATGTTTGCCCGTAACTGCATTGAAAACTAAGCGCAGTCACTTCGCCCTTCTTTTCTGGCCGCTTAAAGTCGAACCGAATGGAAAACTGCCGGGGAGTCGCCCCCTGCGTCAAAACATTGTCAAATTCACCAAAATTAAAAAAATCGTGGAGCTCGTCGCCACCCAAATTCAAATGAATCGTCCGGTCCGGTGACTGCACTGTTTGGCGCAAAAGCAGCAGACTCTGAATCAGCGTGGACTTCCCCGATGAGTTGGTGCCCAACAGCATGGTGACCGGCTTGAGGTCAACCAAACCCGTATCCGTCCAAGCCTTGAAATTTTTAAGCTGCAATTGATTCAACATATCGATCCCTTATGATTCCTTATGATCCCTTATGGTTCCTTATGATCCCTTATTCGTTGCCATTGTCCATCGCATCCCACGCCTCCAGCCACAACCTTTGGGTATGGTATTTGCCAAACTCGCATATCTCTCCGTTTTTGAGCACCCAGAAGGTCTCGCAGGGGTCGTATTCCTAGGAATTTGCTTTTTGAAGTGGAGGCCGTTGAAAGAGTGGGTAGCCGGACCAGAGGCGGGGAAAAGGGGGTTGCGGGAAAAAGGGGGGATTTGGGTAAAGAGGAAACGCTGCAAGCGGAATTTCTGAAATGAGGAGCGTACCCCAGAGGCCGATTTGGCTGAGTCGGTCGATTTCACGATGATTTTCATCCGCCGCGAGCCTAGCCCTCCAGACCGCTTACTCAAGATTATTTTTGCAGCGACTTTCCGGACTGGGTAACCGACGGAATCCCAGTGCCCCTCTCTCAACTGAATTCGAGAATCAGAGTCCGACCGTCGTCCAGTTAGATTTCTGGTGCTTTCCATAGCGGAGCTTTGGCACGATCACTAGTAAAATAGACAACGCCATCCGCTAAGAAAGCCCCCCTCATCCCCCCCATTCACC
>JBAWZW010000287.1:0-3341 GCA_037142835.1 Verrucomicrobiota bacterium
CCCCCACACACCCCCTCGCCGTCTCCGTCATCATCCCCTCGTTTAACTACGCCCACTACCTCCCAGAATCCATCGCCTCCGTCCTCCAACAATCTCACCCTCTCCTCGAACTCCTCGTCGTCGATGACGGCTCCACCGATCAAACCGCCCACGTCGTCCAATCCTTCTCCGACCCCCGACTCCGCTACCTCCCCCAACCCAACGCCGGCCTCTCCGCCGCCAGAAATACCGGCATCCACCACGCCAAATTCCCCTTCATCGCCTTCCTCGATGCCGATGACCTCTGGCACCCAGATTTCCTCGAAACCGTTCTCCATCAGTTTTCTACCCTCCCAGACACCTTCAGCGCCATCGCCACCGGCACCATCCGCATCGATTCCCTCAGCCAAATCACCTCCACCTCTCACTACAACGCCTCCCATACCCGCGAACTCACCGTCCGCGACTTCTGCCTCCGCAATCAACCCCTCTCCTCCTCCATCGTCCTCCGCCGTCACGCTCTCTCCCCAAATCTCCTCTTCAATCCCTCCCTCAAAAGCTCCGAAGATCGCGACCTCTGGATCCGCCTCACCGCCAGCGGTCACCGCTTTTTCCTCATCGGCACACCTCACGCTTCCATCCGCCGACACCCCAAAAATATGAGCAAAAATGCTCGGCGCATGAAGGACAACACCCAACACGTCCTCTCCCAAGCTTGGCGCCATGCCGCCGTCCCCCGCTCCGATCTCCCCTTCTGGCTCCGCGCCTTCTCCATCCATTACTTCCTCGTCGCTTATACTCACTTCGACGAAGGCCAACGCGCCAAAGCCATCCTCTTCTCCCTCACCTCTTTCCTTCTTTACCCCTTTTTCCTCCACCCAAATCGCGTCGCCGAACCCCACCTCTTTCGCCTCCGCGCCTTCGCTCACTTTCTTCTCCCCAGATAGCCCACCCTTCACCACCCCGACACCTTGAAAATTCTTCATGTCGTCAATTCCCTCGATCCCGGCGGAATGGAAAATGGAGTGGTCAATATGGCGCACGCCCTCCAACCCCTCGACTTCGAAATCCACTTTGCTTGCCTCGAACGCCGGGGCGCTTTCGCCGATCGTCTCCCCCATCCCCATCGCGTCTCCCTCCTCGGAAAACACCACGGCTTCTCCCCGCTCGCCGTGGCTCGCCTCACCAAACTCATCCTCAAACTCCGCCCCAACCTCATCCATACCCACAACCTCGGCCCCCTCATCTACTCCTCCCTCGCCACCGTCGCCGGCTCCATCACCCCCATCACCCACGGCGAACATAGCCAACTCTCCCCAGCCGATCTCCTCCCCCACCGACTCCGCCAACGCCGCTGGCTCTACCGCTCCTGTCGCTCCATCCACACGGTTTCCCGCCCCATGCAAACCGAGCTCCTCCAACTCGGCTTCCCCCCAGAAAAAATCTCCGTCATCCCCAATGGCGTCGACTCCTCCCTCTTCACCCCAGCCAATCCCTCCCTCGCCCGCCTCACCCTCGGCCTCCCCACCAACGCCACCTGCATCGGAATCGTCGGCCGTTTCGGCCCCTTCAAACAACACCACATCCTCCTCGAAGCCTTCCACCAAATCGCCCCTCAATTCCCCTCCCTCCACCTCGTCATCGCAGGCACCGGCGGCCCACGCGAAAATCCCACCCGCTCCCTCGTCGACTCCAGCCCACTCTCCCATCGCATCCACTGGCTCGGCTTCCAATCCAACCCTGCCTCCCTCTACCCCGCCCTCGATCTCACCGTGATACCCTCCCTCAACGAAGGCTTCTCCAATGTCGCCCTCGAATCCCTCTCCTCAGGCGTCCCCGTCCTCGCTAACCTCGCCTGCGGTCACGAAGAATTCATCGCCGATGGCCTCGAAGGCAGAATCGCTGACCTCTCCTCCCCACTCTCCCTCGCCTCCCATCTCGCTTCCCTCCTCACCCCCCCATCTCCACTCGCCCAATGGGGCGCCAACGCCCGCGCCAAAGTCCTCGCCTCTTTCTCCCTCTCCACCATGGCACACGCCTACGCCTCCCACTACCAATCCCATTTACCCTCTCCCTAATGGATTTCGTCTGCGTCATTCTCTTCCTCATCTTCTATTACCTCCGCCCTCAGGAGTGGGCTTCCGCTTTCAGTACCCTCCACTTCGTCTGGATCACCATGCTCTTTGGTCTCCTCTCCCTCTTCCTTCGACCCCAAGGATTCCGCCCACGCGACCTCTTCACCACCCCACACGACTGGGCCGTACTCGCTTTCTGGCTCTGGATCGTCGGCGCTTCCCCCTCCCCCTACGACACCTTCAAAGATACCGCCAACCTCTACATCTTCTACCTCGTCATCTCCCAAACCCTCTACACTGTCCCTCGCCTCAATAAATTCGCCGGTTGGTGGACTTTCCTCATCTGCTCCATCGCCGCCCTCGCCCTCCTCTCCACCATCGGCATCGATCCCCTCGGAAGCGCCGACCTCACCAATGGCGTGATGAAAGGCCGTCTCTCCCTCAATCTCAGCATCTTCAATAACCCCAACGCCCTCGGACACAGCGTCATCCCCGCCATCCCCCTCATCTATTATTTCTGCATCTACAAACGCTCCATCTTCCTCCGCTCCCTCGGCGTCGCCCTCTTCGCCCTCATCGGCTTCTGCGTTTTCCTCACCGAATCAAAAGGCGCCTTCGTCTCCGGCTCCGCCACTCTCCTCGCCACCCTCGCTTTCGGTCGCCCCAAATCCATCCAAATCATCATCGTCGTCTTTAGCCTCCTCTTCGGTGGGGCCATTCTCTCCCTCCTCCCCAGAATGGCAGAACTCAATAAGTCCAAAAGCGATGAGGCCATCCAAGGCCGCGTCATGGCCTTCAAACACGGCTACAAAGTCCTCACCACCACCACTTACGGCGTCGGATACAAAGGCTGGAGACAAAGTTTTCTCGAAGGAAAATATCACTTCAAACGGACCAAGTTTGATGAAAAATCCCTCAAACGCCCCATGCCCATCGTCTACAAAGCTCCCCACTCCTCCTACGTCTGCCTCGGCGCCGAACTCGGATACATAGGCTTCTTCCTCCACTTCGCCGTCCTCTACACCTGCCTCCGGACTCTCGTCACCGCCACCACCGCCACCCCAGACGAAGAACGCGTCCGCCGCATTCTCTTCGCCCTCGTGGTCACCTATATGGTCTCCTCCTGGATGGTCGACTTCGAATACCGCCCCACTTTCTTCATGTTCGCCGCCGCCACCGCCGCCCTCCATCGACACCTCCACCGCATCAACGAAAAACGCCAGGCCGAAACCCAAGCCGCCGAAGACGAACGCCTCCACCCCTCACCCCCCCTCTGGCAAATTCCCC
>JBAWZW010000288.1:0-3337 GCA_037142835.1 Verrucomicrobiota bacterium
GGATTACACGGTGGAGACGCTGGATCCTGAGGAGCGAGCGGCTTTAGTGGGGGTGGGGGCGGAGATTTGTTTTTTGCCACTCGTGCCGGGGAAATCGACTACGGGAACCATCGGAAGGATGAAGTGATGCTGGCACGGCTGGGGGTATTGGGATCGGGGAAGGGATCGAATTTTCGGGCGATTTTGGGTGCGATCGAGCGTGGGGAGTTGGCGGCGGAGATTGGGGTGGTGATTGCGGATGTGGAGAACGCGGAAATTTTGGAATTAGCGCGGGCCCGAGGGGTGAGGGCGGAGTTTGTGGGGCCTGGGCGATTTAAGTCGAAGATGGAGCCGGAGGCGGAGGAGCGGGTGGTGGATGTGCTGCGGGCGTCGAGGGTGGACTGGGTGATTTTAGCGGGGTATATGCGGATGGTGAAGGCACCGTTGCTGGAGGCTTTTGGGGGGAGGATTGTGAATATTCACCCTTCGTTATTGCCGGCGTTTCCTGGTTTGGAGGCGTGGAAGCAGGCGTTGGTGGCTGGGGTGGGGGAGACGGGATGCACTGTGCACTTTGTGGATGCGGGGATGGATACGGGGAAGATTCTCGGGCAGCAAACGGTGCCGATTGAGGCAACCGACACGGCGGAGAGCTTGCACGAGCGGATTCAGGAGGCTGAGCACCAGCTCTATCCTGAGGTGCTCCGGCGGTTGTTCCACGCTGGGGAGGGTGGGGAAGGTTGAAGGCTAGCGCTTTTTGTCGAGGTTAGCGGCGAGTTCTTCTGGGGTGATCTGACTGGGGACGCCGGTGGCGGGGAGATCGGCGTGGGCGGTCCAGAGGATGGCGTTGAGGACGAGTTTTCGCTGATCGTTTTGGCCCCAGCCTTTATGGTAATGGCCACCGGTGAAGCCGAAGCCGCGACCGCCCGTGGTGCGCTCGAAGGCCCAGGCGACGGCTTGGGGTTTTTGGGCGGCGACTTCAGCGCGGACGGCGGGGTTGCCTTCGTGAGGGCCATCTTTGCGTGACATCGTGGAATCTGGGGCGATGGCGGTGAGGATTTCGGTGAGCTTTCCTTTATCGGCGGCGGCGAAGCGCATGTGGAAATACCATTCGTCGCTGGTGGAGAAAGGTTGGACGCCGTTGCTGATGGGGTGTTTGGGGAGTTCTTTAAAGTCGGCGACCCAGTGGGGGTTGACGCTCCAATTGGCTTCGAAAAAGCCGCCCATCCAATCGAGGGCTTGAGGTCCACCCTTTTCGGCGGGAAATTCTACGCCGTAATGGAGGCAGACGAAGCCCGCACCACGGTTCATTTCTTTGGTGATTTGGGCGAGGTGATCGGCGGCGAGCATGGGGTGGCCGCCACCGCCATCAGCGTAAAAGAGAATGGTATCTGCTTGGGCAAGTTCTTCTGGGGAAGGCCATTCGGCGTTGAGATGGACGGTGGTTTTTACGGGGAGGCCGCTGGCATCGAGACATTTTTTGAGGAGGAGAACGCCCGCGTTGTGTTCGTGTTCACCGGGGCCGTGGGAGGGGCGACCCGCGAGGAGGAGGAGGTTTTTGGGGGCGGGATCTGCGGAGAAAGCGGTGGCGAGAGAGAAGAGGAGGGCGGTGAAGAGGGTGGTGATTTTCATAATGGAGATGGAAGAAGGGAATGGGATATCGGACGAAGCGGGGTGTGTGGTCAAGCGCGATGGTAAAAGAAAATTGGGAAAAATCACGGGGAGCGGGGCCAGAGGAGTCGGGCGGCGAGGAGAATGACGACAGTGAGAAAGATCGGGCGGATGAATTTTGTGCCATTTTTGATGACGAGACGGGAGCCGAGTTTGGCGCCGAGGAGTTGGCCGACGATCATGGTGGCGGCGAAGTCGAGGCGGACTTGGCCCGCGGCGAGGAAGACGATGAGGGAGCCGGCGTTGCTGGCGAGGTTCATGGCTTTGGTGTGGCCGACGGCGGAGCGGAGGTCGAGGCCCGCGAGGAGGACGCAGGCGAGCATCCAAAAGGCGCCGACGCCTGGGCCGAAGAAGCCATCGTAGAAGCCGAGGGTGGAGCCCGCGAGCCAAGCGAAGAGTGGAGGGGCGATTTTCGGGGTACGGGCGGAGAGACCGAGTTGGGGTTGAGACCAGAAGTAGATGGCGATGGCGATGAGGAGCCAGGGGATGATTTGGCGAAGGAAACCTGGGGGAACAAGGAGGACGGCGAGGGCGCCGAGGGTGGCGGCGAGGGCGGTGATGAGGAGGGCGAGGCGGAGGCGGTGCCAGGAAAAGAGGCCTGCGCGGCCGTAGTGGTAGGTGGCGATGGCAGTGCCGCAGATGGATTGGAGTTTGTTTGTGCCGAGGGCGATTTGGGGGGGGAGTCCGACGGCGAGGAGGGCGGGAACGGTGATCAGCCCGCCGCCGCCGGCGATGGAGTCGATGAAGCCCGCGGCCAAGCCAGAGGCGGCGAGGAAGAGGGCAACTTGGGGATCGATCATTGGGGGGAAAGTGGATGGATCGAGAGTAAAAAGCGAGAAAATCGGGGGAGAGAGGAGAAGCGTCTTGGCAAGGGTGGTGGGGATCGCCTTTGTTGGGGGGATGCAACTGCTCCCTGGTTTTCGCGATTTTTTTCCTGATGAATGTGCTCGGCGGAATTACATTTTGGAAACGTGGCGATCGGTGGTGAGGCGCTCGGGTTTTGTGGAGTATGACGGGCCGGTTTTGGAGTCGATCGAGCTTTATAAGAAGAAGAGTGGGGGAGAATTGGTGGGGCAGCTTTTTGATTTTGTGGATAAGGGGGAGCGTCATGTGGCGATGCGGCCGGAGATGACGCCGACGCTGGCGCGGATGGTGGCGAGTCGGGAGCGGGATTTTAAGAAGCCGTTGAAGTGGTTTTGTTTGCCACAATTTTTTCGTTATGAGAAGCAGCAGCGTGGGCGGTTGCGGGAGTTTTATCAGTTGAACTGTGATTTGATCGGGGAAGCGTCGGCGGCGGCGGATGGGGAATTGGTGGCGGTGGTGATCGATGTGCTCCGGGAGTTTGGTCTGGGAGCGGGGGATTTTGTGGTGCGACTGAGTAGTCGGGCGGCGTGGCAGGAGTTTTTTGCGCAGTCGGGAGGTCAAGCGGCGGACGAGTATGAATTTTTTCAGATTGTCGATAAAGCGGAGCGGCAACCGGTAGAGAAAACCGAGTTGGCGTTGGCGAAGTTTGGGATGAGTGCGGAGGCGGTTTTGGGATTTATGCGGGGGAAGACGCCCGTAGGGGAATTGGTGGCGATTTTGGCGGATCTGACGGCGCGCGGTTTGGGGGAATTTGTGGAGATTGACTACGCGATTGTGCGTGGATTGGCGTATTATACGGGGGTGGTTTTTGAGGTTTTTGATCGGA
>JBAWZW010000289.1:0-3313 GCA_037142835.1 Verrucomicrobiota bacterium
CTTTTGTACATGCGATGAGATTTTCGGTGGTGAAAGCGACGAGGGCGAGGTAATCGGCGGGTTGGGCGTGGGGGTTTTGGAAGCAATGGTCGAGGGAATCGAGGATGAGGGTGGTGAGTTTGCCATCGCTCCACTTTTTGGAGTTGGTAATGATTTTGCGGAGGGTTGATTCAGCCTTTGCCCAAGCGTTGGCATCGGCAAAAATCTCGCGGAGAGTGGGTTCGCCGTCGGTCCAAGTTTTTTGGAGATTATCGAAAGCGGTGAGGAGGGTGGCTTGGGAGGAGGCGAGGTGAGTGAGGCGGTAAGGGGGGAGGATTTCGAGCGTGGGGTGGCTGGAGATTTTGGCGAGGAGATTGACGAGGGAAGAGGCGGAGAGGTGGCGATTGATGGCGAAGGCGGCGAGGCGTGGGGGGGCGGGGTAGAATTGGGTACGCCAGAAGTCATCGGCGACTTCTTGGAGGAGGGGTTGGGAATCGGTGAGGAGTTCGGCATCGAAGGCTTGGGAGGATTCGAAGGCGCGTTCTTGGAGGAGGCGTTGGCAGAAGCCGTGGATGGTGGAGATGGAGGCGTCGTCGAACTGGCGGAGGGCGGCTTCGAGGCGGGGGCGATAAGTGGAGGCGTTGGCGAGGTAAGAGTCGCGAAGTTCTTCGAGGAGAGCGTCTTCTGTGGGGGTTTGGGTGAAGAGGGAGAGGGCGAGGTGGAGGCGGGAGCGGATGCGGTCGCGGAGTTCGGCGGTGGCGGCGATGGTGAAAGTGGTAACGAGGATGGAGTTAACGGGGAGATTTTCTTCGACGACGAGGCGGAGGAAGAGGGCGGTGAGGGTGTAAGTTTTGCCCGTGCCGGCGCTGGCTTCGATGCGGGTGATGCCGATGGGGAGTGGGACAGTGGCGAGATGGAAAGGGAGTAGGGGCATGGGGCGGGGTGGATTAGGGCTGATCTTCGGTGGGTGGAGTGGGGGAGGAGATGGCGTTGAGGAGTGGTGCGAGGAGTTCGGAGGCTTTGGATTGAAAGTCTTGATTGAGAGGATCTTCGGAGCCTCGGAACGCGAGTTGGAAGTGAGGATCTTCGGATTCGCCGGGGGGTTGGCCGGTGTTTTGGTAAGTGGGTTCCCAGCAATTGAGGACGGAGACAATGGCTCGGGAGTCTTTTTTTTCTTTGGCTGAGGTGGGTTTGTGGAGGTGCTCGGCGTAAGCGAAAGAGGAATTCGGAAAGAAGGGGAGAGGGGCGAGAGAGCCTGAGGCGAAGGCTTCGAGGAGTGAGAGGAGAGGGGGTTCGGGGATGGGGACGGGAGCGAAAGAGATTTCTTCCTCTTTGGCGAAGAAAGTGGAGATGCGAGGGTGATGAGGAGGGGCGACGAATTGGAGGATGAGGTGGGAGATCCAGGTGGTGATTTTGTCGACGGGGCGGAGGGAGCCGACGCGATAAGCGAAGAGGCCGGAGGGGCGGAGATTGGGGAGCGAGCCGGTGAGGTGGAAGCGGCCGAGGGAGAGGTCGACGGGGATGGGGGGGAGGATGGTTTCGGCGAAGGGGGTGGAGATACGAGCGAGGAGGGTGGCGACCTCTTGGGTGATGGCGTCGTAGGCGGAAGCGCCTGCGTAACCGATGGGGAGTTGACCTGAGGCGGAGGCGACGGCGAGGTCAGCGGAGAGGTGACCATTGGCGAGGCTTCGGGAGGCTAAGTCGTCGCGGAGTTTATATTTTTCGAGGTGATTGAGGGAGGAGGGTTCGGAGTCATTGGGTGGGGAATCGGGGGAGGGGAGGCGGAGATTGAGGGATACTTCGAGGAAGAACTTGGAGGGATTGGCGAAGAATTTGAGGAGTTGGTTGAGGTGGATGTGGAGGGTTTCTTCTGGGGGAGCGGGGAGGGGATGAGGGATGAAGGGTGGAGGGAGAGATCGTTGGTTGGCAGCGGTTTTGGCGGTGGTGGCGTTTTCGGTGGAGAAGCTAAAGAGTTGGGGATGGGAGTGGTTGAAGTAAGCGGAGTTAAAGGCTTGGAGTTTGTGATGGGTGATGAAGTCATCGGGGAGGGAGAAGCGAGATTTGAGGTGTTCGAAGAGTTCGGTGACGAGGACGGAAGGGGGGAGGGGAGAGTTATCTTTGGTGGAGATGCCGGTGTAGCTGAGGTAGAGGAATTGGCGAGCGGAGAGGATGGATTCGAGGAAGAGATAGCGATCATCGTCGCGGAGCGAGCGATCGCCTCGGCGAGGTTGGGAGGCGATGAGATCGAAGGAAGAGGGGTGATCGCGGCGAGGGAAAGCGCCGTCATTGAGGCCGAGGAGGCAGATGACGGGGAAGGGGATACTGCGCATGGGTTTGAGGCCAGAGAAAGTGACCGAGCCGGCGAGGAAGCCGCGACTGGACTGGGAATCGGCGAAGGCATCGGCGAGGGCGGCGCGGATGATGGGGAAGGGGATAGGGGAATCGAGCTCGGCGAGAGAGGCGATTTTGGAGAGGGAGAGGATGGCATTGGTGACGGGGCGGAGATCATCGGCGAAAGAGTCATCGCTGGAGAAGAGGGCGAGGAGAGTGGCGCGGAGATCGAGGGACCAAGTGGCGAGGGGTCGGGGGGAGGAGAGATTGGAGGTATGGAGGAAGAGTTGTTCGGTGAAATGGACGAAGTTTCCGAGGGTTTGGGCGAGTTGACCTTCGATGTGGGGGTGAGGGAGGATCCCGGAGAAGAGCGTGGCGGAGTCGCCTGGGAGAGCGTAACCGAGGAGGAGTTGGGAGAGGCCGGTGCGCCAGGCATTTTCGGGGAAAGGGGTGAAGTTGAAGGAGGCGCGGTGATTGGCATCGATGCCCCAGCGGATATTGGTGGCTTCGACCCATTGATGGATGAGGGGGAGATCCTCATCGGAGAGGTGGAATTGGGCGCGGATGGGTAGGGAATCGAGGAGGGCGAGGACGGCGGAAGCGGGGAAGCGGGAGCCTGCGAGATCGAGGCAATGGAGGAAGGAATCGGCGAGGAGATTTTCGCGGGAGAGGGAGCGATCGGCGATGGTGTAGGGGATGTGGAGGTTGGGGGATTCTGGGGCCCCGGAGACGGGCTTGATGAGGGAGGCACCGAAGACGGCATCGATGAGGGGGGCATAGGATTCGAGATCGGGGATGGAGACGAGGATATCGCGTGGGGCGAGGTGTGGTTGATCGATGAAGAGTTGAAGTAATTGGTCGTGAAGGACTTCGAGTTCACGGATGGGGCTATGGGCGGCATGGATTTGGAGGGAGCGATCGTTGGGGGGGAGGGGGCGAGGTGGTTCGAGGGATTCTGAGGAGAGGGAGAAGATATCGGATTGGAGGTGAGAGAGGAGGGAGG
>JBAWZW010000290.1:0-3308 GCA_037142835.1 Verrucomicrobiota bacterium
GGCAACAGGCGGCGGAACGTCAGCGTGAGCAACAACGGGCAATTCGCCAGCAAGCAGTTGAAGCGGCGCAACGCCAGGTGCAACCTGTGCGTGGTGGACCGACTTCCTCATCGGGGAGTGATGGAAATGAGGCTTCTAGTGGCCAAAGTTCGCGAGGGGGTGAAAAGAGTAAGGATAAGGATAAAGACAAAGATAAGGACAAAAAGTAAGCGGTGTTCGGTGTGCCTTTCGGAAGAAATCCTCGTGCTCTTTGGCTGGTGATTCTTTGAATAAGCAGATGAAGCGTTGTGGCTAGCGAATTTTGGGATGTTTGAAGGCAGGAATGCAGGTGATTGGGGGATGGTGATGAGTGCGCCGCGGTGCATTCACCAGTTTTAAAGGCGGGGCAGTGTGAGTGGCGGGGGCTTGCCGGGCACAGTGAACCCGGCTACAACGGAGACGGGGCGCAGTGTGGGTGGCGGGTAGGGCGTTGTGGGGAGCAACTCACCGGTCTGTTTATTTATTTCCTACGAGGCTGCGACCCCGGTCGGGGTCGGGGGCGTTTTGAGGGAATTCCGGGGGTGTCGCTCGTTCCTCGCTCAACCTCCGGCCAATGGCTGGGATCCCTCCCGGATGGGGATAGCTGAAACAGGTTTGTGCAAGTGATGGTCTGTTCGGGATGGTACTTGGTTCAGGCGGGGTGGGGCGTTCCTATGGTTACCTAATTTATTTTCAGGTGATCTAAGGCGCCCCAGGCGTCTGGCTTTGGGGGAAGCACCTCGGTTGAAGGAGCGGCTTTTGGACGAATGGAGACGCTTTGGCAGACTTTTTCACCGTTCCAATCACAATGAGGGTGAGGAGGAAGGGCGAGTAAAAGGTCTTCTCGAACGAGGGGAGTTAAGTCGACGGATTCGGAGCCATTGAGCTCCATTTGAAGAGCAAAGTCGTTGATTTCCAATGGGTAAAGAAACGTTTCGAGGCAAGAGACGCAGACTAGTTCTAAATCGACGCCTACTTGGCCGGTGGCGAACAGGCCTCCATCACTTAATCCGACATCGAGCGAGTAGCGGACATCGCTGACTGGTTTCACCCCATCTTCATGGAGGTCGAGGATTTGGTGATTCTCGGTTCCTTCGAGGTGAAGACCGTGGTCAGGAATCTGTTTAGTGTGGACTTTCATTGGGTGATTTTTGCTGAGTCATTGCGGTCATTTTTATTTTGAGCGCTACTTCGACACACTCTGGCACAAACGGTTGGATATTTCCACCGAATCGGCTGACCTCTTTGACGATTCTGGAGCTGAGATAAGTGTATTGCTCTGCGGGCATGAGGAAAATCGTCTCGATTTGTTCGTCGAGCTTGCGATTCATGAGAGCCATTTGAAATTCGAATTCAAAGTCAGAGACGGCGCGGAGGCCTCGGACGACGGCATTGGCTGATTGTCGGCGGGCGAATTCAACGAGCAAGCCTGAGAAGCTAGCGACGGTGACATTGGGTAAATCTTTGACGCCTTTTTCAATGAGGCGGACGCGTTCTTCTGCGGTAAAAAGACTTTGTTTTTGGTCATTGACCGCGACGGCCACGATCACTTGGTCAAAGAGTTTGGCGGCGCGTTCGATCACGTCCAAATGACCATTGGTGATAGGATCGAAGCTTCCTGGATAAATGGCGCGTCTCATTGATTGGGAGATAGATAGGGATGGAAGAGGGTAAGGAATTTAATCGAGTGAATGAGGGCTTGGGGTAAGCGTTTCTATGATGGTCTCGAGAAGTTCAGTTACCTTATATGGTTTAGAAATGTAGGCACTAGCCCCTTGTTGGCGGAGTTGGTCGGATCGCCCTTGCATGGCGTCTGCGCTGACCATGACGACGGGGATATGGCGGGTGGTAGGATCGGCTTTGAGTTGATGGAGGACCTCATCGCCCCGCATGTCGGGGAGATTGAGGTCGAGGAGGATCAAATCGGGGCGATGTTTTTTTGCGGACTCGATGCCATCGGCACCCAAAGTACTACTGATCAAGCGATACTGCGTATAGGGCTGGAGAATGCGCTCGACGAGTCGTTGGTTCAACGGTTGATCTTCGATATAGAGAATGGCGACGCTAGGTAAGGCGGTGGAGTCGAGGGTCTGGGAAATTTGGCCAGAGGGGGCAGGGGCTTCTTGGTTCTTGGGGCCGGCGATTTCGAGGAGTTCGTCGATGAGGGTGAGGAGGTGTTTTCCCGCTTTAGCGATGTGTTCGATACTTTCCAACTGGCTGGGAGTGGGACGATCGAGTTGGAGCAGTTGGGTGAAGCCAAAAATGACATTGAGGGGAGTTCGCAGTTCATGGCTCATGCTGGAGAGGAATTCCGCTTTGGTGCGGTTGGCGACCATCGACTTTTTGTGGGCATAACGAATGAAGACATCGTCGTGTTCGCGGCGAATGGCCTCGGCGAGGACATTGGCGATGGATTGGAGGAAGTGGATGGCTTGGGGATTAAAGTCCCGAGGATTTTTAGAGAAAACCGCGAGGACTCCGAATGCGCGGTCGTCCGAACCGATGACCACGCTTGCGCTGCTGACCACTCCGTGACTGATCACGGATTCGGATGGGGAGAATCTAGTTTCGGTCGCCATATCGGTGACGATCACTGGGCGGCGAATTTCTAGGGTGAATCCTGATTGCGAGCGGTTCCCGAGGGGGACCTCGAGGCAAATATCTGGATCGGGCCAGCCGGATTGTCCCGTGGCAAGGAGTTCGTCTTGACTTGGTTGGACTTGAAGGACGGAGCAGTAGTCGGCGTGGAGGACTTTTCGGACGGCCTCGCTGGATTCTTTGATTAAATTGCTGAGCGCTACCCCTCGCAAGGCTTGCCGACCAAGGTTGGCAATCGTCTCTTGCTCAATGGCTTGATCTTTAATGATGGCGTAGGCTTCGGCGAGTTCTGAGGTGCGTTGTTCCACGCGGGTTTCGAGCGTTGCCTGAGTTTGTTCGAGAGCTTCTTGGGCATTTCGCTGGTGAGAGATATCGGATAAGAAGCCGATCATCCGTCCGATTTGCCCAGTGCGATCGAGAAAGAAGTGTCCTTGGGCGCGGATGGCCCGGTAGCTGGCATCTTTATGGCAGACGAGAAATTCTAAGTGGAAAGGATCGCGGGTGCCAGTGACCCGGTGGATTTCGCTATCGAAAGACCGAAGATGTTCAGGGTGAATGAGTTTTCTAAGGGTCGCCAATCCTCCCGCCATTTCTGAGGGGGTATAACCGAGCATGCGCTCTAAATCTCCGTCGTAAGCGATTTCGTTGGTTGTCGAATTCCAGTCGAAGAGGACTTGTCCACTGGCGCGAAT
>JBAWZW010000291.1:0-3295 GCA_037142835.1 Verrucomicrobiota bacterium
CTTGAGGGGGTGGGTTATTTTTTGATGGAGAGGTAGGTTTTGCCGGGGGTGGAGTCGGGTGCCACGGTGTTGATGGTGGCGGCGATGCGCTCGGGGATGGGGGTGCCGGCGGCGGTTTTGATGTTCATCTTGACTTCGATTTGCATGACGGGTTTGAGGCCGGCGATTTCGAGGAAGACGGATTTTTTGTCTGGAGAAAGGGTCACGGCGGTGATGGGGAGGGGTTCCGTGCCTTTCTGGTTGGCGGCGGAGACTTTGTATTTGTCGGAGCCGTAATTGGAGGACCAGAGGTAATTGTATTGGATGACCGAGTAGTTGGCGGCTTCAGCGGCGGTGGTGGAATCGAGGGGGCTGGTGAAGTCGATGCGGATGCCTTTATCGGTGAAGTGGATGCTGTTTTGCATGGTGAGCGCGCCCCCGGTGTAGCGGACACGTTGGATGGCGCCGTCGCGGGCGGCGTTGGTTTGCCAGCCTTTGAGGCCAGAGACATAGAGTTGGCCGTCGACGGGGTTGAAGCGGGCGCGGCTCAGTCCGCTGGCGAAGGTGAGCGGGAAGCGAACCACGCCGCCTTGGGGGATCTCGCCGACGCGCTCTTGGAGGACGCTAAAGAGCGAGGATTGGCCGTAGCTGAGGTAGAGCATTTGGCCTTTGAGCGGGCCCCATTTGTCGCTGGTCACCCAGACTTGGCCACCGTTGGAGTTGCACATGTCTTTGGGGATCCAGCAGATATGGGCACCGGGAGTGGTTGGAGCCGTGGGTTTGTGGGCGAGGTCGGGGACTTCGATGAAGTCGCCTTGTTTGGAGATATGGATGTAATCGGCGGGGACCCAAGTGCCTTCGTTATCGCCGTTGGAGACTTCGTCATTGGGGCCCATGCCGATGCCGTTGGGGGCGCGGAGACCGGTGGCGAAGATTTCGAATTTCTGTCCGTCTTTGGAGATTTTGAAGAGGCAACCGCTGTGATCGCTGAGGGGTTCCCAGCCTCGGCCGCCTTGTTTTACGGGGCCTCCTTTGGCGGAGTAGAAGTTGCCTTGGGAATCGACATCGAGACCGAACGCGAATTCGTGGAAGGCGGGGGTGACTTGGAAATCGTTGTTAAAGTTTTCGTAGAAATCGGCTTCGCCGTCGTTATTGAGGTCGTGGAGGCGGGTGATTTGGTCGCGGCCGAGGACGTAGACTTGGTCGTCGACGATTTTCAGACCGAGCGCTTGGAAGAGGCCAGTGGCGTAGCGTTGCCATTCGATGGAGGCGAGATCGGAGTCGATGCCTTTGCCGATCCAGACATCGCCATTCCAGGTGCAGAAAGCGACCCGACCGTCTTTAAAGAAATCGAGGCCCCCGATGCGGATGCCGGATTTGTAGGGGTTTTCGAGGGGGACTTGGAGGTCATCGACCACGTAAGGGAAATTGGGGTTGGGCTGTCCGAGGACGCCTTTGGCCTTGACGGTTTCTTTCCAGTGGCCGGGGCCGCCTTTGGTGAAGGGGGCGAGATCGGCGGGTTTGGCGGCGGATTTGATGGCGGCGGTGAGGGCGGCGGCGTCGGCGCTGGGGCCTTTGGCGTAGACGACTTTGAAGGCGGAGGCTTTGGTGAAAGCGGGGAGTTTCAGGGTGACCCGATTGCCTTCGGCTTGGAGTTTCGCGCCTGCGGGGGCATCGACGACGCCGATGACTGTGCGCAGGTCGGGATTTTTGGCGTCATTGGGGGAGATGGCGACCTCGCCTTCGAGGGTGGCGACCGCGCCTTCTGGGGCATCGGAGAGGACGAGCGTGGAGGGGGCGCCTGAGGTGAGGACATTGAAAGTGCGGGTGAGGAGGGGGACATCCCCGGCCTTTTCGAGGGCGGGCATTTCGAGGAGCGAGGCCTCGCCGACGGTGTAGGCGAAAACGACATTATCGCCATGGAGATAGAGGCCGCGATACTTTGCCCATTCTTTGGGGAGCGGACCGAGGGGGATGGTGGCGGCGCCTGGCCCCGAGGGGATTTTGCGGGGATCTTTGAGGTCATCGCCCTTGCTCCAAGTGGGGCCGGGGTTGGTTTGGAAGAAAAGATTGGCGCTGTTGGCGGGTTTGGGGTTGCCGCCGTGGCCGCCGTCGAAGGTCACGCCTCGGCGTTCCACCCAGCCGCCCGTCCAGCCGCCAGCCATGCGAACGAGTTCGGTATCAAAGAGTTGGGAGGCTTCGCCGTTGGATCCGAGTTTGACGGCGATGCCTTTATTGGTGGCGCAACCTGCTTTGGGGCCATCGAGAGTCGTTTTGCCGTTGGTGTTTTGGTAAGAAGCGGAGAGGAAACGGCCGTAGTCCATGTTTGGCCATTTATCGCCTGCGATGGCGGCGAGGGTGGAGAGGCCGAGGATGGAGGCGGTGAGGAAGGTTGAGGATTTGCGGATCATGAAGCGGAGGATTGAGGGATTGGTGAAAGTGAGGATGGAGTTTGGAAGTGGTGCAGGGAAGGGAATCTAGGGGAGGAAAAAAGATTAGGAAACTTTTCTTTTGGGGAGGTTGGGTTGATGAGCCGGGGGTGATTAGAGCGAGAGACCGTAAGCGAGGAGGCGGTAGGAATCGACGGGGATATTCCGGGTATCGCCGAGGACCACGGCGATGACATGGCGACCGGCGCGGGAGGCGCTGGAGATGAGGCAACGGCCCGCGGCTTCGGTGTAGCCGGTTTTCATGCCGTTGCAGTAGGGGTAGGCTTTGAGGACTTTATTGGTGGTCTCGAAGACGCGGGTGCGGCCGTCGTTGTAGGTCCAGAGGAGGGATTTTTGGCGAACGATTTCGCGGATCGTGCGGTTGCGGTAGGCGGAGAGGGCGACTTTGGACATATCGCGAGCGGTGGAGAACTGGTTGGAGGCGGGGAGGCCATTGGGGTTGACGAAGTGGGAATTGCGCATCCCGAGGGCGGCGGCTTTGGCGTTCATTTTGTCGGCGAACTGTTCCACCGAGCCAGCGTTATCGCGGGCGAGGGCGCGGGCGACATCGTTCATGCTGTGGACGAGGAGGATATTTAGGAAATCGCGTCGGGAGTAACGGTTGCCTGGCTTGATGTAGAGCATGGAGGGTTCCACCCAGGTATCGCTTTCGACGACGCGGATGATTTCGTCGAGATCGCCGTCTTCGGCAACGATGAGGGCGGTGAGGAGTTTTTGGGTACTGGCGACGGGGCGACGTTGGTCGGGATTGATTTCGAGGAGGACTTGGCCGGTGGCGGCGTCGAGGAGGATAGCGGAGCCGGCGCTAATCGTGGGTGGGGAGGAGAATACGGGATCGAGGGGAAAAGTGACTGGTGGGGGTGGAG
>JBAWZW010000292.1:0-3258 GCA_037142835.1 Verrucomicrobiota bacterium
CCCCAAAATAAATCCCCCCCTTTTTACGCTATTTTCTTGGCGAATTTCCCCCAGAAATTTAACCTCCAGCCACACGGCGAGACGAGAGTCTTAACCCTGTGAATAACTTGTGAATAAATACCAAACATCTCCGAATTGTCCGTCTCAGCACTCCCCTATCGGGCTTTTCCAACCCAGCAATCTCGCTACCTCGCTCCATTCAGCGTTCCACATTGAAGCCACTCCCAAATCACTCCCCACCAACACTTTATATCACCCTCAAATTTCCAAATCCCCTCATGCCCCCTCCAAATACCCCTTCTCCACAAGCCACTTACCCCCCAACACCACACCCCGCACCATCACCAATCCCCAACACCCAAGAACCCCATCATCCCGTGAATAAAGTACTAAAAAACTCTGGCATTATGGAAGTTTGGGAGTCCATCTCCGCGGCCCTCAAAACGGACGTCAGCCCCGATACCTTTAACCGCTGGTTCAAAGAGATCCAACTCGTCGAAATCGACCCCCAATTCATCACCCTCAGCGTCCCCAATCACATCTACCAAGTCTGGATCGAAACCAATTACCTCAATCTCCTCCGCGCCGCCGTCCTCCTCGTCCTCCAATCCCCACTCGACATTCGCTTCATCTTCAGCGGCGAATCCATCCCCGCTCCCACCGACTCCCCCACCACCAATTCCTCCACCCAAAAATCCCCACAACCCCCACCAGAAAATCGCCCCCCAGATTCCCGACTCAATGGCATCAACCCCAAAAACACTTTCGCCGATTTCGTCGTCGGTACCAATAACCAGTTCGCCCAAGCCGCCTGCAAAGCCGTCGCCGATTCCCCCGCCAAAACCTATAATCCCCTCTTCATCTACGGCGGCGTCGGCTTAGGCAAAACCCACCTCATGCACGCCATCGGCAATTCCATCGCCGCCAAAAAGAAGGCCAAAGTCGTCTACATCACCAGCGAAGCCTTCACCAATGACTTCATCGACGCCATCCAAAATAATTCCCTGATCAAATTCCGCAAACGCTACCGCCAAGCCGATGTCCTCCTCATCGATGATATCCAGTTCCTCGCCGATAAAGGCCGCACCCAAGAAGAATTCTTTCACACCTTCAATACCCTCTTCGACGGCCATAAACAAATCGTCCTCTGCAGCGATCGCCCCCCCTCCGAAATCGCTAATCTCGAAACCCGCCTCGTCTCCCGCTTCGAATGGGGCCTCACCGCCGAACTCCAACTCCCAGATACCGAAACCCGGATCGCCATCCTCCGCAAAAAGGCCGAAAGCCTCAGCATCAAATTGCCCCCAGAAATCATCGACTTCCTCGCCGAACGCATCCGCTCCAATGTCCGCCGCCTCGAAGGCGCCCTCATGCGCGTGGCCGCTTACATCTCTCTCCACGAAGGCCAAACCCCGCCCCCAGATAAAATCGAGCATCTCCTCAAAGATATCCTCCACGAAGAAGCCCGACGCGCCATCACCATCGAACAAATCCAACGACGCGTCGCCGAACACTTCGATATCCGCGTCGCCGATATGACCAGCAAACGGCGCCCCGCAAATATCGCTTTCCCACGCCAAATCGCCATGTATCTCGCCCGAGAACTCACCAAAAGCTCCCTCAGCGAAATCGGCGAAGCTTTCGGAGGCCGCGACCACGGAACGGTTCTCCATGCCCATCGCCTCGTCCGCAAAAAAATCCAAGACGAAGAAAAAACCCGCAACGTCGTCTCCTTCCTCGATAATCAACTCGCTCGCTAGCCTCACTCACCCCAAATAATCCGCCTGCTCATCGAAAAAGATTGGCAGGCTCTCACGCTTCCTTTTCACTTCCTCAAATTTAAATTCCCTATGAAATTCAGCGTCAGCAAAGAGAAACTCCTCGCCGGTCTCCAATCGGTCCAAAATGTCGTCAGCACCCGCACCACCCTGCCCATCCTCTCCAATGTGCTCCTCCGCTCCGCCAACGGCCAACTCCGCCTCACCACCACTGATCTCGATTACGGCGTCACCGATGTCATCACCGTCCAAAGCGAAAAAGATGGCTCCACCACTCTCCCTGTTCGCCGACTCGCCAGCATCATTCGCGAACTCCCCGGCGCCGAAGTTCAAATCGAAGTCGATTCCAAACACGCCACTTCCATCCGCTCAGGCCCCAGCTTCTTCAAAATCAATGGCTTAGGCGAAGAAGAATTCCCTGCCCTCCCCAAATTCGCTGAGGCAAAACGCTACACTCTTCGCCAAAAAGATCTCCGCGATGCCCTCAAAAAAACCAGCTATGCCATCTCCAGTGATGACACCCGCTATGTCCTCAATGGAATCTTTTTCTCCTTCAAAGATGAACGCCTCACCATGGTCGCCACCGATGGTCGACGCCTCGCCCTCGTTCACGTGGAAGTCGAATTCCCCAAAAGTGACGAACTCGATGTCATCGTTCCCACCAAGTGCGTCAATGAACTCGGTCGCCTCATCGGTAACGAAGGCGATGTCCAAATCGTCATCGGCGACAACCAAATCGCTTTCGAAATCGGAGACAAACTCATCATCTCCAAAATGGTCGAAGGCAATTATCCCAATTATCAACAAGTCATCCCAGGCGATGCCAAAGAACGCATCACCCTCGAACGCGAGTCTTTCCTCAACGCCGTCCACCGCGTCTCCCTCCTCAATAACGACAAAAGTGGCTCGGTCAAACTCACTTTCACCAAAAATAATCTCGAAATCGCCTCCTCCGCCAACGGCGTCGGCGAATCCAACGAGTCCATCGCCGTCGCCTACAAAGGCCGCGATTTATCCATCGCCTTTAATCCCGAATTCCTCCAAGCACCTCTCCGCGCCCTCACCGAAGACGAAATCTTTCTCGATCTCATCGACGAAATGAGCCCCGGAGTCATCAAGATTCCCACCCCCTTCCTCTATGTCATCATGCCCATGCGCATCAGCTAACCTTTCCTCAAATTTCCCGTTGCTTTTTTATCCTCAGCCCCTAGTCTCCCCTGTCCCTCGACCCTAAAAGTCGTTCTTTATCAATGCAAAGCTCACGTGGCGGAATGGCAGACGCGTACGGCTCAGAACCGTATGGGGAAACTCGTGGAGGTTCGACTCCTCTCGTGAGCAGCATCGGTAACTAAACTCCATCCCCCCCACCCCAGAATCCTCAAAGAATCCCCCACGGGCACTCTCCCACAATCCGCTCCCCCAGGGACTCTGGGGGAGCGCGATTTGGGAGAGTGCCCGGGGGGGATTCTTTGAGGAGTCT
>JBAWZW010000293.1:0-3245 GCA_037142835.1 Verrucomicrobiota bacterium
GGGTGAGCGGGGGTTACTCGAGGGGGTGGAGTTTGAGGAGCTCTTCTGGTTTCCAGAAGATGGTTCTTGATTTGGTGGCTTCGCGGACTTTTTCGACGGAGGCAGGAAGGACGGGGGCGGCTTGATTGCTCCAGGAGTTGCGGACGTAGGTGAGGACGCCGGCGATTTCTTCGTTGCTGAGGAGGGCGCCGAACTGGGTCATGGGAGGGACGCCTTTGGCGGGGTCGTAGGCGACGCCTTTGACATCGATGGGGCCCCAGAGACCGTGGAGGGTGAGTTTGATGAGGCGATCTTCGCTGCCTGTGACCCATGGGCTGCCATCGAGTGGGGGATAAGTGGGGGCGAGACCCGCGCCAGTGGGCTGGTGGCAGGTGGTGCAATGGCCGTCGCGGGCGAAGACATTAGCGCCGAGGGTGTAGAGTTTGGCGGCATCACCGGTGAGGCGGGCGGGGACATTGACGACCACCTTGGCGACGACTTCGTCGATTTTGGCGAGCATTTTGCCTTTGGTGGGATCGGCTGGGCCCCAGAGGTGTTTGACGGTGGCGGCGGCGAGTTTGGCGTGTGGGTTGGGTGAATTGAGGACCGCTTCGAGGAGGGGGAGATTGCGGACATTGTGTTGTTGATGGATCCAGAGGGCCTCGAGGAGGTGATGGGCATCGGCGTCTTTGGTGGGGTCGAATTGTTTAATCCACTCTTGGGTGGCGGCGATGACTTCTTTGGAGTCGCGGCCACTGAGTTCGACGTGGGTGCGTTGGCGAACGCCATCGACGGGATGTTTGAGATTTTCGAGGAGCGCGGGAATGGGGAGTCCGGCGATGGCTACGGGTTTTTGGAGGGGGCGATTTTTGTTGACGAGGCGATAGATGCGTCCGTGGGCGTGGTCGCGGTTGGGGTCACGGATATTGTGTTGCATGTGACCGATGATGAGGTTTTGCCAATCGGCGATGTAGAGGGCGCCATCGGCACCGAAGATGGCGTCGGAGGGGCGGAAATTTTTGTCATCGCTTTTGAGGAAATCGTCGGTTGGGGTGCCCCAGACTTGGCCAAAGCCGAAGGTTTTGTTGCCATCGGTGAAGCCTTCGCGGTGGAGTTGGTAGTGTTTGATGCCGAGGTAGCCGATGGTATTGAGGACGAGGAAATCTTGTTGGAGCTCTTCGGGGAAGTTTTCGCTGGAGACGATGGTGTCTGCGGGGACTGGGCGGACCTGCATTTTCAGGAGTTGCTGCATTTTGAAGCCATTGCCTGAAGGGACGACTTGGAAAGAATTGCCCCCGGTGCCATCGTTGGCGAAGTGGTAGCCCCAGCGATCGAAGGAGATGCCGTGGGGGTTTGGGCTATTACCTGCGTGGAAAGTGATGGCATAGGTGCGGGGATCGAAGCGATACATGCCAGAGGCGGTGGAGTGGAGGGCTGGTCCCCAGGGATGTTCGAAGGCGTTTTGGAGGAAGATACCGCTCTGCCAGTAGATGGCGCCATCGGGGCCGTAGATGAGGTTATTGGCGGCATGATGGGTATCGGCGGAGTCGATTCCTTGGAAGAGGACGATGCGGACATCGGCGACGTCATCGCCGTCGGTGTCTTTGAGGAAGAGGATATCGGGTTGGGAGGTGACGATGACGCCGCCGTTCCAGAATTCGAAGCCGAGGGGGTTTTGGACTTTCGCGAATTCGGTGACTTTGTCGGCGACGCCGTCGTGATTGGTGTCGGTGAAGATGAGGAGGCAATCGGTCATGGGTTTGAGGGGTTCCCATTTGGGGTAAGTGTTCCAGCAAGCGGCCCAGAGGCGGCCTTTGGCATCGACTTGGAGTTGGACGGGGTTGGCCATGTTGGGGAAGCGGGATTCATCGGCGAAGAGATTGAGTTCGAAGCCGTCGGGGATTTTGATTTTGGCGATGGCGTCTTGGCCGGACAGGTAGTCGGAGTTTCCTTCCTTTTGGGCATTGGAACTTTGGCTTTTTCCGCCGACATTGGAGATGACCACGATGGGTGGAGGGACATTGGCATCGGAGACGGTGAAGGTTTGGTGGGCGGCGGTCGCCCAGACTTTGGCGTCGCGGTTGGCGGTCATGACATCGAGCATTTTGAGTTCGTGTTGGAGGACCTCGGCGTTGGACTGGCCGTTGACGAATTTGAGGCCCGAGCGACCGCCCCAGATGTCATTGCCGTCGGTGGCGCGGTAGCGGTTATGCCAGTGGATGTCTTTATCGATGACGGCTTGGCGGAGGGGTTCGAGGGTTGGGGAGGTGGCGACGGTTTGGCCGGTGAGGGCGGAGGCGATGATTTCGCCGATTTGGCGATTGCCTTCGGGGAGGGGGTGGATGCCGTTGAGGGTGAGGGGGGATTTGGCTTGGGAATAGCGGGCTTGGGTGGTGGCGAAGAGGTCGATGAAGGCGACGGATTTTTCTTCGGCGACTTGTTTGATGGCGGCGGTGTAGAGGGCGAGGTTGACGTTATTGCTGGCGCCGTTGGGGAGGTTGGGGCTTTTGCGATCTTCGTGGGCGATGGGGGAGAAGAGGACGAAGCGGGGGGCGGATTTGCCGTTGAAGTTGATGGCGCGATATTTATCGATCATCGCGGAGAGATCGGCTTTGAATTTGGGGAGACCGGCTTCCCCGGCGAAGGATTCATTGTAGCCGAAGAAAGTGAAGATGACATCGGCCTTGCAGAGGGTGAGGGAGGCTTCGGGGGTGAGGAAGCCTTGGTGGCGGGGGCGATTGGTGACGGAATCGCCGTTGATGGCGAGGTTTCGGAAGGAGAGATGGAGTTCGGGGAGTTTACTTTGGATGGCGGTTTCGACCCAGCCATCGTGTTGCATGCGGTCGGCTAAGCCGTTGCCGATGAGGCAGATGACATCCTCTTTTTGGAGGGGAAGTTGGGCTGGGGAGGGGGCGACGCTGAGGAGGATAGCGGCGATGGAGAAGAGGCGGGTGAGGTGCTGGAGAGAGTTGCGAGGAGATTTCATAATGGCGAAGTGGGGGGTGAAGTAGCAGGAGAATGGGAAACAAGGGAAGATTTTATTTAGGGAGCCGATGATTTAACCGGCACGAGAGGATTCGGCGTGGTTTTGGTCCTCAAATCCGGCTTCTGGGAAAAGCGCCATGGTTTCTGCGCGGTTGTGGGGACTTGAAATTCACGCCAAGGCATGGAACCCGATTCAATGAGTGGTTCCCTAAAGTTTGGCCTGTTGATCCATTTTGGTGGAGAACTCTTTAAGGGAAGCATGGAGCGCCTGATCAACGGGC
>JBAWZW010000294.1:0-3235 GCA_037142835.1 Verrucomicrobiota bacterium
CGCGGCACGCGGTTGCACGAGAGTTGGATTATCATGGCTGGCAATGAACGAGGTTTTGATCGTTCCTCCGATCATCCAAAGTCCAAGATGAATGGTCTTAGCCAAATGTCATTCCTTGCAGCCCCTTTATTTTGCGGCAGATCCGAGACATCATGGGGCGATGGTACGTGTCGCAACGCTGGAGCCTTTTGTTGACTCGCCTGCGGCGCTGATATCTCGATGGGAAGTGGCTCCCCAGCCTGCCACCCGAGGCGGCGCTACTCGGCGGATGAGAATGGCTTGCCCGTCGACCATCCTGAATCGACCCGCGGCACGGCCATAAATTCAGATCAACGCAGCCATTTTTCTTTTTAGCAACAGAGCCCGCGCTGCGCTGGAGTGTGGAAAACAGACTAACTTCAAGTGAGTCGGGAGGGTGATAGGAATCGGTCTCAGGGAATATCTTGAACGATGATATCCTCGGTCTGATAGACAATTGGCCAATGTTCGACGAACATGGTTCGTTTGTTTTGATAGGTTTCTCTCTTTCTATTCGAATCTCCTGGATTGGTAACTTGGACGGCATGCAACAGGGGTGATTCACTAATCATCACCAGTTTGTTGTAGCCGAGATCTTTCAGCTTCTGCAAATTTATTGGGTCTTCGATGAACTTTGTGCTCCAGATGGACAGCCCAGTCCGGTCGGAAAGAGTAAGGATTTCACCTCCCCAACCGCCCCCCTGAATCAGGAGTTTATCAGTAGCTAGCGTGTGGTTTGCCACGACCGAGGCAATCCGTGCGCTATAAGGATCGAAATCCAGAGTGACTTTCATCCCGATCAGCCCTTGGACCAGCGAAAGAAATAGTAAGATTGCGACAACCGCTACAAATCCCTGTTCGCGACGAGCAGTCATCGAAAAGGAATCTTTCAGCCAGAGAAAGGCATGCGCGCAGAGCATCGCGACTGCGGGAGCCAGCATAAGGTAGTAATGACTGTGATGGAGAATGAGAGGGGTAAATACCAATGTGGTGACTCCGCATCCGCCAATCAGGCAAATTGGCAATAGAAATTTACGTGATTTTAAAATGCCGAAAGCGCAAAGACCAAATAATACAAAACTTCCGAAAAGGCAGTTGAGGACCCTCCAGCCGCCTTTGATCCAGACACTAGGGGTGAGACGATATTTCAGGTCGCCGAAATACCATAAAAAGATTTCAGGGTCGGATATTCGTAAATCGACTAATGGGAACAATGCCCCCGCCTGGAGGTGTTCGGTGTATTTCGTCCATGCCAAAAAGACGATTCCGGCGCAGAGTCCTAACGACCCCAGTGAGACTAAGTGTTTGAATGATTTTGCGTTGACGAACAGGTGATAGGCGAAGAGGGCGATGCCAGTTGCCATGAAAAATGGGAGTTTCAACAGTGCTGTGGCGGTACCAGCTATGAGTGCCACCAGCCACAGTGAGACCCGAAAGGTTGGCGCCGACACCAACTTAGATCCGAGATAGAGAAACCAGACCATAGCGGTGAGGGATGTGCCATCCGTGCTGGCTAGTCCGAAATACTTGAACACCAGCGGTTGCGTGAGGAAGAATACCACCGTCCATAGGCCGCCGCGCTGGCCCATTGTGGATTTTCCAAGCATGTAGAGCGGATAGAGCGCGGTGATGAAGATCAGGATCGAGACCACGTTGGCCCACCCACGCCAGGGGCCGCAGACTTTCAGCGCCCCGCCGGCTAGGATCTGCCAGATTGGAAATTCCTGAATGGTCGGCGTGCCGGTGGCGTTGAACCCGACGATCTGGGTGTGGCGGATGTCAATGGAATGCTTGCTGTATTCAATGGCAGTTCCAAGATGGATGTCTCGGTTCAGTGGGAACCCTTTCCACGCACAGATGAGTGGAAACGCGATTGCTGCGATGAGCAGGATTCCAAGTAGTAGACATACTGGCTGATTGCTTCTTGGATCAGTTGTATGGGTTTTCATAAAGTCGTTTTTAAAGTTATTTGATGCAATCGAGGAATAATTGCCATGTTCATTTATCTTTTCGATTTAGAATCGCTGAATAAGGCACCCGCGGAACCACGGGGTGGTTGGCGTAGATCATTTTTAATAATGACTGGAGCGACCGCTGACTTTTCCTCGCGAAATAGACGATCTGAAGGCCTGCGGATGGGTGATTTTCTGCTGGCACCATGAGTTTGGCGTGGGCTTGGCGTCCGTTCATGGTCTGGCGGGGTTGCGGAGCGTACGCCGAGCGAAGAAGAGCTTGGCAAGGGCGAAGAAGATGTAAAGCTGGGCGGTATTTTTCGCCAGCTCTCGATACGGCGTTTTTCGATGGCGGAAGATGTTTTTCAGGACATGGAAAGAATCCTCCGCCATCGCCCGGAATTGGGCTTTCACCCGCTTCAAACTCAGCGTCAACTTCTTGATCATCCCCTCCGCCATCGATCTGGCTCTGCCACGCTTGGTCGAGGATATGCCACTCCACCCCTCTCGCACCAAAGCAACGACCGCCTCCCGCTTTTTCACACCTTGAAACCCAGCATCGGCGGAGACTTCCTGCTCTTCGCCATGCAAGAACTGATGTGTCTGGATGATGTCCGCCACGTTTGCCGCGGTGCCAGTCACGCTGTGCACGAGGCCCGACTGCGTATCCACGCCGATCCGTGCTTTCATCCCAAAATACCCCTGATTCCCCTTCTTACTCTGGGGCATCTCGGGGGTGCGTTTCTGACTCGGGTTCTTCGTCGACAACGGCGCGCTGATGATTGACGCATCCACGATCGTCCCCTCTTTCATCAACAACTTCCGCTGACTGAGCAGCTCCTCCACTTCCGCAAAGATCTGCCAGGGCAAATCATCCGCCTCCAGAGGGTGGCGGAACTTCAGGATCGTTGTGGCGCCGGGGAAGTCCTCGCTTCCCAAATCAATCCCCGCATATGTCCGTATCGCCTGACTATCGAAAAGAGTATCTTCCAGCGCCTCATTTGCCGGCGCGTACCACTTTTGTAAAAGGTTAAGCCGTAACATTCGCTCGATGCCCGCCGTCAACCTCCGAGGTTTTCCTAGCGGATAATGGGGTTCAATCACCCAGCACAATCGCTTCACGGAGTGCGAGAGGGTTCCGTGGGTGTTCGTTGATCAAACAGCATGGGGCAAAAAGCAAGCCAGAGGCCCCAGAGGGTCAACGCCTAAGGCGACTAGGGGGTTTTTTTGGCGACGAGATTGGCGGGTTTGGAGATTTCCAAGCC
>JBAWZW010000295.1:0-3231 GCA_037142835.1 Verrucomicrobiota bacterium
CCACTGCCTTCACCGCGTCACCCCCACTGCCTTCACCCCATCACCCTCACTATCCCCCTCCGGGGATCTCGTCAGCGGGGCCTGCAAAAACGCCTCCTCAAAGGCGATCCACGCCGACAAACGTCGACGCATTCGCTTCACCCGGTCCGCCTCCAACTCAAACAAATCCCGCTTCTCAAGGGGGTCCGACTCGAGATCATATAAACTCCCTTTCCCACTCTTCGGATCAAAGAAGTATTTCCACTGATCCTCCCGCATTCCTAAAGAATAACGATCAACGCTCGACACAAAAAAAGTCCGATTCGGGCGCCCCTCCACAAACAAACTATGCCCCTGCCATTCATCAGGAACTGGCACACCCAACACATCGGCAATCGTCGCATTCAAATCCACATGGCCACCCACCGCTCCAGTTCGTCTGCCCTCAGGAAAAAGTCGCGGATTCCAAAACACCAAAGGCACATGCACTTCCTCCTCAAAGACCGTAAATCCATGCCCTTGCTGATCGTGCGGATCCCCAAACGCCTCCCCATGATCTCCCGTCACCACCACCAGAGTGTCATCCGCTAAACCCAATTCCCGAAGCGTCGCCAGCAACCGCGCAATCTGGGCATCCGCATCCCGGATCACATTCAGATACTTTCCCAACGCCTCCGCGTGCGCGGGCTTCGGTTGCCCCGTAAAAAAATCTTCCGACGGCAAATTAGGTCGCCGGGCGTAAGGGTTGTGCGTTTGATCCGTCCAGCAATACGCCAGAAATGGTTGCCCAGGTTTCTCCGCAATCCACTGAATCAACCGATCAAAAAGAAACCGATCCTCCACCCCCCAAGAGGTCAGCATCGGAGCCCCCAAATCCCGATGATCCTGCACAATGTCGTAGCCCACCTTCTGAAGCATAAAATTTTGCCCGCCCCAATCCATGTCTCCATTGTGAAAATAAGCCGTCCGATGCCCGCGCGACTGCAAAACGCTCGCTAAAGTCGGTGGCAAACCAGCCACTTCCTTCCCTTCCGCCGCCCACCCACTCGGAGCGTAAACCCACGGCAACCCAGGATAAATCGAAAAATTAACCGCCATAAAAGTGCTGAAAGTATAGGGCGCGTGAGCGTAAATTTGCTCAAAAACCATCGCGTGCTCCGCTTCTTTACGGAGATTCGGCATCGTCTCATAAGGACTGCCGTACAGGTTGAGATACTTTGTCCCCACAGACTCCAACACCAAAACAATCACATTCTTCGGCCGGATCATTCCTTCCATCGGCTTGAATCCCGTCCGCGGTGCCTTCACTCGCTTCCAAAAAACCTCAAACTCCTCCTGATCTTCCCCAGAAAAATCCCCAGGAATCACCCCCTTTCGGCTTCCCGTCACATTCATCAGCGCACTCCGCAACAACTCCAAATGCGGAGAAAGCGACAAACGCTCCCCCCTCAACCCCGCCGACGCTTCCGATGGACAAAAAAGCCCGACCATGATCCACAACCCCATTCCACCCAAAAGCAATCGCGGAAAAGTCGGACGCTTCGCCCCCAACCAAACCAAAACAATAAACATTGCCGGCGCCAAAATCAACGCAAGGGCGATCGGCCAAGTCAAGTATCCCATAATCGACGATTGCACCGCTGCCCCACGCATCAGCCGGATCAAGTCAAAACTCAAAGGACGATCCAAAGCTTTAAAAACCCCATAAGCCACCACCGCATAAATGGCGAAAAGCCCACCGATCGTCGCAAAAGTCAGACAAATCGTTTTCGACCATCGCCGATGCCGAGCAACCGCCCAAAGCACTCCCTGACCACCCAACCCAAACGCCAAAGCAAAAAGCACATCCCGAAACGAGGACTGAATCAGCCGAAGTCCCCAGTGCCAAGACTCTGGCACCCCCAAAGAAAATCCTTTCGCAATCACCAAAACGACCGCCAACCAAAATCCGCCCCAAAACAAGGCGAGAGGCTTCCAATTAAACCACCTGACGGAGTCAACCGTCTCCAAATCGCCATCAGATTGTTTCATAAACTTCACATCACCTATGTGCCCGCCCCTCTCCTCGTCAATCAAACTTTAAACCACCGAATCTTTATCTCATTCAAATAGAGACACCGCGGTTCTTCCAAACTTTCACCCCAATGACCTCACCCCCTCTGACCTCCACCCAAAAGTGCCACCCTCATGAAGAGCATTTTTCACCCTGAAAGTTTAGTTGATTAGCGATCCGCCTTCCCACTTGCCCCCCACTCGCCCTCCAAGTTCCCCCTCAAGACCGCCCCATTGCCGAACGCCACCTCTCGGATGGCCTCACCGTTTTCCCCTTCAAAAATCTCCGCCCGCATCGTCTCCATCCTTTCTCGCGAAGCCTCCTGACCCCGCACAGGTTCTCCCTTCTCCCTGAAATCTCCGGCGATCGAGAAACAGGCAAAATGCACCCCGATGTTGCCTGTTAACCTTCGATTTGAAATTTGGGTTGCTCTGGGAAATGCCCAGCTATTGTTCTCGTAGACTCCGCTTCATTCTCTCCATGCCCCCAAACAACTCCGCCGGGCAGGTGCCCGACGAAGTTGTGGAGGCATTGGCAGTGGGAGCGCTAGAAAGTCAGACCGATCGAACCGGAGAAGACATATTGACTAGTTCCTCCATCGTTGATTGCAGGGGATGACGCATGCGCTGCATTGTCACCAAGGTTCCAATAAGTGAATCCCGCCGTCGCCGTCCAAGCCCCGTAGCACGAAGGAACGAAAGCCAGCGGCACGGCGGCGGTCACCCCTGCGGAAAAATACCCGTAATCTTCACCGTTGTAAGTCTCGGGACCAAGACCAACGGTCATGGGAAAGGTGAAGGTCAGTGGATAAGTTCCCCCCTTCCCAACCGTAAAGCCCGGCGCAATCCCGACTTCGTAATACCACCCCAGCGCTCCGCCAGGAACGCCCACACCATTGCCAATCATCGTCTTCATCGCGCTGAGATGCGGATGGAGCGCAAAGGCGCCCAGCAAGTCGGTATCGTCATACGCCAGATTGGTGTTCAAGCTACCCGCACGTCCCCCACTGCTGACAAAGTCATAGTCCAACCAAGTCACGCTCAAAGCAAAGTTCTTTGCAAATGTCACAGTCATCCCCGGCATCCAATCAAACTCATACCAAGCGGCTAAACTTGTTCCCGGAGATGCCACCGTTTGATTGGAGTTGATGCTCGACCACAGCCCAAGGTTCAAGGAAACCTTATTGATAAATCCCGTGC
>JBAWZW010000296.1:0-3222 GCA_037142835.1 Verrucomicrobiota bacterium
CCCCATCCCCATCAAATTGAAATTCATTCCCCTTCACCCAATGAAAAATTGCCACCCCCTAAATCCCTGATTTCTAAAAACATCCTCGCCAATCCATCCCCCCCAACCCCAGAATCCACCCTATGAATGTTACCCTCATCGACTGGCTCATCGTCATCGCTTCCATCCTCATCTGCTTCCTCCCTGCCCTCCTTTACAGTCGCCGATCCAGCCAAAGCACCGCCGAATTCTTCGCTTCAGGTCGCTCAGTCCCTTGGTGGCTCGCCGGTCTCTCCATGGTCGCCACCACTTTCTCCTCCGATACCCCAAACTGGGTCACCGAACAGGTCCGAAAATTCGGCGTCGCTGGCAATTGGCAGTGGTGGGCCTTCGTCCTCACCGGCGTCTCCACGGTCTTCTTCTTTGCCCGCTTGTGGCGACGCTCCGGTGTCCTCACCGATCTCGAATTCTACGAACACCGCTACTCCGGTCGCGCCGCCTCTTTCGTCCGTGGCTTCCGCGCCATTTACCTCGGCCTCTTCTTTAACTGCTTCATCATGGGCATGGTCACCCTCGCCGCCTGCAAAATCGCCAATATCCTCTTCGGCCTCCCCCCTTGGCAGACGATTATCGCCTGCGGCATTCTCAATGTCCTCTTCGCCGCCCACACCGGCCTCTGGGGCGTGCTCATCATTGATATGATCCAGTTCTTTATCAAAATGACCGCCGTGTTCGCCGCCGCTTACTTCTCCCTCAAAGAAGTCGGCCGACGCCTCGTCGGACAAGACAGCGCTTGGCTCGGCCTCCAATCCCTCGTCGAAAAACTCTCCCACGAACAAGTCATCACCCCCAATAAAGGCGAACCCGTCATCTCCGCCATCAATGGCCACGGCCAACCTTTCCTCGATCTCCTCCCCAATTTCTCCATGTCCGATCTCGCCCTGATGATCTTTATCCTCCCCATCGCCATCAGCTGGTGGGCCAATTGGTATCCAGGTGCCGAACCCGGCGGCGGATCCTACATCGCCCAACGCATGCTCGCTTCCAAATCCGAAAAAGATTCCCTCGGCGGTACGCTCTTCTTCAATGTCGCCCACTATGTCCTCCGACCTTGGCCTTGGATCCTCACTGGCCTCTGCTCGCTCGTCGTCTACCCAGATCTCGCTTCCATCCAATCCGCTTTCCCCAATGCCGATGCCCATTTAATCGGCCACGATTCCGCTTTCCCCGCCATGCTCAAATTCCTCCCCGTCGGCTTCGTCGGCCTCATGATCGGTGGCCTCATCGCCGCCAATTCTTCCACCATCCTCACCCACCTCAATTGGGGTTCCTCTTACCTCGTTCACGATTTCTATCGGCGCTTCATCAACCCCCATGAATCCGAATCCCACTACGTCAACGCCGGCCGCCTCTCCACCGTCCTCCTCTACTGCGTCGCCGCCATCCTCAGCCTCTTCATGACCTCCGCCCAACAGGCCTTCCAAGTCCTCCTCTCCATCGGCGCCGGCACCGGCCTCATCTACATCGCCCGCTGGTTCTGGTGGCGCGTCTCCGCTTGGTCCGAAATCGTCGCCATGGCCATGTCCCTCCTCACCTCCCTCATCGTCCCACTCTGCCTCCCCAAAGCCGACTTCGCCACTGTCACGATCATCCAAGTCGGCATCACCACCGCCGCCTGGATCCTCGCCACTTTCCTCGCTCCTCAAACCGATCGACAAACTCTCATCGCCTTTTATCGCCAAGTCAAAGTCGCCGGCCCAGGCTGGAACGCCATCCGCGCCGAATCAGGAGTCTCCCCACAAGAAGTCCACGAAGAAAATCAAGTCGGTGCCTCAGTCCTCGGCTGGATCTCCGGGTGCGCCCTCATCTGGTCCTCCCTCTTCGCCATCGGCAATTTCCTCTACGCCGTCGGCGATCCTTCCCGCCTCAAAACCGCCTGGATCCTCACCGCCATTTTCATCGTCAGTGGCCTCGTACTCCTTCGCGTGATCCGCCAAATCTGGACCGATCCTCTCCCCTCCGAAACCTCCACAAACACCCCCAAATAATTCGCCAAACTCACCAGCATCCCCATCCCTACACCCCACTCCATGACCACCTCCACACCTCAAAACTCCGTCGTCACCCGCCTCTCCGTGATGATGTTCCTCCAATTCTTCGTCTGGGGCTCTTGGTTCGCCACCATGGGCGGTTGCCTGAACAATTACCAACTCGGCTCGATCATCGGCCAAGCCTACTCCTCCCAACCCATCGCCGCCATCATCGCCCCTCTCCTCCTCGGCCTCATCGCCGATCGCTTTTTTCCCTCCGAGCGCGTCCTCGGTTTGCTCCACCTCCTCGGTGCCGCTTTCATGCTCATGATCCCCAGCCGGATCGCCGCTTTCTCCCACTTGCCTCCAGATGCCCAAGGCCCTGCCGCCCAAGCCATTGTCACGCTCTTCAATCTCCATATGCTCTGCTACATGCCCACCATGGGCCTGACCAATTCCATCGCCTTCTCCCACATCCAAGACCAAAATAAATTCCCCAAAATTCGCGTCCTCGGCACGATCGGCTGGATCGCCGCCGGTTGGCTCCTCGCCGCCCTCGGCGCCTCCACCCAAACCACCATTTTCTACCTCGCCGGTGGCGCCGGAATCCTCATGGGCCTCTTCTCTTTTCTCCTCCCACATACTCCACCACCGGCTAAAGGCAAACCCCTCAACCTCAACGCTATCTTCATGGTCGATGCCTTTAAACTCCTCGCCAAACCCGCCTTCCTCATCTTCATCCTCTGCTCCACTCTCGTCTGCATTCCCCTCGCTTATTACTACGCTTTCGCCTCCGTTTACCTCCCCGTGGTCGGCTTCCTCCCCGAACGCGTCAGCTTCGTCATGACTTTCGGCCAAATCTCCGAAATCTTTTTCATGCTCCTCATCCCCTTTTTCTTCCGCCGACTCGGCGTCAAATGGATGCTCGCTATCGGTATCCTCTGCTGGATCTCCCGCTACGCTCTCTTCGCTTTCTCTGCCCCAGATCATCTCAAATGGATGGCCATTATCGCCGTCACTCTTCACGGCGTCTGTTACGATTTCTTCTTCGTCACCGGTTACATGTACACCGATCGCGTCGCCTCCTCGCACATTCGCAACCAAGCCCAATCCCTCGTCGTCTTCTTCACCCTCGGCATCGGTATGTTCTTCGGCTTCGGCCTCGCTGGCGCCAAATATGCCCAGATTTTTCCCGACCCCAACTCCGCACCCC
>JBAWZW010000297.1:0-3215 GCA_037142835.1 Verrucomicrobiota bacterium
CCGCCGGCCTCGCCTTCTTGGAGAGCGACAAGGGTGGCGCGGATCCGTTGATTTCACATCACCACAACCTCAACCGTGCGTTCAACGTTGGCTTCTGCTAATGGGGTTGCATTACTCAAACGTTCGGCCGCATAAATCGCCCCTACATTATGCCTGAATTTCAAACGCTACTCTTACCAAAGGATCGAACACTCGCAGCTCCAGACGGCTCGGACGTCCGAGTTTTGCTTGGCCTGAAATCAGGTGGAATGGAGCAATTCCACCTTGATCCAGGGCATGTCTCCAAAGCGGTGACGCATCGGACGGTAGAAGAGATTTGGTATGTGCTGACCGGAGAAGGCCAAATGTGGCGGAAAGAAGGTCAGCATGAAGAAGTCACTGAACTCGTTCCCGGCCTCTGTTTGACAATTCCGCTGGGCACACACTTTCAGTTCCGGGCCAATCCAAACTCAGGATTATCCGTGGTTGCGGTCACCATTCCACCCTGGCCCGGCGAAGGCGAAGCCGTAGAAGTCGCCGGCCAATGGTAGCCGCTCCTCTTGCGGCCGACTAGGCCACCCAACCGGACCCTAAAGAGCAGATCACCATGAGGCTAGATTTCGGGTTCGTCCACCCACCTCCTGCTGTTCCTGGGCCGGTTAGCTTTGCGGCCAGGTATCACCGCACGCCATGAACTACCACGACGACTCCCCTGCGAAGCTTGGCGACATAGTGGTCATCCGATTGGCCGACGGCGACAAGAAGGCGAGGATAGTTTGGCTTGGCGACACCCGCGAGCATGTGGACTTAGATGCGGACTTTATGGAGTGGGCGGAGAGCGAGAAGTTGCTCGACCCATCACAGGTTGTCATTGAGTGGATTGACCCGAACCCCTTCGCGCATCACGACCCGCAGTATGCACCCGTTGGGAATATGATGTTCACGGGATTAGATGGTTGCATCACCCGAGTTGATGCCTAACCGTTCGGCACCCTTGGAGATCTCTTCATGGACATCTTTTGTGGACAGGACGCATCCAGATGGCTCTTGTATCTCCCCCAAGCCCCGCCACCGATGAGCGCGGTGGCATCACCCTGAACTTTCTATCCCAAGATGAAAACCATTCTTCGCTACTTTGTCGGACTGGCTCTCACCTTTGCCTCGGCGTCTGGACAAGAAGCACTTGGCACGAAAATTACCAGCGCCGCACGATCTCAGGTAGGCAAGACTGTCCGATATGATCCCAGCTATGAAACGCTGGCTTATCCCCATGGAGATGTGGACATGAGCGGGGGCGTTTGCACAGATGTGATTATTCGGGCGCTCCGAAGTAGTCTGCGCGTGGATCTCCAAAAAGCGGTTCACGAGGACATGTCGGTGAATTTTCGCAAATACCCACAGTCGTGGGGCCTGCGAAAACCAGACAAGAACATCGATCACCGACGGGTACCAAACCTGCAGGTCTATTTTAAGCGACGGGGATATGAGTTGTCCGTCTCGCAAGATCCCAAGGATTACCAGCCAGGCGACCTGGTGACCTGCCTTGTGCCACCCCATCTTCCGCACATCATGATCGTCAGTGATCGCACGACGGCCGAGGGTCGGCCTTTAGTCATTCACAACATCGGCGCCGGCACTCAGGAGGAGGATCGCTTATTTGAGTTCAAATTGACTGGGCACTACCGCCTAAAGAAGACCGAGCCAGACGGTGCTGGCAACGCCGATGAACCGCTTTCACCCCCATCAACAGTCCCGACAAAGTCGCCTGCCACTCCTTGACCTTCCGTCCACCAAACCCTTCGCTTTTCGTGATGACCAAGAAGCATCCTCCCGACCCGACCGAGACACTTCCCACGGAAGGCGACTTTGACCCGTTTGGAGGCTGTCTGGATGCCCAACATGCTTGGAAAGCGCTTGGCGGTTTATCGATTGACCAGGCGTACAACAAGTTCATTGGCAATCCGATGTACTACCAAGAGGACTTCATGTTCATGGGCGAGCGGGCGTTTCTTTTTTATTTCCCCGTGATCGATCGATACCTTCGCGAATTTCGAGTTGGCCACGGGCCGGGTGATCGGGACGATTCATGGGCGGCGATCCTTGCCTCAGGTCTGATGATGCAGTTCATGTCGCCGACAGCCTGTTTGGCTCCCATCTACCAGCGGGTTGTCGATCTTTCGCACCACGTCAGAGGGCGGATCGCCGAGTTGGCCGCAGACGCTGAGGAGCAAGAGAACATTGACCGCAAATGGCAGAAACTGCAGGCCCAAATCATCAGATGAGAACGATCAAAGCGCTGGTGCCAACCGCTGGGGTGGTTACGTGGGACATGCTTTCTGTCACTCCACCCCAAACCAAGGAGTCCATCGGAACAGCAGAGCCTCACCAGCAAATCCAAAATAACCGCCGCTCCTAGCCATTAGCCTCAGCCAACAGGCACCGCGCCTCACGACAGCGGCCACTTCTAGCTTGGGCGTCTTCAAACTCCGCTCCACCTTTCTCCCAACCCAGCGAACTCAGGCAAAGCGGAGGATTCAGGAAGTCTGGTCGGCGTTTTCGCGGAAAAACCGCCCCCGCCCATCGCGCAAAATGCATCGGCCAATCTGTGAGAGTTTCGGGCGGTCATCACCACGACACTTTACCGCCTGCAATGAAACCGATTGGGTTCGCCTCAAATCAACCCTGCGCTTGCCAATTGCGGACGATCGAAAACCCTTAACACTCGACCCGCGAAAAGCAGAGCACACCCTTAATCATTCAGCGCGAGTCCACTAGACCGACCACTCGGACCACTCCGCACGAAGACGTGCAACTCCCCCTTGCCCATTTTTCAAATCCCCAGTACATCTCTCCCCTCCTCTTCACGTCATGAACGCCTACGTCGCGGAATTCATCGGCACGGCCATCCTCATCCTTTTCGGCAACGGAGTGGTCGCCAATGTCGTCCTCCAAAAAACCAAGGGCTTCGCCAGTGGCTGGATCGTCATCACCACCGGCTGGGGCCTCGCCGTAATGATCGCCGCTTACTCCGTCGGCACGATCAGCGGCGCTCACCTCAACCCCGCCCTCACCATCGCCCTCGCCATCACCGGCAAGTTCGCCCTCCACCTCGTTCCCGGCTACATTCTCGCCCAATTCACCGGGGCCTTCACCGGAGCCGTCCTCGTCTATCTCGCCTACCTCCCCCACTGGTCCCAAACCCCAGACCCCGCCTCCAAACTCGCCGCCTTCTCCAC
>JBAWZW010000298.1:0-3205 GCA_037142835.1 Verrucomicrobiota bacterium
GGGTTGGGGTTGGTGGCGGGGAGAGTTGGGCTTGGATTTTGGCTTGGAGTTCGAGGAATTGCTTTTGTTTGGGTTGGAGGGAGAGGGCGTGATCGAGGGGGGCTTTGGCGGTGAGGGGGTGACCTGATTCGAAGCGAACGCGGGCGAGGAGGTAGGATGTTTTGGGGTTATCGGGGTCAGCGTCGAGGGCGGAGAGGAAGAATTTCTCGGCGAGATCCCAGCGTTTTTCTTCGAGGGCGAGGACGCCGAGGTTATTGAGGGCGCTGGGGTGTTGGGGTTGGAGGGTGAGGGTTTGGCGGTAGAAATTTTTGGCTTGGGATCTTGTGGTGGATCGGTCTTGGGGGGTGATGGAGTGGTTGCTTTTTTCGAGGAAGAGATTGCCGAGGGCGAAGCTGGTTTCTGGGGCATCGGGAACATAGGCGTAGGCGATTTGGAGATTACTTTCGGCGAGGGGGAGATCGCCGGAGTTGAGGGAACGGATGCCGGCGTTGAAGAAGTCGAGGGACCAGAGGCGCGGATCGGGTCGGGGGAGGAAGACGAAAGAGGCGGCGCCAGCGGTGAGGAGCAGGTAAAGGCCGACACTTCCCCAGCGGGAGCGGTCGAGATTATCCCAAAGGTGCCAGAGGCCAAAGGAGCCGAGGACGATGAGACCGGGGACAGCGGCGAGGCGGTAGCGTTCGGTGACAAAGACGGGGAGAAGGGCGGCGAGATGGAGGAGGACGGCGGCGGCGACCCAGCGGGAGCGGGGGAAGAGTCGGATGGCGGAAAGCGTTCCTGCGAGGCCGAGGGTGGCGATCCAGCCGAAGTGGAAGCCTGGGGGGAGGATGTGGTCGTCGCTGAGGCGTTTGATGGCGCCGACATCGTCGTATTGGAAGGCGTTCCAGAAGTTAGCGAATTTGGTGGCGAGGAGTTGGCGCCAAGCGCGGGGGTTTTCCGCGATATAAGCTTGGGCTTTGGCGGACCAGAAGCGGGAGACTTGGGCGCGGGTGAGTTTTTTGCCGAGATCGCGTTCGGCGATGGAGAGGGAATCTTTGAGCATGCCTTCTTGGGAGGCGCGGAGGCCTGGGGGCATTTTGGGGTAGCCGTTGGCGGTGGGGTTATTGCCGACCCAGAAGTTGATCCCGCTATGGGCGGAGAGGAGCACGGGTTCGTGAGCGATGAAGTAATTGTGAATCCACACGGGGGCGGAGCCGAGGTAGACGCCCCCGATGAGGAGGGTGAAGGCGAGGGCGATTTTGGGGAGGCGTTTTCGGATGGGAGCAGATTTTTCGACGGAAAGACAGATGGAGAGGAGGAGGAGCGGGATGGCGAAAAGGATGGTGGCGACGAGGGTGGTGACGACGCCGATGAAGATGCCCAAGGCTAGCCAAGGGTGCCAAAAACTTGAGGTGGAGGTTTTTACGGCGAAGTAGACGCAGGTGTAGTAGGCGAGGACCAGCCAGACCGTGGGCATGAGGATGAGGGAAAAGGCTTGGGCGGGGGTGTAGAGCATCCAGAGGAGGGCGGAGAGGAGGCCGATGACTACGGGTCGAGCGGCGGCTTGGCGGTCGTCGGTTTCGTGGGGTTGAGGGGCGAAGGCGACGCGGGCGATTTGGTAAAGGAGCGTGCCGATGGCGGCATCGAAGGCGGCTTGGAGGAGGCCAACGGCGAAGGGGTCGAGTCCACCGGAGAGTTTATAAATGGCGGCGAGGCAAAAGGCGTAGCCTGGGAGGCCGTAGAAGGCTTGGTGATCGGTCCACTGGCCTTGGGTGATGCGGAGGGCCCAGTCGCTGTAAAACTTCATGTCATCGCCATCGGGGATGAAGTGGGGTGAATGAGAGAAGCGAATGAGAATGAGAAGGCGGGTTGCAAAAATGACGAAGAAAACCGCGAGGGGGGTAAATCGGGTGTAACGGGAGAGGGAAGAGAGGGCGAGATTCATAGAAAACGAGGTTATTTACGGAGAACGCGGTTCTTTTATGAAAATTATAGGCAAGCTCAAGAGTTGGCACACCTGATGCTCAAAGAAGTTCCATCAGTCGCGAAGCAATTCGCGAGTCACAATAAACAAAAATAAAACGAAATAATCCATAACCTATGTTACAAAAATTGAATAAGAATCGTGGGGGTTTTACCCTCGTAGAAATCATGATCGTGGTTGCGATCATCTCCCTGCTCGCGGCGATCGCGGTGCCAAACTTCCTCCGGGCTCGGAAGCGCTCGCAGGCCACGCGGATCCTCGAAGATTTGCGGATCATTGACGCCGCGATTGATCAGTATGCGATCGAGACGAACAAAGCTGGTGGCGGAACGGTCAACTGGGCGGACGTCCAGAACTACCTGAAAAAAGGCTCAGTGGTTTACAACTCTGGAGGAAAAGATCTCCTCCTGAACTACTACGGTGCGAGCGGTGTCTTCTCTGTGGATGCCATTCCAAAGCTCTCATCGACCACCTTTAACGCCCTTTCGGATGTGGCGGCGGCGGACTTCTGGTCGCCCTTCTATCCTTGATCGGAAACTCGACAACGAGTGTTGATTTATCTGCCGCCCTCTCGTTCTGCGAGGGGGCGGTTGGTTTTTGTCCCGGGGGTGACTCCGCGGGTGGTTTGGAAGTCTGAGGGAAGCGGTGAGGGTTTATCTTCGTGTGAAATTTGACACTTTTTTTGCAAGGCTGGGTGCGCTGGGGGCGATGATCTCGCGGCCGCTGGTCGGTTCAGCGCTGTGTTTGGTGGCGGCGATGCTCGTCTACAGTCCCGCGTTATCGGGGGGATTGATTTGGGACGATCGGTATTTGGTTGGGGAGAATCCCTTTTTTCGGAGTGGACACTTTGGGTGGGAGGTTTTTCGGCACTGGCTGTTTTTCGATTCGTTCTCCACCTACTATCGACCGGTTCAGAACTGGTCCTATTTTTTAGACTACGCGATTTGGAGAGGCGATCCGTTTGGTTATCACCTGACGAACGTGTTGCTTCACGGGGGGAGTGGAGTGCTGCTTTTGGGTTTAGGGCGGCGCATTTTTGGGGAATTGATTGCTCGGGAGGGTGGAGTGGATGGTGAACAAAAGGCCAACGGGCTGGCCCTGTTGGTGGCGTTGGTTTGGACAGTCCACCCTGTGCACAACGCGGCGGTGGCGTACATTTCTGGGCGAGCGGACAGTCTGGCGAGTTTCTTAGCGATGCTGGCTTGGTTGGGGGCTTTTCGGGCCTTGGATGCGAAGTCGGGGGGG
>JBAWZW010000299.1:0-3193 GCA_037142835.1 Verrucomicrobiota bacterium
CCCCAAGCATCCCCAAACCCCTTCCCCAAAAACAGATGCAGTTCCCCGGTTGCTTACGGTGTGCAAGGGGACGCGCCTAGACTTCCTCGAGCAGGAGTTTCGCATCGCCGAAGGTCTTCGGGCGCACTTCCATCTTCTCCATCATCGACATAAAAAGGCGGCAGAGCTGGCGGTCGGGCTTGTCTTTGTAGTCGAGCGCCCGGCCGCTTTTGAGTCGGCCACCCGCGCCGCCGAGGACGATGATGGGGAGCTGGTCGTTGTCGTGCTTGGCACCGGCCATCATGCTGGAGCAGTGCATGAGCATGGTGTTATCGAGAAGCGTGCGCGGGCCTTCTTGGATGGCGTCGAGTTTACGGGCAATGTAGGCGAGCTGCTCCATGAAGAGCTGGTTCACTTTGAGATAGTCCTCGCCGTCGCTGTGGCTAAGCAGGTGATGGATCATGTAATCAATGCCGTGCCCAGCCTGCTGGACGCTGGGCAAATTGGGGAAGCGCAGGGCACTGTGGTCGTTGTTTAGTTTCAGGGTGGTGATGCGCGTGGTATCGGTCTGGAACCCAAGCACAAGCAGGTCGCACATCAGGCGCATATGCTCGCCGATGTCCTGGGGGATGCCTTCGGCGGGACGCTGGATGTTCGGCTTTTCGAGCGTGGGCCGCCAGCCTTGGAGCTCGCCGCGTTTGCCCGCGTTCTCGATGCGCTTCTCCACATCGCGCACGCTGTCGAGATACTCGTCGAGCTTGCGTTGATCGCTGCCGCTGATGCCCCGGCGCAAATCTTCGGCATCCGCGAGCACGGCATCGAGGACACTCTTGTCCGCCGGTGAGGCCTCGTCTTTGAAGAGCCGATCAAAGGCGAGCGCGGGGTAAAGTTCCAGCGGAGTCGGGGTCGTCGGGGAACTCCACGAAATGTGCGAGCTGTAGAGCATCGAGTAGTTCTTGTGCACCGACGGATTGGACTTCTCGCAGGCCAGCACCAGGCTCGGCACCTTGGTGCTCCTCCCATAAGTTTGCGCGAGCAACTGATCAAAGCTTGTCCCCGAACGAATCTCCCCACCGCTGGCGATGGGCGCCCCAGAGAGCATGTTGCCCGTCTGCGAGGAGTGAATATTTCCTTTGCGCGCCTCCTCATGATACAAGCCGCGCACGAAGAGGAGCTTCTCCTTGAACTCGTTCAACGGCGCGAGCACCCGCCCGAGTTCCATCGCCTTGCCCTCGCCCTTGGCCCACCATTCCTTCGACTGAAAGCCGTTGCCAGAAAAGGTCACCGCGAGACGAATCGGTGCCTCGCTGGCCGGCTTGTGCTTTTTCGGTTCATCGCCCCAGACATTAAAGGACTCCAGCCAGGGCAAGGCCATGGTGACGCCAACTCCTCGCAAAAACGCGCGACGTGAATAGTGATGGGTGTTCATATTAGTGAGGATTGAGTTGAGCTAATTCAGATCGCCGGAAGCCGCTCTGTCGAGTCGTTGAAGCGGTCGAGTTTCAGTCCGCCCCAGTCCATGAGGTTGAGGAAGAGACTGCACATCCGGCGGTTCGGTTTGTCGAGGTAGTCGAGCACGCGACCGCCGCGAAGGTTGCCACCGGCGCCTCCGAGAAGGATGATCGGCAACTGCTTAGACTCATGGTTGCCATGCAACATGCTGGAGCAGTGCATGATGGCGGTGTTGTCGAGCAACGTGCTCTCGCCTTCCTTGATCTCGGACATGCGCTGGCAGAGGTAGGCGAGCTGCGACATGAAGAACTGGTTGAGCGTGGTGAGTTCGTCCGGCTGCGAGTGGGCAAGGTAGTGATGATGATCGCGGATCCCGAGGTGCCCATGGACGATGTTGGAGGCATCGTTGCAGTATTTCATGGTGGCGATCCGCGTGGAGTCCGTGCGGAAGGCAAGAATGAGGATGTCATTCATGAGCCTCCAATACTCCGGAAGATCCGCGGGGATGCCGTCGGCAGGACGCGGACGGTCTGGGCTGGTCGATGTCGGTTTCCATTCACCAGCCGCACGTTCCTTGCCGGCCCGTTTAATCCGACCCTCGATCTCGTGGACGGAGCCGAGATACTCCTCAAAGCGCTGACGATCCGCGGTGGAGAGCTTGCGCTGCAAAGACTTGGCGTCATCGAGCACCGCATCAATGACGTGGCGGTCATCGCGGGTGCGCTCGGTGCGGAAGAGCTGGTCAAAGGCGAGCGCGGGCCGCGTTTCCGTCCAGGTCGGCGACACGGGCGAACTCCACGAAATGTGCGAGCCGTAGAGCAGAGGATGCCCGTCCTGGAGGCCGGGCATCGCTTCCTCGCAACCGAGCACCAGCGAAGGCAGCCGCGTGCGGTCGCCGATCTGTCGCGCCATCACTTGGTCAAAGCTGACCCCCGTGTGGACCTCGTTCTTCGCCATGGCCGCGCCGCTGAGCATGTTCCCCGTCTGCATGCAGTGGATGATCCCGTTATTCGCCTGCTCGTTCCATAAGCCGCGCAGGAAGACCATGCGCTCCTTCCAGGACTCCAGCGGCTTCAGGCAAGGTCCGAGTTCCATCGCCGCCCCGTCTCCCTTGGCCCACCAGTGCTTCGAGTGGAAACCCATGCCAGTGAAGGTGATAAGCGTGCGCGTCGGCGGTAGACTAACGCCACTCGCGGCGGCCGCCCGGGCCGGTTTCATGCAATCGAGCAGAGGCAAGGCGAGGATCGCTCCGAGACCGCGGAGCGCGTGGCGACGGCTGATCAGCCAGTTATTGCGTTGGATGTTCATGGGTTGAGTTTGGGTTGAGGCTGAGCGGATCTGGAAAAGGGAGCGATGACGAAGCGCGGAGTTTTGAAATACGAAGTCTGTAGCTCAGTCAGCAGTGGTGAGGAGTGTGAGGGTAGGTTTCATAAAGGGCGCGGGATCATTCCTTGGGTTCCAATTCCCGGGTGATGTGCTCTAACTCGGCTTTCAGTTCTTCCTTCGAGGGCAGGTAGAGCTGGTATTTGGAGGCGAAGATGTTCGAGTCCGGTGGCAGTGTGAGTTCCACGAGGGCGTCGTTTTTCCGGTGGCAGAGCACGATGCCGATGGTGGGCAGCTCGTCGGGGAGCTTCACGTGGCGGTCGAAGTAGTTCACATACATCTGCATCTGGCCGAGGTCTTGGTGCGCGAGCTTGTCGCGCTTCAAGTCGACGAGCACATAACAGCGCAGCAGCCGGTTGTAGAAAACGAGGTCCACTCG
>JBAWZW010000300.1:0-3191 GCA_037142835.1 Verrucomicrobiota bacterium
GAGGTCTTTCAGGATGCCATTGTTGAGGCGGTTGGCCTTGAGGCGGTTGGCCTTGAGGCGGTTGGCCTTGAGGCGGTTGGCCTTGAGGCGGCTGGCCTTGGGGTGGCGGGCCTTGGGGACGGGGCGCGTGAGGCGGCGGGGTAAATCCACCGGGCCGCAAAGATGGGCCGGGCGGCGGAGATTGTGCCAAGGTCAAACTGGCTGGCCACACAATGGCCATACTCAGGAATGCTAAGGTTGTTTTCATAGGTTATGATTTGGGTATTTGGTTTTGCGGTGAATAGAAAAATTGACGGGTACGATGAGATTTCCTTTTCTCGCGATGCGCTAGTCGCGGAGCAGGATCAGGCTTGATGAAAATTTGGCAGTAATAAAATTCCATACTGGCAAATTAGTTGCGGTCGAGTGGCCCCAGAGGATTCGGCTTCCCTATCGGAGTCTGAGTACTGATTTTTTTGGGTCCACGGCCGTTTAAATCGGCGGATCCCGTGGAGCTGGCCGGCGCAAGTCGGGGCGGAGCGAGCAGGCTAGCGGAAGCGCCCAGAACAGGTGGCCGTCCGGGCAAGGTCGGGGCGGGGGTTGCTTGCCGCCTTGGTTGATCCCCAGCCCAAGCCGACAACGGAACCAAAAAGATGGCGAGCAATCCGACACGGAATAAAAAAGGTGCAAAACACATCAGCGAAGAAATGATTAAGTAATGGAGATTCCCGCTGAACCGTAAAGAACGTATGAGGGTGAAGAAAAAATTTGTTAAGGGAGTGTAAAATATCCGCCTTCATCCGCGTATCCCCCTATATCGAAAACTACCAATTGACCATGAACCCGTCCAATTCCCACTCGCGGCCACGGCTCCTTGTCATCGATGACGACCGAAAACTCTGCCGTCTGATCGCCGCGTATCTCGACCCGCTCGGATACGAGGTGGAGTCAGTACACACTGGACCAGAAGGAGTTGAACGTGCCTTGGAATCGACCTGGAGTGCCCTGATTCTTGATTTAATGCTTCCCGGCCTCGACGGATTTGAAGTCTTGAAACAGATTCGTCGAACCAGCGATGTCCCCGTCCTCATGCTCACCGCTCGGGGCGACGAAGCAGACCGCATCGTTGGTCTGGAACTAGGGGCAGACGATTATTTACCAAAGACTTTTTCCACTCGGGAACTCCTCGCCCGCATCCGAGCGGTCACCCGCCGAAGCGTTCGCTCCCAACCCGTGGAAGATGCCGCCGATTTAGAAATTGTCATTGCCGAATTACGGATTCGGCCAAGTTCACGCACCGCGTCCCTAGGAGCGACTCCCCTAATCCTCACTCCAGTGGAATTTGAACTCCTCCTTTCCTTGGCCAAAGCAAAAGGCCGCATCAAAACGCGCGATCATCTTCTCGAAGAAATTCGCGACCGCGAATACGAAGTATTTGACCGCTCGATTGATGTCCACATTTCCTGCTTAAGAAAAAAGTTGGGGGACGATCCCAAGGTGCCGCGGTTTATTCGCACCGTCCGGTCGGCGGGATATATGCTGATTAATCCCGATGCCGAATAAAGTGCTTCGGCGAGTGAGGGTTTCACTGTCCTTAAAAATTCTCGGGTGGTTTTTGGCGAACCTCACCTTCATTCTGTTGGTCGCGTGGATCTTCATTCGAACTCAACTGGGTCTGGGCCTCAACGCCTTACTCTCAGGTGCACCCGGAGATCGACTCGAAGCTCTTGGGCAATTGGTTTCTGACGATCTCAAGGCTCGACCTCGGAGCGAGTGGCCGGCCGCCCTCGCGCGAGTGAGTGGCGCCTATCGTCTCTCCGTCGGGCTCTGGCGAAATGACGGAAAACCCATCGCTGGCTCGGCCACTTCCCCACCGAAAGAGTTGCTCGCTTGGCTGATCCAAAAGCCGTCGGAAGTCAATGAACCCGTGCGCGCACCTCGCCCACCTCCAGGCCCACCTCCAGGCCTAGGCATGGGGCCTGAAGGCAACCCGCCTTATCCTGACCGCCTCGGGCCAGACCGACCGCCAAGAGCCAGTGATCGGCCTGCGCCAAGGCCACCGCGGGACCCCCGTGATCCACCACCGCAAATCAACGATCGGCCACCCCTGGATCGACCACCAATCGCCCCGCCCGCACCACCCGCGGGCCCACCCCACATCCTCGTGCGGGCGGGCAACCCTCCCCGCTATTGGATTGGCATTCGGCTAAGAGTCGAAGACCGAACGACCAGACCAGATCAGGGAACGACCTTAGTCATAGTCAGCGACACGCTGAAGGGTGGAGGCCTTTTGGTTGACCTCACCCCCTGGCTCCTCGGAGGTGCCGCGGTGCTGACCCTCTCGGTTTTGCTTTGGTTACCGCTGGTCACCGGGATCACCCGAGCGCTCCGCCAGATGACAGGGGCGGCGGAAGCGATTGCCGAAGGGCGCTTCGATACCCATGTGGAAAGCTCTCGAGGAGATGAACTTGGGCGTCTCGCGACTTCTTTAAATGATATGGCAACTCGGCTCCGAGAATTTTTTACGGGACAGAAAAGATTCCTCGGTGATATCGCCCACGAACTCTGCTCCCCCCTCGCCCGCATGGAAATGGCCTTGGGAATCCTCGAGCAACAAACCACCGATCCAACGGCCCACGGCTATGTGGCAGATGTGCGGGAAGAAACCCGCCACATGGCCAGTTTAGTCAGCGAACTCCTCTCTTTTTCAAAAGCGGGGATGGGCGGTCGGACTGTCGAATTGCAACCCTTGCCCCTCGCCGAACTCGTCGGCAAAGTGATCGCCCGCGAGACCCGCGACGCCATCGAGATCCACCTCGACATTCCCCCCACCATCGTCGTGCTCGCCGAACCAGAACTACTCTCACGAGCCATTGGCAATGTCCTCCGCAACGCCGTCCGCTACGCCACCCCCGCAGGCGCAAATTCCATCAGCGTGACCGCGGTTCAGCGGGGTGAAGGACCAGTCTTTCTTACCGTAAGAGACTCAGGCCCAGGAGTTCCCGAGGCAGCTCTGCACCGACTATTTGACCCCTTCTTTCGCCCCGAAGCCGCCCGCACTCGAGAAACAGGCGGAGCGGGTCTCGGCCTAGCCATCGTGAAAAGCTGTGTCGAAGCCTGCGGGGGGACGGTCACAGCAAGGAATGTCCTTCCTAGTGGGTTGGAGTTGGAGTTCATTCTTCAACCCGCCACCCCCTAATCCTCAGACCTTC
>JBAWZW010000301.1:0-3165 GCA_037142835.1 Verrucomicrobiota bacterium
CAACAGATGCCCCCGCATCATCGCGGGGATTCGATCAAATGCCTCCGAGTAGACCAGATACGAGCACGGATATTTAAACATCCGCGTCTGCAAATCAAAATCCCGCAGAGATCGCCCTTTCGAGTCGCGCAAAGCAGGCGCCGCAAAGTCTTTCACATACTCTGGATCGCCACTCACCGGTTCGGTCAGAACCGCTTCTTCGGTGAATAGCAAAAAGCGCAGGAACGCACTCTCCTGGTGCTTCAGATAGCGAATATGACCGTACATCTCGGTCATGATCCGCGTCTCATAGCTCAGCCGAGTGATATAATTTTCCATGTGCGCCTGATGCTCCATGACCATCAGCGCCACGATGTCGCTGTACGGCGTCAGATACTTCCTCGTATCAATGACTCCCCTAAGATCCTTGGTATTCGCGCGAAAACTAGGCTCTCGGGCGTGCCGATCAAAAGCCGACAAGCCCACAAGATTCCCAAGATGCGTCTGCGCCCCATGCTGGCCCGTGACATACCATCCACCCCAGCGATCCGCTAGCGGAGTGCAATGCGTCACCTCCGCCGTATCCGTGCCCGAAATAATCTCCCCTCCGCCATCGGTGCGCAACGAGCGGATGACATGCCCCGGCACTCCCATCGTCCGGCCCGAGACATGACATTGCAGACAATCCTGATTCCGAGCAAAGGACGGCTTTTCCTGCCGCACCTGATCCAGCGAGTAAAAGACTCCACCGAGCTTGGGATCAACCGCAGAGATTTCCAGCATCGGAGCGTTGGGAATATAGCCGACGTAAACATCGTCGGTATAGAAAATGGCGCGCGGGTTGTCAGGATGAATCGCCCGACGCTGCAGTGATGTCTGCGAGAAAACGAGCATCTGCGAAGACCTCGGGATTTTTAGCGCATCAAGCACCGCAGGGAGCCAGCCAAATTGCTCATCCCACTTCAACTGGACTTCGCCGCTCGTAATCTGGGCCTGCAGTTTCGATACCCGATCATGCGGCTTCTGCCCGCTGTATTGGATGATCGCGTCGTCGTAAGGAAGCGGGTGGGTGGAACCTTGAAAGTCCTCGGCCACCAGCGACAACCCCAGACCAATAAAGGTGAGCGCGAGGACAACTCGGAGAAAGTGCCGAGGGTTCACCCTCAAATGCAACCGGCCACCCCGCTGGCTTCCCCGGTGAACCAGCAGCGAAAAAAGCTCGGCCTCAGGACTTTTCTCCAAGATCCGCCATGCCCTTTTCCAATGACGAATCACCCCATGCCACTCAAAAACGGAAACGGCAGACTTCACGATGTCTTGTTCGTTGAACATGGGGATAGAAGATTGCAGCTACTTAAATAGGCATTTACGATACCTATTCAAGCATCATTCCTTTCTTCAGTACCAAAACCTTCCCCAATTTCCGCCATGCAACTAACCACGCACACCGACTATGCCTTGCGGCTCCTCATTTATTTGATGTCTCACCGCTCCCGGAAAGTCAGCACGCGCGAAGTCGCAGAAGCTTATGCCATTTCTCTCCATCACCTCGCCAAAGTGGCAAAACTTCTCACCAAAGGCGGTTGGTTGCTCGCCACCCGCGGCGCCGGCGGTGGACTGCTCCTCGCCCCGCATACCCCCAAAACCCCAGTCGGCGAAGTGGTTCGCTACACCGAATTCACCTGCCACCTCGCCGAATGCTTCGACACCAAAAACAACACCTGCCCGATCGTCGGCATCTGCCATCTCCAACCAATTCTCTACCAAGCGAGGCGAGCGTTCTTTGATGTCCTCGATTCCGTGACCGTCGGAGACCTCGCGCAAAACCCCCATGAACTCCATGCCGTCTTTTCTACCCCACGCCCAGTCTCGCCAACGCCCCTCGCCCACACGACTCCTGCCCCATGACCACTCCACCCCCTAAATCACCCGCTCCATCAACACCCCGCCACAAAAATTGCCAGGAGCCCTTTCGCCCTCTCCGTACCGCGCCCCGACCAGTCCGCAAATCGGGTATTTTGTTCCTCTTTCCTCAAAATCTCCATAGACGAATGCCCATGAAATCCCTGCTACGATGCTCGCTCCTCGCCGTCGTCCTCACCGCCGCCCTCGCAAAAGATCCCTCACCCCTTCCAGAAACCCAAGCAGGCTGGGTGAAATCCGAAGCCAACCCCGTCCTCGGTGGAAAACTCGGCACCTGTTTCGATGTCTGCCTCCTCCACTCCGCCGGCAAATACCAGATGTGGTTCTCCTGGCGTCCCAAAAAGAGCATCGCCATAGTCGAAAGCACCGACGGCATCCATTGGAGCGAACCCCAAATCGCCCTCGCCCCCCATCCCCAAAGCGGTTGGGAAGATGAAGTCAATCGCCCCGTCGTCCTCAAAAAAGGCGCCCAATATCACCTCTGGTTCACCGGCCAAGCCAACGGCCATTCCTTCATCGGTTACGCCACCAGCCCCGACGGCATCCATTGGCAACGCGCCACCGAAAAACCCGTCCTTTCCTCCACCGAACCTTGGGAAAAAGTCGCCGTGATGTGCCCGCACGTCGAGTGGGACGAAGCCCTCGGCCTCTTCCGGATGTGGTATTCCGCAGGCGAACAAATGGAGCCCAACGCCATCGGCTACGCCACCAGCCCCGACGGCAAGACCTGGACAAAACTTCCAACCAACCCCATCTTCGCCGCCAACCCCGCCAACCCTTGGGAAAAACACAAGGTCACCGCCGCCCAAGTCATTCATCATCGCGATTCCTACCTGATGTTTTATATCGGCTTCCGCGACGAAAATCATGCCCAAATCGGCCTCGCCCGCTCCCCCGATGGCCTCACCCAATGGCAACGCCACCCCGCCAACCCCATCATCAGCCCAGGAAATGGGAAGTGGGACGCCGACGCCTGCTACAAACCTTTCGCCCTCTTCGACGGCCTCCAATGGCGCCTCTGGTTCAACGGCCGCCACGGCCCCGTCGAACAAATCGGCCTCGCCACCCACGAAGGAGAAGACCTCGGCTTCCCTAAAAAATAACCCCGCCATCCCATCTCCCCTCCCCTTCATCCCTCACCCTACACCCTTCATCCTTCACCCCCATTCCCTCTAACTCCCCATCAACAATCAAAATTCATCAATCATCAATCATCAATCTCCCCAAAAATCCCTCTCCCGCTAACCAGACTCCCCCGCTCCG
>JBAWZW010000302.1:0-3162 GCA_037142835.1 Verrucomicrobiota bacterium
CAACGGCACTGTCCCCGTGGCCCCCGCCATCGCCCCCAAAATCACATCGTCCACCGCCAAGACCGCACTCCCAGGCGCACTCGCCACCGTCACCAAAATCTGCCGACTCTGCGCCGTCTGCAATCCCTCCTGCCCCACATTGTTCCGATCGATATAAATCCACCCCCGCAACCCCGTTGCCCCCAAATTGTAACTCTCCCCATAAACAGGCGAACTATTCGCATCCACTTTCATCGCCGCAATCGCCCCACTCACCGTCAAATCGGGATTCGGTGAATAGGCAAGCCCTTCAACCATTGATCCCACACCGAAGATCACCCACATCAAAATTTTCGTTAATCTAAGGAATCTTCCCATAAGTAGAAACTGGCTTGGCAAGTCGTCGATAAAATGAACTTTAGCGGTCTAATAAATCGGAACTTAGTTCGTTCAACATCGCCAAGGCGTCAAGCCATCAACAAAAATAATATCTACACTCTCTGCTCCACCTCCACCCTTCGCGCTCTTCCATCTCCCAATCTCAGCCATCATCATGATCAACCGCTCTACTCTTTACCTCTGCTTTTTCTTCTTCGTCTCCGCCCTTCAAGCGGAAAATCCTTACCAACTGCCCGACGGCCTCTACACCGAAATCACCACCGAACGCGGCGTCGTCGTCGGCGAACTCTTCTACAAAAAAATGCCCATGACGGTCGCCAACCACGTCGGCTTAGCCGAAGGCACCCTCGGCCCATCTCCCCGCAAACCCTTCTACAACGGTCTCACCTGGTGCCGAGTCGTCCCAGATCTCGTCGTCCAAGGCGGCGACCCCACCGCCACCGGGAACGGCGATGCCGGTTACCTTTTCCCCGACGAAATCGTTCCCGGCCTCCGCCACAACGCCACAGGCACCATCCAAATGGGCAACGATGGTCCCGATACCAATGGCTCCCAATTCTGCCTCATGCTCAGCCCCCAACACCGCCTCAACTACCAACACAATGTCTTCGGCCGCGTGGTCCGTGGTCTCGATCTCCTCCCCAAAATCCGCCAAGGCGATACCATGCAAGTCAAAATCCTTCGTCTCGGCCCCGACGCCCAAGCTTTCAAATCCGACGAAGCCACTTTCAACAACCTCGTCGCCCACTCGTCCCGCTACCAAGGCCCTCGCGAACCCGGCCCAGATTCTCCCTTCGACGACCCATCACATCTCCTTCCCACAGAATGGGATCGCGCCAAGAACTTCAATTTTAAACTCGTCAATTTCCAACGCTTCACTGGCACCAGAATTGTCGCCCGCATCTATCCTTCCCCTCCCACCACCGCTACCCTCGAAAAACTTCAACCTTGGCTCGCCAGCGAAGCCGCTCGACTCTCCGTTGCCCAACGCGGTGCCCTCGCCGTCTACTTCGCCAATGATGACCGCTGGCTGATCCATATCGGCTCCGATTCCATCCCTCGCTTTCTCCAAACTGGACCCAACGGAGAAAGCGCCACCCCATCTCCCTCGCTTCCCAACGCCATCACCGAACTCCTCGCCGCCGCCAAAATCCGCTCCAATCAAGCCATCGACGCCATGATCAAGCGTCTCCCACCCACCGATCCCATCACCGAAGCTCGCAAAATCAAACTCCGCACCGATGCCGTCATCGACGCGCTCATTTTCAAACTCGAACCCGCCTCAAACTAAATCCTCTTCAATATTCAAACCGGCCCCAGCCCGCTCGCCCCCGCCTTAACCTCAGCACCGCAAGGCTCAACTGCACCCATTGCCCTAGCTTCCCTCTCCCGAAGCCAAACAAAGATCACCGGGGTGACAATTAAAATATGCAGCAGGCTGCTCAACATCCCCCCAATCACCGGCGTCGCCAGAGGCTTCATCATCTCCACCCCAGGCCGATCACTCCACAGAATCGGCAGCAGGCTAGCCACAATCGTCGCCACCGTCATCACCTTCGGCCGCAACCGCAACCTCGCCCCTTCCTTAACCGCTCCTAAAATCTCCCCCGAATTCAATCTCCTCCCCACCAATCCCGCCTTCCGAAGGAGCGCTTCCTCCAAATATACCACCATCACCACCCCAGTTTGAATCGCTGTTCCAAAAAGCGCGATATATCCCACCCATACCGCCACACTAAATGGATAGCCAAAGAGAAACTGCAAAAAGACTCCACCTGTCAGCGCAAATGGCACGGCCAAAATGACATGCGCAGCTTCCTTCCAATTCCCATAGACGATCGTCAATAACCCAAAAATAATCACCAATACCATCGGCACGATCATCATCAAAGTCCGACGCGCCCTGATTTGGTGCTCATACTGCCCACTCCACTCCACCGTCATTCCTGAACCCGCCGGCACCAATTTCGCCTCCTCAATCCGACGCTTCGCCTCCTCCACAAAACCACCCAAGTCCCTCCCCGCTACATTTGCCTGCACAAAAACCCGCAACCGCCCATTCTCACTCGCAATCTCGCTCGGCCCCATCCTCCTCCGAATCTCCGTAACCTCACCTAAAGGGACTCGCCTCCCATCACTCGTCGTCACCAAAATGTCCCCCAACCGCTCAATCTCATCCCGCTCATCTCTCTCCAGTCGAACCTCAATCGCTATTCGCTCCCTCCCAGCAATCGCCGTCGAAACATTCCTCCCCCCTATCCCCGCCTCCACAACCTCCAACACATCCGCCGCCCGCAACCCATAGCGCGCCATCGCCTCTCGATTAACCTCCACCTCCAAATACGGCTTCCCCTGAACCCTCGACGCCGCCACCCCAACCGCCCCACGAATCCCTCGCACCACTTTCTCCACCTCAAACGCCTTTGCCTGCAACGCCTCAAGGTTGTCACCCAAAATTTTAATCCCAACTTCCGCCCGAATCCCCGTGCTCAACATCAAAACTCGATTCTCAATCGGTTGCAAAAATCCCGGCACATACCCAGGCACTTCAGTCAACTTCGCCGATAACTCCGCAATCAATTTCGCCTTTGTCATCCCCTTCCTCCACTCCACCTCAGGCCTCAGCATGATCGTCGTCTCGATCATCTCCACCGGCGCGGGATCAGTCGCAGATTCCGCTCGCCCCAATTTTCCCGCAACCGACAATACCTCAGGTGTCGCCGCAATCACCCGATCTTGCCACGACATAATCCGCTTCACCTCACTCAATGAGGTCTGCGGCAG
>JBAWZW010000303.1:0-3146 GCA_037142835.1 Verrucomicrobiota bacterium
AGCCAAGTTGCCCAAGGTTCGATTCCCCGCCCATCATCTCATCCAACACTACTAAGACGCCGATCAGCGCGTCTCCCCGAGAGGCTGATTGAATCGCGTCTGCACCACTAACTACTATGGAGTGGGTTGCAAGTTCGGGACCCCGCGTCCCTCTGGCTGGGCAAAGCGAACCTTTGAACGAAGCAACAGCGTTCCCAAACACCAATCGGCCAAGGGCAGGATGACATTAAAGTTCTTCTGCATATAGCGATGGTGAAGGATGTGATGACCGTTCAAACGGTGAAAAATCCATGAAAATTCCAGTTGGCGATCTTTCGGCAGATGCATGCACCAATGCAAATACTCGTAGACCGCATAGTATCCGGCGATCGCGAGGAACGCCCCAACGGACACAAACCAACTACCCAAGATCCACGATAGTCCTAGCATCGGAATCATTCCGATGACGATCAACGCCGGGCCATTCCACCAAGCCATAGGAATGGTCTCTTTGTCGGACTCATCCTGACAGTGGTAGGTTTTATCTCCTTTAAAAGTTTGATGATGAACCACCGCATGCGTCTCAAAGGGATACCGGAACCACCCCACCGGACGATGCATCACATAGCGATGAAGTACCCACTCAAAGAAAGACGCAAACACCAAACCGGTGAGCAATCCCACCAGCGACCAAAAAAAAGGAATCAGCATGTATAATAGTTGTGTAAGGCGGCACGGAGAACTCTCCAAAATCAAACCGGGCGAAGAGACTCGCCTGATATCATCGTTTGGCAACTAGAATTTTTGTAGTCTCTCAATCGATCGCACTTCCATCTCGTCGATCAGTCGGTCCCCTGTCAAAATTCCCCATGCCTAAGCGTCCCAACAAAACAAAAGTGCCGAAGAAAAGTTCCGATCGCGCCACTTCTTCCATCGATCCAAATGCCAGTGGAACCGTCTCAGATGAGCGGCGGCGCCAACTCGCCACCCGCGCCACTCTCGGAAAATTTCAGGGAAGAAAATCGATCTAATCATCTATCCCAAAGCACTATCGATTTCATGGCTCGCCAATACACTCTGCACCGATCCGCGGGCTCCAATAGCCCCCAGATCAACTACGCCGCCGAACTCAACCCCCAACAAGCCGCCGCCGTGACCTCACCGCCCGGCGCCGCTTTGGTCATCGCTGGCGCAGGTAGCGGAAAAACCCGCACGCTCACCTACCGCGTCGCCTACCTCCTTGAAAATGGGGTCTTGCCCCAAAATATTCTGCTCCTCACCTTCACAAATAAAGCCGCTCGATCAATGATCGAACGTGTCGCCGCTCTCCTTCCCAACGATGTCTCCGGCCTCTGGAGCGGAACTTTCCATTCGGTCGGCAATCGAATTCTTCGCCGAGATCCCCAGTCCGCAGGATTTAGTTCCGGCTTCTCCATTATGGATCGAGAAGACCAAGAAGATTTGATTCGGGGCGTCATCGCCCAATTGGGCTTTGACCCCAAAGACAAACGCTTTCCCAAAGCCGAAGTTCTAGCCAATGTCTTCAGTTATTCACTCAACACGGGTCTTTCTATTGAAGCCGTTCTCGAAGAAAAATATCCTCACTTCATCGACCAATCAGCGTCGATCGCTTCCACCCAGCGCCATTACGAGACCCAAAAGAAAGTCGCCAATGCGGTCGACTTCGATGACCTCCTCGAAAAACCACTTCTCCTCCTCCAGTCTCATCCCGAGCTCGCCGCCCACTACCAATCCCAGTTTCAATTCATCCTCGTCGACGAATACCAAGATACCAATCTCATCCAAGCGAACTTCATCGATATTCTCGCCAAGCAACACGGAAATCTCATGGTGGTCGGTGACGATGCCCAGTCGATTTACTCTTGGCGCGGTGCTAATTTCAAAAACATCCTCGATTTCACGAAGCGTTATCCCCTCGCCAAGACCTACACAATCGAAACCAATTATCGAAGCGTTCCTGATATCCTCCAAGTCGCCAACGCCTCCATCGCTGTCAACCTCAAACAGTTTCCCAAATCGCTCGTCAGCATTCGCGAAACTGCCACCGTCAAACCAGCCTTCGTCACGCTGTTTAATTCCTCTCAGCAAGCCACTTTTGTCGCCCAACGCATCTCCGAACTCGCCGAAAATGGGATTCCCCTCAGCGAAATCGCCGTTCTCTACCGCTCTCATTATCACTCCATGGAAGTGCAAATGGAACTCACCCGAAACGCCATTCCCTTCCAAATCACCAGCGGCCTGCGTTTCTTCGAACAAGCGCACATTAAGGATGTTGCCGCTTTTTTGAAGTTCACCGTCAACCCTCGCGATGAAGTCGCCTTCAAAAGAATCATTCGCCTCCTTCCAGGGATTGGCATCCAAACCGCCGACCGCCTCTGGGAACAACTCCAACGCCACATTCCAGCCTCTGCCCCAGCGATCAACCCGGAAATCCAGCTCACCACTCCTTCCCCCAATCTCGATTTTCGTGATCTTCTGCTCAAAGTCACCCCCCCACCCAAAATTGCCAAACATTGGCAACAACTTGCTGACACTTTTGCAGAAATCGCTCCCGGAGGACTTCCCGCGCCCCCATCAGAAATGATCCGGAGCGTCATCGAAGCCGTCTATGATGATTACGCGAAAGCGGAGTTTGCTAACTACGACGCGCGTAAGGATGACCTCAACACGCTCGCCAATTTCGCCAATCAATACGCCAGCACCGCCGAACTCTTAGAACAACTCGCTCTCTTATCCAATCTCGATCAAGAGGAAAAATCTCCCACTCAAAAAACCCGCGATCCCGAGCAGGTTACACTCTCGAGTATCCACCAGTCCAAAGGCTTAGAGTGGCAAGCCGTTTTCGTTATCGCTCTCGCCGAGGGCCTGTTTCCCTCCGCCAGATCGATTGAGTCCGAAGAGTCCCTCGAAGAGGAACGCCGGCTATTTTATGTCGCCGTTACGAGAGCAAAAGATGAACTTTATCTCACGTATCCCGAAATGCGCCAAAGCGCTCATTACGGCGATAGTTTCAATCTTCCCTCTCGCTTCCTCAATGAAGTCCCCGAGGAACTTCTCGAATCTTGGCAGATAAACCGTGGATTTTAGGCAATCTTTCGGCAACTCCGCATCTCGTTTTTACGGCGACCGCCACTCCAAGCAGCTAA
>JBAWZW010000304.1:0-3144 GCA_037142835.1 Verrucomicrobiota bacterium
GGGGTTGGCCGTGGATCCTGTCCTAGAGATGGTGAAAGTGCCGAGGTCACTGCCGGCTTCGGTGGCGGTGGGGTCGGTGGCGGTGATGGAGACTTGGACGGGTTCGTTATCGTGGATGGTGACGGTGGCGGTGGCTGGGGTGATGATCGTGTAAGCGCTTGATGGGGAGAGAGTGAGGACGACGGTTTCATCGGGTTCAGGGGTGGAGTCATCGATGGAGGCGATGGGGACTGTGAGGGTGGATTCGCCGATCGGGAAAGTAGCGGAGAGGGTGGTGGGAGAAAAGTCTGAGCCGTAGGTGGCGGTGCCAGTGAGCGTGAAAAACACCGTGAGGGGCGAAGTCGTTGGACCAGAGCGGCTGAGCGTGAGGAGGGCTGGGGTGAGGGAACCTTCGGTGGTGGATGGGGTGGAGGCGACGACGGAGATTTGGGAGGGAGGAGTGGGAATGGGGAGCGAAGAAGCGGGGTCGAGGTAGAGAGATTCGAGGGGGCGATGGATGGAGGAATCAGGGAAATCGACTCCAACGGAGAGGTGATCGCTCCCGCTATTTTCTTTATGGAGCGCCTCGATGTAGTAGCGGGAGCCAGCGGAGAGGAGGATGGGCGGAGATTTTTGGGAGGGATACTTTGTCCACTCGCGGACGGAAGTGTAGCCAGTGATCGAGGCAACTTTGGTCTTCGTGGTCGGGGAATCGGTGGAGCTGAGCCAGAGTTCTGACTGGTCATCGGAGGCGATATAAAAAGTGTAATTTCCGGTGAGAGGTGGGCGGAAGTAACCACGGACGCGCTGACCGTAATTACTTCCCGTATTGGTGCCGGCTTCGAAGAGGGAAGTGAGGTTGTAGGAGTAGCTTGGAGAGTTTGGGTAGGCGGGGTTGCTGGTGAGATTGGCGACTGAACTTCCGGCGATGCCGTCCCAGTGTTCGAGAGTGATGCTCCCGGAGGATGGGGGTGCAGTGGCGGTGAAATTGATATTGGAGGCGCTGGGACCGATGAGGACGGGGTTGAAGAATTGGGTGGAGAAGGTCCAGCCATTTTTAATGGCAGTGAGGGTGGCGGAAGTGGCGGCGAGCGGGCCAAGAGAGTAGCAACCATCAGCATCGGTGGAGGTGAAGTGGGTGGCGGTGTCGAGGATGAAGACGCCGGAAACTGGGGATCCGTCGGGCTGAGTGACGCGACCGCTGATCGTGAAAGTGGAGGGGGATCCGACGTGGATGATGATCTTTTGGATGGAGGATTTTCCCTTCATATCGCTGACCGTACAGCGGACCGTGTAATCGCCAGCAGTCGTCCAAGATTTGGTTTGGGTGGGGGAATTATTGACGCTTGGGCTGAGTCCGTCGCCGTAGTCCCAAGAGAAGGCGAGGGGGTCGCCATCGGGATCGGAAGCGATGGCGGTGAAGGCGACGGCGGTGCTGGTGGGTGGGTTGAGATTGGAGGCGGTGAGGATGGCGACGGGGGGACTATTGGAAGTGGGGTTGGTGAAATTGACGACGAGGGTGAGATAATCGTCTGGGGCGGAGCCTCCGTGAGCGATGGGGGTGACGGTGATGCCTTGATCTGGGTCATGGAAGCTTCGGCCGATGAGGAGGGAGGCGTCGCCATTTCCAGCGGTGGAGAAGGGGGTCATATCGAGGAGTTGCTGTGATTGGGTCCAGAGGAGCATGGCGCCGTAATCGGTGGAGAATTCGTGAGTGGTGCCGTTCCAGTTGGGGCGATATTCGAGGTAGTAGAGACGATCATCTTTGCGAATGCGAAAGGCATAAGGATGATCGTCGGTGAGAGAGGATTTATCGGCGTTGTAGAGTTGGTAAGTGCCACTGGCGGAGATTTCTAGGAGATCAGAGGACTCGAGCCAGTGAAGGGTGGAGCGTTCGAGAGTATTGTAAGCGGTGACGCTGGCGTTTCCCATCACGCTATACTTGCTCCCGTATTCCACATGGGTGCCTGGACCGATGGGCGAATCGGTGAGTGGGGTGAGGAAATTGGCGTGATTGAGTCCGAAATTGTGGCCCCATTCGTGGAGATAAACCCCTGCGTTGGAGCATTTGATCATCGTGCCTTTGGCTCCAACAAAGGCGACGCCGCAATAGCTACCCCAGCTGGCGCTGAAGACCACGGCATCGAAGTCGAAGTTTGCGGTGTCGTAAGGGTGGGCGCCCGAGCTATCAGTATAAGCGGCGGCGAGCGTGCGAGCGACGCCGAGGAAACCCATGCCGAGGGTGGAGTAGGAGGCTTCGGTGCCTGGGAGATCGAGAGTGGGAGTGAAGGCGAAGCTTCCCTGCATTTTTCCGTAAGACCATGAGGGCAAAACATTTACGACCTTTTGGAGTTCGGCTTGGATGGTGGCATCTGGGGTGGGTTGGAAGCCGACGGCCTGATCGGCGAAGCGGACGCGGATGGCGAGAAACTTTTTATTTCCTTGAGTCCAAGTGGCGGGGACGACTGGGCTGACTCCACCGGAGTTGCCTGATCCCCCAGCAGCCTCAACCAGTTTTCCCTCAGGGGTTTGGAGCCAAGATTCGATATGGCCATGGCTACACAGCCAGATGAGTTTGTCACCGGTATCGAGGGCGACGGCGGATGACTGGATGGGGATGCCCGAGACGGGACAAAGGGTTGGGATGGATGGGGGGCGAAGGGCGGAGGCTTCGTCGGGGTCGAGGATCGCGTAGCCTTGATCGCGGACGGCGAGGAGAGCTGTGCCGTCGGGTTGGCGGATGGCGACTCCGTGGATGGGGGTGGCGAAGCGGGAGATATCGGCGAGGCGTCGACCGAAAGTATAGGCCCGGAATTCTTGGCCGTTGAGGGTGGCGGTGCGGTAGAGTGGTTCGTCGAGGGTTTCACCTGGGAGAGGGCGGACTGCGACGACGAGGAGATCGCCGCGGCCACTGACGCGGTATTCGAGGAGGTCGGTGATGCTGGTGGGGAGAGCTTGGCGGAGGGCAAATGGGAGCAGGGAATCGATGGCGGCTTCTGGGTGGGAGCGGATCAGAGAGGCGAAGGCGTCGTGGCGTTTGGCGGCGAGGACTTGGCCTTCGGGGATGAGGGCGAGACGCGTTTTGGGGGAGGCGCTGAGGTAGCGTTCTGCCCATGACTGAAAGGGATCGATGGAGGAGCGGAGGGAAGCGGGTGGAGGAGGAGG
>JBAWZW010000305.1:0-3137 GCA_037142835.1 Verrucomicrobiota bacterium
GTTTCTCTCCGATCTCCACGCAAAGAGCTCAACCCGCGTTGACCAAAATAATCCTCCCGCACTTTACTCCACCCAGTAGCCGCGTCAGAAATCAGCCTGACATGCTCAGGATCAACCTCATAGAGATTTTGTCTCCGCCGCACAGGGCCCAGATGGGTTGAGGTTAATTCAGGCAAAGCACCATCTCAACCCCCACGGTCCGCCCCTCGACTCTGCAGTTTCCCTTGTTTCTCCTCCGTCGCCTTTAGCTTTTCCTCTCGTCGCTCCAATTGATGCTCTTGCGACTCCATTCCTTGCTCCTTCGCCATCCCCTTCAAACTCCCTAAAACCGCCCGATAGGCTTTCAACGCAAAGACATCCGTCGACGGCTCAGGATGATTCCGGTCAAAATAGGCCATCAACTCACGAACGGTCTTCGGCCCTTGATCGTGCGCCTTTGCCCACCCGTAATACCCCGCCGCAATCCTTTTAAACGCCACCACCTCATCGCCTTTCTCGCGCAACGCATCCCGAAAAATTCGCCCCACTTTCTCCGTCTCCCCCGCTTTTTCCGCCAGCGCAACCTCCCGGAATACGCTGTCCAAAATCAGGTCTGATCGATCTCCATCCTTCCGTTCCATGCGCCCCGTCTGCAGATGGACCACCTTCCTCGCCGCTTCCGCACTGACATTCGTCCCCAAATAATTCGCCTCCCGCTGATCAATCACCTGCACTAAATCGGGGTATTCTCGGAATGTCGTCCGCATCCGCGCATTCTCTTTTAACCAATCCACCGAAGGCGCCTTCGCCAAAACCAGCTGATCCAGTTTCATCACCCACGCCTCAAAGTTTTTGGGTGCCGCGACCAACGCCTGATCAATCGCTAATCTCGCCAGCTCCCCCTTCCCTGCCTCCCCCAAAATCGCCGCCAACCCAATCAACTTCGTGCTCTTCTCATAGGCTTTCGTGCGCCGCGCAGGGTCGGTCCACTGCCTCAACTCGTGCTCTTTCATCCTCTTCCCCGTCTGCGGATTTTCCGTGGTTCCCGCGGCAAAGTTGTCCGCATATCTCCCCGTATCCAATTTCCACTCACTATGCCCCAACTCATACCCCATCCACGCATGCCCACCACGATCCCCTTCCCCAGAAATCACCATCGCCGGGATCCCGTTGGCCTGCGCACTGATCGCCGCAAAGTACGCTTGATCCCCACAAATCCCCCCCTCCTTCTCGATCTCCGCCAAGGTATACGCCTTATACGGATTCACCCCCTGCGTTGCTCGGTCCATCCGATACCGAATGTGCCCATACGCTTTCCCCCAGTCGCGCCGACCATAATCCAAATGCTTCTGTGCCCAAATTAATTCACTCTCCGGCACGGGCGCGCCCACCACCCAAACCAACTCCCACGGCAGCATCTCACTCAAATTCGTCTTCAATCCTCCGCGCTTCGCCGAGTCTCGGTAAAAACGATAGCGTCCCAAAGCCGAAACCTCTGCCACCGCTCCACCCGAACTCGCTCCCCCACTCTCCGTCGTCTTGCTGTACCCAAAAATATTCGGACTGATTCTCATCGGCCGATCAAAGACCAGCGCACAAGCCATCGCCAAACTAGCCAACTTCTCCCGGTTCTCTTCGTCATCCAACCAAATCGCCCTCCATTCCGCCAAGACCCTCTCCGCCTTATCCTCCGGCTCGATCGTGTCGTTAAATACTCCCAAAATTGCCGGTCGAGCAAATAGCCACTCCAAAAAATCCCCGCTCTTTTCTAATTTGCTGAATCGATTCAAGGCGTCAGGCCTAACCGCAAGAATAAATCTCGCCTGCTCCGTCACCAAATTCGGCGTCCCCACGCCAATCAATTTCTCCAAATTCATCGGCCGCTGTTGCCATCCTCCATTCTCAACCGCCCCCACAATCACCGCTTTCAATTGCTTCAAATGACGCTCCCAATCCCCATTCACTCCAGCCCACCGCGCCGCCTGCAAAAGTTGCTTCCGCTCAGGATCACCGACCGCCACCGCCGCCGAAAGATTGATCGCCCCCACTCCCGGATAGGTATCGCCCCCAGTGGCGATCACCGGACGTTGCTGAGGCTTCCCTTCCATCCGCTCAGCCTCAGCCACTTGCAATTTCCATTCCCCAAGCTTCTCTCGATACGCCACCGTCAGAAATTCATGCCCTGCATCGCTTTTTTCTATCTCCGCCAACCGCGCCCCAGCTCCCGCGTAATCCTTGCGATCGATCAAACTCCCCAATCCATCCAGCTGATTCAGCAAAAACCCTTCACTCGCCACCTGCTCATATTCATCCACTTCTTTCCTAAACTTCTCCGCTCCTTCATCGCTTCCCACCGTCGCTTCCCGCGCTTCCTTACTTTTTCCCATCGCCAATAAATATCCTCGAGCCAACGCCGTCCGATCCGCTCGATCCGCCCGCACAATCAACGCCATCAATCCAGCCTCACCCAAAGAGGCGATTTCCAGGGGCCGCTCAATCACCCCAAACTGCGCCTGCACCCGACAAAGCAAGCGCCCATCCGCTACCCCAGAGACCACCCAAGTCGCCTTCTCCACGGGAATCGCCGCCCCAATCAACGCCGCCGGCCTTGCCAATAATCCCCGCACCACTTCCCCTGCTTTTTTCTCCCGCTTCAGCTGCCTCTCCACGATCCCCCGATCCCCATGCTCAGGATGTCCCTCCAACCATTGACTCAAAACTGCCGCCGCCCCTGCAAAGTCTCCCCGATGAATCGCCGGACGCGCCAACTCCACCGCCCGAACCGCCTCCATCCGTGACTTCACCCGCTCCCGATCGGCGGCTCCCTGAACATCCACCTTTTTCTCGACCTCCACCGGTGCCACCGGCACCGCCGAAACCACCGGAGCCTCTGCGGGCGTCGCCAGACTCTCCTTCACCTCTCGCGCCTGAGGTGCTGCCGCCGGCCGACAACCTTCAAAAAAACCGCCCACGCCACAGCCCATCCCCACCATCACCCACCACCGAAAACCTCCGCCATTCCATCTCTTTCCCAGACGGCTCATCATCCCAGTCTTCCACCCGCGAAACAAAAATAAACAGTCATTATCTTTCATAAAACCTCTGATTCTTTCGCTCGTTTGATCATTTGTTCTGTACTTAAATTACCCTCCTGCCAC
>JBAWZW010000306.1:0-3130 GCA_037142835.1 Verrucomicrobiota bacterium
AACCTACCATGTGCTTAGCTTCTGGACTCCCACAAACGCCCAACCAAGCGCGACAACGAACGGCGGCGGCTGTCACGATGGTAGTTCCGGCGCCTTCGCTGCCTCCTCGGTCGCTGAGATTGGAGTCGCTCGTCCAACTAACGAAGTCCATCACCTCTACCGCCGAAATATGTCTCTCGTCGAACTGTCAGGCCAGCCACTCAAAGGAGATGATCGCCTTGATCTACTCGAGATGCACGATGCCGAAGTCGTTGCTCACTACGAGTATCAACCCGATCAGTTAGCGCAGATCTCCCCGACGAGCCGAGCCATCGATTCCACAACATAGACACCATGATTTCATCAGAGCAGACCATCGGCCAAACTAGGACGAACACCACGAATGCTGGCCACGGATCGGATGACATCTGTGATGGGATCAACGCTTCCCTCTCGCCCTCGCCTGATCGGCAAGGTTAGCCTAACAAGATGACGTGGATCGAGTTAATCGCCGTGGGATTCGGGCTACTTTGCGTATGGCTGACCATTCGGCAGAACATCTGGTGCTGGCCGACGGGGCTCATTCAAGTGGCTCTTTATGTCATCATCTTCTTTCAGGTGCGGCTTTATTCCGACGGAATCCTCCAATTGATCTACGTGCTGCTGCAAATCTACGGATGGCATCACTGGCTCCACGGTGGAAGAAATCAGGGAAGACTTTTGGCCTCGCGCCTTTCTCCGCGCGGTTTACTGGCCTGGGTTCTGGCCGCGACCGTGATCACTGGCATCTGGGGCTGGGGGATGGCCACCTTCACAGATGCCGCCGTCCCCTACTGGGATGCCTTCATTGCCGCAACCAGCCTCGTCGCGCAATGGCTGATGACGAGGAAGCGTCTCGAATGCTGGTGGTTTTGGATTGCCGTGGATGTCGTCGCTATCGGAGTCTACATGCACAAATCGCTGTTGATGACTTCGGGCCTCTATGCCGTGTTCCTCGTCATGGCGGCGATGGGGTTCTTCTCCTGGCGCAAGACAATGGAATCTATTTCAAATGAAGACGGGATTAACCCTCGGAAAGTTCGCCCCACTCCATAAGGGGCATCAGTTGTTGATTGAGCAGGCCTTGTCCCAGACAGATCACTTGATCGTGGTCGTCTACGATGCGCCTGAGACAACCACCGTTCCCCTTCCGGTTCGGTCCCGATGGATTAAAAACCGCTACCCGACGGTCGAGGTTCTGGAGGCTTGGGATGGGCCGACGGTCGTGGGGAACACCCGAGAGATCATGGCGACTCACGAGGATTACCTGCTCAAGCTTCTCGCGGGTCGCCGCATCACCCACTTTTTCTCCAGTGAATTCTACGGCAGCCACGTCAGCAAAGCACTCGGAGCCAAGGACTGTCGGGTTGATGAAGCCCGCGCCCTCGTGCCGATCTCCGCCACAGAGATTCGTGGCAATCCATATGCGACACGCCACTTTCTCGCGCCGGAAGTCTACCGCGATCTCGTCACCAAGGTCGTCCTTCTCGGTGCCCCATCAACCGGAAAAACCTCACTGGCGAAGGCCCTCGCCCACGAGTTTAATACCGATTGGATGCCCGAGTATGGCCGTGACTATTGGGCAATCAACCAGAAGGAGCGGCGGTTAACTCTGGAGCAATTGGTCGAGATTGCCGAAGGACACATCGAACGCGAAGATGCCAAGACGCTGGACGCCAATCGCTGGCTTTTCGTCGACACGGATGCCACCACCACCTTCTTGTTCTCCCTCTTTTACCATGGAGCGGCTCATCCACGCCTTGCGCAGTTCGCCGAGAATACACGCCACCGTTACGATCTGTTTTTTCTCTGTGGGGATGAGATTCCTTACGACGACACTTGGGATCGCTCAGGCTACGGAAAGAGAATGGTTTTTCAGAAACAAACCCGCGCCGATTTGCTCCACCGGAGGATTCCCTTCATCGACCTGAAAGGGCCGCTCGAAGCGAGAGTAGAGACAGTCAGGGATGTGCTCGTCGGCTTCGACAAATTTGATTCAATCGCCAACCACTTCAGAAATGCCGCCAACGCCCCAACACCCGCGGCGGATGGCCGACGATAGTCTCCTGATTCCGCGTTCTGTACTTCGCGGAGGAGTTCTCGGACTGGCAGTGGTGACCGCGCCAATCCACCCCGCGCTCCCGAGCCAGCCGGGTGACCGAGCGGACAGACTCCTCCGCCTCCGCGTGCTGGCGCACAGATTGGAGCTGGAGGGAGCGGAGGCAGGTGAATCAGTTGTCAGCAATGGATGGCCCAGACTCTCAAGATCGCCCGACTTCCCGCATTCTCCCCATCCCTCCCCCACTCCCATATCACCCCAGCCCCGATCCCAAGTCATTCCCGCGAAGCGGCTTCGTTCAACCTGCGCTCCAGCCAACGGCGGCAGGCCGTCGCAGCGGCCATCGGGGCGCCTCGTGGCGGTGGTCGCTAAGCTTGGGTGGTTAATCGTTCTCGGCGTCTCGTGAAAACCTCACCGAAAAAGCCGAACTGGTGGCGACGCGTCCTCTTCTACGTCGTCGCCATGGCGTTCACCCTTTTCATCGGTATCCCCACAGCTTTCGTCCTCCGCACCCGCTCGAGGATTTCTTCCGCCGTCAGGTCTGCATCGTCCGTTCGCCTCGAAGAGCACTTTTTCGACAAGGTGCTTTCCACCCGCACGCTGACTCCCGCGGAGTTTCAGCGAGTCACCGAGGCCATCCCCCTGTCCCTCGATTTTGGGTTTCCCGGTGTCGTTGCCCTCTGCTTCATCCCGCATCACCGAGTCATTATCGCAGGCGCCAACCAACAACAGACGACGTTCGAGGGGTGTTTCTCCTGCGAGCAGGTGCAGTGATCCGGACACGAACTCTTGCCGACACCCTCCGCATGGCGGCAGCCACTCCGGGAGCTTTTTCTTGGCCACGACATCCCAATTCGCGACCAATCCAAACCCGATTTCACCGCCGAAACAGGCGCGGCAGTTCTTACCGCTGCTTGCTGGAGCTCGAGTCACTCCGTGGTGCTGCCAGTGCGGTTGCCCGAGCTTCAAGTTCTTCATTCCAGGCCATCCACTTCCGTCCGCCGGCCTCGCCTTCTTGGAGAGCGACAAGGGTGGCGCGGATCCGTTGATTTC
>JBAWZW010000307.1:0-3114 GCA_037142835.1 Verrucomicrobiota bacterium
CGCAAAGGACGCAAAGGTTAGAAAGGCGATCACTGGTAGAGTCGGAACAGGACGATGTACCTGTCTCTTCCGAAGAGTTTTCTGCTGGAGAAAAGGGGACGGCAACGTATTGGGACGAGGAAATTCTCCGTGTGGGAACGATAGGAATCCCCGAGGCGAGATCGCTGAGGAGCCGAGGAGCCGAGGAGCGGTGGGGAAGGCTCCGTGGTGAGGTGGTGAGGAGGGGGTTAGGAGCCGACTTCGGCGCGGGCGTCGGCGGCGAGGGCGGTGGAGAGATAGCGTTCGCCGGTGGAGCAGGCGATGGTGACGATGAGTTTGCCTTTATTTTCGGGGCGTTTGGCTACTTCGATGGCGGCGCAGACATTGGCGCCGGCGCTGATTCCGACGAGGAGACCTTCCTCTTTGGCGAGGCGTCGAGCCATGGCGAAGGCGTCGTCGTTGGAGATTTGGATGCACTCGGTGATTTGATCGGCGCCTTGGGAATTTTTGAGGTGGAGATTATTGGGGATGAAGCCTGCGCCCGTGCCTTGGATTTTGTGTGGCCCTGGTTTAAGGGGTTGGCCAGCAAGGGTTTGGGAGATGACGGGAGAGTCTTTGGGTTCGACGGCGATGGCTTGGAAGGAGGGTTTGCGGGGGAGGAGGGCTTCGACGCAGCCGGTGATGGTGCCCCCCGTACCGACGGCGGAGACGAGGATATCGATTTGGCCATCGGTATCGTCCCAGAGTTCTTCGGCGGTGGTTTGGGCGTGGATGGCGGGGTTAGCGGGGTTATTGAACTGCTGGGGCATCCAGCCGTTGGGGGTATTTTTGACGAGATCTTCGGCGCGGGAGATGGCGCCTTTCATGCCTTCGGAGCCTGGGGTGAGGATGAGTTTTGCGCCGAGCATGGCGAGGAGCGTGCGGCGCTCGAGGGACATGGTTTCGGGCATGGTGAGGATGAGTTTGTAGCCTTTGGCGGCGGCGACGAAGGCGAGGGCGATGCCGGTATTGCCGCTGGTGGGCTCGATGATCACGCTGTCTTTGGTGAGGATGCCTCGGGCTTCGGCGTCTTCGATCATGGCTTTGCCGATGCGATCCTTGACGGAGCCGAGGGGGTTAAAGAACTCGCACTTTAGGGCGATGGTGGCGTCGAGACCTGCGGTGACTTTTTGGAGTTTGACGAGGGGGGTACGGCCGATGGTTTCGGTGATGTTATTGTAGATTTTGCCCATAAAAAAGAGTGGTGAGAGGTGGTGAAGATGGAAGAGGAAAAGTGGAAAATGATTTTAGGGGTGAGGATTGGGGAGAAGCAAGCGATAACTTGGCATTTTCCTTGCTTGAAGATTCGGTTTGAAATTATTCAAAACCGTGTTCACTCTACAAAACCACTCCTACTAAAAAACATCTATGGCCGACCTTCTCAACGCGACTGACATCAAGAAATGGATCAAAAAGCTTCCCGAGTGGGAGCATGAAAAAAAGCACATTGAGCGGACCTTTGAGTTCGACGATTTTCAAGAGGGCATCGACTTTGTCAATGCGGTGGCGGAAATTTCCATGGAAGATGACCACGTTCCAGATATCGATATTCGCGAAGGCAAAGTCCGCGTCATGCTCTCCACGCACAGCGAAGGTGGAGTGACGGATCTGGACTTTGAAGTCGCGGAAAAGCTTGACCGCTTGGTGGAATAGCCGCGGAAGCGATGCCTGTGGCGGATTCTCAATCATCGACAGTCCAACGGAAGATTTTCAGTGCCATGGCGGTGCTGATTTTCGCGGTGGTGCTGTGGTTTTTTGGGGCGAAGCGCGGGGCACCACCGCCAGTCCCGGCGGTGGTGGAGCCAGCGGGGCTGGCGCACGGAGCATTGAAATAGAATTCTTGGAGAAATGACTCGACCACCGATCTTGGTTGCGCCGTCTTTGTTGGCGTGTGATTTTGGGAATCTGGAATCGGAGGTGCGGGCGGCGGAGGCGGCGGGCGGAGACTGGTTGCATTGCGACGTGATGGACGGACATTTTGTCGACAATATTTCTTTTGGGCCCGCTTTTGTGAAAGCGGCAGCGAAGGTGGCGACCGTGCCGTTGGATGTCCATTTGATGGTGACGCGGCCTGATGTGTATTTTCCGCGCTTCACGGAAGTGGCGGGAAACATTTCCGTGCATCTGGAGGCTGAACATGATGTGAAGCAGACTCTTCGGGGGATTCGGGCGGCGGGCTGTGGGGCGGGGTTAGCGATTTGTCCAGCGACCGATTTTGCGGGGGTTTTGCCCTATTTGGAGGAGATCGAATTATTATTGATCATGACCGTGGTGCCGGGATTTGGGGGTCAACCCTTTTTGAGGGAGATGATGACCAAGGTGCGGGCGGCGGCGGAGACTCGGGAGCGGTTGGGCTTGGGATATCGGATTGAGGTGGATGGTGGGGTGACGGTGGAGACGGCGAAGTTGGCGGTGGAAAGTGGGGCGGACACGCTGGTGGCGGGGACTTCGGTCTTTGGGGCGAGTGATTGGAGCGAAGCGGTCAGTCGGTTGCGTGGGGACCGCTGAGGGGGCGGAGAGGGGCCAGTAGGGGCGTGGGGCAAGTTTCTGGCGCGAGAGCTTGGGGTGCTGCGCGTTGGTTGATGGGGGTTTTGGATCCTGATGGGAAGTGGGGTAGGTCGATGCTTGGAACCACGAGTGGTCGGCGTTTCACGCCATTCTGATCGAGGCACTTTCCTGACCGTTTGGTGTGGGCGTTTGGTGCGGGCAACGAAAAGCCGCGCGGTTGGGACCGCGCGGCTTTCGAAGGGGTTGCCTGGCTTTCACCGCTCGCTGAGCGAGTGGGTTGAAGTCAGGGATGTGGGATTAGGCTTGGCGACGGCGACGGTTGAGCATGCCGAGGGCGCCGACGAGGAGGAGGCCGAAGGTGCCGGGTTCGGGGACGACGGCGGCTCCGAAGCTAGGGGCTTTGCTTCCTCCATCGCTGGAGGTGAAGGAGCCCGAGGCCGATCCGCCCATGAAGGTCACCGTCGAACCTGCGCCGATATCTAGGGAGGCGAGGGTTTGGCTGATGGTACCGAATTTCAGGCTGGCGCCTGCGGCGACGGTCACGGCGGCGGCTCCAGGGGCGGTGCCGAGGAGGCCGTTGACATTGGT
>JBAWZW010000308.1:0-3113 GCA_037142835.1 Verrucomicrobiota bacterium
GATTGGTCATCACCCCCAACCTCGCCGTGGTCTCATCCCAGCCCGCTCCCGTCCCAATCGTCCCCCCCAACGCCTCCACCATCTCCGCTAACTCCGGCGCACTCCACTTCCCCGCCCCTCGCATCAGCATCGTCGCCAGCATTTCCATGGCCCCACCCTTCCCCAAAGGATCCACCTCCCCACCACTCTTCACCACCAATTCCACCGTCAACAACGGCACACCAGGACGCTCCACCACAATCACCCGCAACCCATTCTTCAAGGTTTTTTCCACAGGCTCAGGAAAACCAATTGATCGCAACTCACCCACCTTCGGAATGACCCCCAGATCATCCGCCGCCCAACCCAGCGTTCCGCCAGTCAGCAAAATCCCCATCATCACCCCCAGCATCCTCCACAACCCCAACGCCATTTCCCTTCCCACTTTCATCCTATTCCTTCGCCCCCTTCATCGCTTCAGGTAAATATTCCAAGGTCAGTCGATTCTCCCCCGTAAACACCCCCCGCATGACTCCCAGCACCTCCGCCGCTGTCACCCCCTGCAATCGACTCACTTCCTCATTCACTCGACCAGCATCCCCCAAAATCACCGCCGCCCGACCAATCGCCTCCGCCCGACCAGCACAGGTCTCCCGCTCCCGAAGCCGAGCGGTGACCAATCGATTCTTGGCCTTTCTCAACTCCCCAGCACTCACCGGTAGCGTCGCGATCCTTTCAATCTCCGCAAATAACTCCCGCTCCGCTCCCTTCACACTCTTCCCACTCCCCACCACCAACTCAAAAAAAAGCAACCCAACATCCTCACGAAGATCTCCACTAAACTCCACACTCTGAGCTAGTTGCGTCGCATAGACTAACCGCTGATAAAGCCGCGACGATTCTCCACCGGCCAATATTTCCTGCCCAACCTCCAGCGCCAATGCCTCCTCACTCCGAGCGGCCGGCCCCAGATAGGTCACCCCGACCGCAGGCAACGGAACCCGCGAAGAATACTCAACAAGTCTCGCCCCCTTCACCCGCCGGGGCTCTTTCACTTTCACTCGAGGCACCTCGCCCTCCGGCTTCGGTACTCGACCAAAATACGCGTCCACCCATCCATTCAATTGCCCCATCTCAAAGTCCCCAACGACCACCAATGTCGCGTTGTCCGGTCGATAGTAGGTCGCATGAAATTTCCTCACATCCTCAAGCGTCGCCGCATTCAACTCGGAAATATTCCCAATCGTCGGTCGCCGATAGGGATGCTCCACAAAGGACTTCTGAATCACCAGTTCCCCAAACAACCCATAGGGCGGCGCCTCCACCCGCTGCAAATATTCCTGCTTCACCACCTCCCGCTCCGAACGAAAATTCTTGTCGTCAACCGTCAACCCAGACATTCGATCCGCTTCCGCCCAAATCAAGCGCTCCAAATGGTTCGATGGCACCACCTCATGATAAACCGTCACGTCATCGGAGGTATACGCGTTGTTCGACCCACCCACATCTTCAGTGAAGCGATCAATCGTCTCGGGAGGCGTCCACTTCGTTCCCTTAAACATCAGGTGCTCAAACAAATGCGCAAATCCACTCCGCCCCTCAGGGTCATCCTTCGACCCCACATGATACCAAACACTAATCGCCACTGTCGGCGTGCTCCGATCCGCTGACGCGTAAAACTCCAGCCCATTCGCCAAGGTTCGGTGAACCAGCGGAATCTCCGGAATCTTCACCGCCTCTCCCCCAAATACCACCCCTCCCCCCAAAAACAGAACCCATAACCAATCCCTGATCATTCCTCTTTAGGCTCCGGTAAAAAAATACTGCTCACTGCCATCGCCGCAATCCCCTCCCCCCTTCCCAAAAATCCCATCCCCTCATTCGTCGTCGCCTTCACCCCGACCCGCCCAACAGGAATTCCCAACGCCAACGCCAAATTCTCCCGCATCTCCGCCACATGAGGCCCAATCTTCGGGGCCTCCGCGATCAATGTCGCATCAATGTTCACCACCCGCCCGCCTCTTTCCTTCACTAATTCCCCCGCCTTACGCAAAATCTCCAAACTCCGAATCCCCCGAATCGATTCATCGTGATTCGGAAAGTGATGTCCAATGTCCCGCTCCCCAATCGCCCCCAAAACAGCGTCGGCAATCGCGTGCGTCAAAACATCCGCATCACTATGCCCATCCAAGCCATAGGTATGCGGTATTTCTACCCCCCCAAGGATCAACGGACGGTTCTCCGCAAAGCGATGCACGTCATAGCCAATTCCAGTCATGTTCATAATTCGAGATCCATTTTCCCACTCGATGCCACCACAGAAATCTTCTCCGGTTGATCCTCCCGTGCCGTCATCGAAAATTCTCCGCCCGCCGATTCCACAAGAATTTGCCCAGCCGCCACATCCCAAAGACTCACCGACTGCTCAATGTAAGCATCCAGTCGACCACAAGCCACATATGCCAAATCAAGCGCGGCACTCCCCATCAATCGACACTTCCTTGCCCGCGTCACATACTTCTCCAAGAGCGGAAACGCCGACGCAATACTCGTCTTCGACTTCGATAATCCAACCGAAAGGGTTGCATCTGCCAAAACCGTCCGCTGACTGACGGCGATCGGCTTCCCGTTCAATGTCGGCACCCCACCGCGCTCCACCGCCCACAACTCTTCCCTCATCGGATCATAAATCACCCCAACAATCATTTGCTCACCCTGCCGGAGGGCAATCGAAATGCAGAAATGCGGAATCCCGTAAAAAAAATTCACCGTCCCATCAATCGGATCCACGATCCAATGATACTCACTCGCTTGGTTTCCCGCCAAACCCTCCTCACCGTAAATCGCCTGATCAGGAAACGCTCCCAAAAGATGCGCGGTGATTAACTCCTGTGCCTGAACATCTAACTCCAACTTAATATCATGCGCGTGAAACTCATTAACCTCGTGAACTTGCCCAAAATGCTCACGCAATAGTTGACCCGCCGCCCGAGCGGCGGAAATCGCCACGCTAAGAAAAGTAATCGATGACATCGTAAATTTTGTCCCTCTATTGTTCACAAAAAAAGTGGGAGGAGAATCGAATTCTCCCCCCACTCCTGTTAGTAACAAAATTGTTACTTATTTCTTTTTCG
>JBAWZW010000309.1:0-3075 GCA_037142835.1 Verrucomicrobiota bacterium
CCCTACTCCCCCACTCCACACCCCAATCTTGATTTCTTCCCTTTTTCTCCTAAATTTCTCTCACCTATGCGCCACCTCATTCCCGTCGCTTCACTCCTCTCTCTCCTCTCCATCGCCTTCTCCGGTTGCGAAACCTCCGGACAAAATGCCCTCCTCGGTGCCGCCACCGGTGCCGTCATCGGGGGCGCCCTCCACGGCCGTGGCGACCAAGCCCTCGCCGGCGCCGCCATCGGGGCCGCCGGTGGCTATCTCATCGGCAAAGTCGTCCAAAATGATCGCGAACGCGTTTACCGCGAAGGCTATTACGATGGCCAAGGCCCACAACCTCTCCCCGAACCACACTACCCCATCGGAAGACCCTCCGGTCGCTACGGCTTCGTCGTCAGCCCTTACTACCCTTACAATCGGATCGATGTCCGCGGGATCCCACGCGGCGCTCGCGTCCTCGATCCCTCTTGCCGCCAAGTCTTTATCAATCCGTAATCTCCCGCTCCCCCACTTTCTCCACCGGCTGCAATAAACCCATCCGCCGAATCTCTGGCCACTTCCACGCCGTCGCCAAAACCACCAAAATCGTCCCCACCCCTCCGCCCACCACCGATCCAATCGGCCCAAAAAATGCCGCCGTTACCCCAGACTCCAATGCCCCCAACTCGTTCGATGAACCAATAAAGATATTGTTCACCGCCGAAACTCGCCCACGCATCCCGTCCGGCGTCAATAACTGCACCAAGGTGTGACGCACCACCACACTCACATTGTCACACGCTCCCGTACAAACGAGCGCCAAAAACGACACCCAAAATGTCTCCGATAGACCAAAAATAATCGTTCCCACCCCAAACCCCACCACCGCCACCATCAATGCCCGACCCGCTTCCCGCAACGGTCGGCCATGCGCCAAGACCAACGCCATCGCCACCGCCCCCATCGAAGGCGCCGCTCGCAACCACCCCAACCCCACTGCCCCCACATGCAAGATCTCCTCCGCAAAAATCGGCAGCAAGGCCGTCGCTCCACCCAGCAAAACCGCAAACAAATCCAAGGTGATCGTCGCCAAAATTACCTTCGACTCCCTCACAAATCGTAGCCCCAAAAACAAATCTCGGAGCGGATGCTCGTGCCGCTCCCCCACCTCCTGCCGAACGGCAATCGGCAACAAACACATCAACCCCACCAACCCACACCCAGCGTCCACCCCATACGCCAACGGCACCCCCCAATGCGCAATCAATAACCCCCCAATCGCCGGCCCCACAATACTCGCCAACTCAAAGTTCCCACTATTCCACATCACCGCATTACTCAACGCCGCTCGCGGAATCAAATTCGGAAAAAGTGCCCCACGCGCCGCCCACCCAAATGCCCGCGTCACCCCGTTCACCAGCAATAACCCATACATCAACGGCAACGACGGATCAAACCGCACCCCACCCTTTTCCCCAAACCACCACGCCATCCCATACATCCACTTCACCACCGTAGCCATCGGCTCCACCATCGGCACCGCCAAATAGTTCATCGCTAAAATCGTCAACCCCGCCGATGACAGAAAATTCACCAACTGCGTCATCAAAATAATCGTCTTCCGATTCCATCGGTCCGCCACCAACCCCGCAGGAATCGACAAAAAGATAATCGGCAACGCTCCCATCAAACCCACCAACCCCAACGCCGTCGCCGAATGTGTCCGCTGAAAAATCTCATACCCAATCGCAATCCCTAATACCTGCCGCCCAAACGACGAAATCAAATTGCCCGCCGCATAAAACCGATAGTTCAACGAACGAAACGCCAAATAAGGATCGTGCGCTGGCAGAGGGTCGGACGATCGGTGTTCAGGCATGCTTCATCCCACCTTCCCTTTTCCCTCTCCAAAGCGAAAGTAAAAGCATCCCAAAATTCTCCCCCTCCACCCCCCACCCACACTTTGCCCTTTTATTTTTCCCCCACTTCTCCCACAAGTGACCCCTTCCTTTCCTCTCTTATGAAATATCGCACCTATTTAATCTTCGGCGCCCCAGGAAGCGGTAAAGGAACCCAAGGCAAAATCCTCGGCGCCATCCCCCGCTTCTTCCACTGCGCTTGCGGCGATGTCTTTCGCTCCCTCGATACCCGTACCCCCATCGGCCAATCCTTCCTCGCTTACTCCAGTAAAGGGGAACTCGTCCCCGACGAAATCACCGTGAAACTCTGGATGGCTCGCATCGGCGATATGGTCGGCTCCCATAGCTTCAAACCCGATATCGATGCCCTCGTCCTCGATGGCATCCCCAGAAGCGTCAATCAGGCGAAAATTATGAGCGAACTCATTAATGTCCAACGCGTCTTCCACCTCTCCTGCCCCGATCGCGATGCCCTCATCACCCGCCTCAAAAAGCGCGCCCTCAAAGAAAACCGCTTCGACGACGCCAACGAAGAAACCATCCGCCATCGCCTCGAAACCTACGACGAAGAATCCAAACCCGTCCTCGAATTCTATGGACCCAATCTCGTCAAAGATATCGATGCCACCCAAACTCCCGTTCGCGTCCTCATGGACATTCTTCGCGATGTCGATAGCCAGCCTTAATCATCCCCTAAACCTCTCCACCCCAAACGCTTCCCCTTGATCCGCGTCGTCTTCATCGGCACGGGCGAAATCGGCGTCCCCTCCCTCCGTTGGCTCCTCTCCTCCCCTCATGTCCAAGTCGTCGCCTCCGTCACCCAACCAGATAAACCCGCCGGCCGTAACTTAGCCCTCCGCTCTTCCCCCATCAAAGATCTCTCCCTCCTCCACCACCTCCCCGTCCTCCAACCCCTCAAACTCCGCTCCCCAGATTCCATCGCCTCCCTCTCCGACCTCCACCCCGATCTCATCGTCGTCATGGCTTACGGCCAAATCCTCCCCCAAGAAATCCTCTCCCTCCCCACCCTCGCCTGCCTCAATCTTCACGCCTCTCTCCTCCCACGCTGGCGCGGCGCCGCCCCCATCCAAGCCTCCATCCTCGCCAATGATCCCACCTCAGGCATCACTGTCATGTATATGGCCGAAGGCCTCGATACCGGCGATATCCTCTCCCAACTCTCCCTCCC
>JBAWZW010000310.1:0-3039 GCA_037142835.1 Verrucomicrobiota bacterium
TCCCCGACCCCACCTCAAACTCCACCGCTTCCCCAGGAAAATCCTCGCTCCATAATCGCACCCGACCATCATTCCGCCCACGCGCCACCAGATAAATTCCCAACTCAATCGCCATCGGCAAAACCCACCCCCCATTGTAATCCGTATGCTCCCCAATCAAATTCACCCGCCCGGGCGCAAAGACCACCGCTTCCGCCTCTCCACCCACCCGCTCCCGAAAAAGCTCCCGAAGAAATTCCCCAGAACTTTCCCCTCCACTCGCCGATAATTGCTCTCCCTTTTGCTCACTCATCGCTTCAATTTTCCCCAAATGCCCCAGAAAAATAGTTGAGCCCTCCACCCTTCCCACCGTAACTGATCCCGTGATCATTCCTTCGCCCTTTCACATCGATCAAATCTTTACCTCCCCCCAACACGCCTTCTACGGCCACCACGGCATGCCCCCAGGCACCTCCCCTTTGATCTCCCAGTCCTCCGTCACTTGCCTCGCCGGTCGTGGCATCCTCGGAGATCGTTTCTCCGACTTCAAACCCGATTACAAAGGCCAAATCACTTTCTTCGCCCGCGAGGTCTACGAAGATCTCTGCCAAATGTTCTCCATCACCCATCTCGGTCCCGAAATCTTCCGCCGCAATGTCATCACCATCGGCGTCGATCTCCCCTCCCTCTACGAACAAGAATTCGAAATCCAAGGCATCCGCTTTTTCGGCACCCAAGAATGCGCCCCTTGCCACTGGATGAACACCGCCTTTCACCCAGGCGCCGAACTCCAGATGAAAGGCCGCGGTGGCCTCCGCGCTCGCATTCTCACCGATGGAATCCTCCGCGTGACCACGACCCCTCGCCACCACAAAATCGCCGCTCATCCCGCAACCAGTCCCCCAGTCACAGACACGCCTCGGCTCATTTAAATGTCTAGCTTGGTCCATGCAGCGTTCGCCTTCGACGAGGCCACCACCGCCTCAATAAACGCCATCCCCCGCACCCCATCACTGATCTTCGGATAGTCGTTCTCGATCGCTGTCGGTAGCCGATTTTCTAAACGCGCCCGAATCGCCCCCGCAAAGTTTTTGTACACATTCGCAAACGCCTCCAAATACCCCTCAGGATGCGAAGGTGGTGTTCTCCCCGCCGCCAACGCCGCCGCCCCCAAGTATCCGTTCGCGGTCCGATAAACCTGCATCGGCTGATCCAACCACTTCACCAGCAAGGTGTTCGGCTCCCGCTGATGCCACTCCATCCCTCCTTTTTCTCCGTAAACCCGCAGGCTCAAATTGTTCTCCTCCCCCGCACTAATCTGGCTCGCATGCAGCACTCCCTTCGCTCCACCCTTGAACCGCAAAAGCACATTTCCGTCGTCATCCAGTTCCCGCCCCTCCACAAAAGCAGTCAAATCTGCCGCCAATTCCTCGATCTCCAATCCCGTCACATACTCCGCAAGATTCTCCGCGTGCGTCCCAATATCACCGATGCAACCCGCTGCCCCACTTCGCTTTGGATCCGTCCTCCACGCCGCCTGCTTCTGACCAGATGCCTCCAAATGCGTGGATAACCAACCCTGCGGATACTCCACCACCACCTTGCGAATCTTCCCCAACACCCCACCCGCGACCATCTCGCGCGCCTGCTTGACCAGCGGGTAACCCGTGTAGTTATGCGTCAAACCATAAAGCAACTGACTCTTCTCCACCAACCCACTTAACTCCTTCGCCTCAGCTAAGTTAAAGGTCGCAGGCTTATCCGATAATACATGAAAGCCATGCTCCAATGCCATCTTCGCTGGCGGAAAGTGCATGTGGTTCGGCGTCACAATCGAAAGGAAATCAAACCGCTCTTCCACCGGCCGTTTCGCCTCACTCTCAATCATCTCCCCGTAACTCCCATAACACCGATCCGCCGGCAGAAAAAGATCCGCCCCAGAATCCTTCGCCCGCTCAGGGTCAGAACTAAAGGCCCCACACACTAACTCAATCTGCCCGTCCATCGCCGCCGCAATCCGATGAATCGATCCAATAAATGCCCCTCGACCGCCACCGACCATCGCCATCCGAATTTTTCTGCTCATAGAATTGTAGTTTTAAAAGTTGGGGTTAAATGATTCGCGCGGTTTTTAGGACGGTCTCTCTCCCCTTGGCGAGTGGATTTTTTCATTGCTTCCTTTCCCCACCATCCTCCCCCAAGCGCTTTTCCCCATTTTTAACAAACTCTCCGTTTGACAGAACCTCTCCTTCCCACGAAACTCCTCACCCCTCGCCCAAAAATCGTCTCTCTCTGCCTTATGAATATTTCTCTCGTCGACGCCGCTTTTAAAATCATTACCAGTCAGCAAATCTTGGTCAATGTCGTCTCCAAGCGCGTCCGTCAACTCAGCGCAGGCCAACGCCCCATGATCGATCCCGGTGTCCGCATGGGCTACTCCGATATCGCCCTCTCAGAAATCATCGCCGGAAAATTAACCTGGGAACCCGCTCCCTCCGACAAAGTGACCCCGCCCCCCGCAAAGAAGGTTAAGTAATCCGCCGTGGCTGCCTCGCCACCACTCCGCATCGCCGATATCTCCGTCAATCGGAAGGCTCTCCGAGAATTTCATATCCTCGAACGCCTCGAGGCTGGCGTCGAATTAGTCGGTACCGAAGTGAAATCCATCCGCAGCGGCCTCGCCAATGTCAGCGGCGCCTTCGCTCGCGTCGAAAATGGCCAGGTTTTCGCCTACGATCTCGATGTCCAAACCTACGCCCGCGCCAGCTTCTCCCAGCACGAACCCAAACGCCAACGCCGACTCCTCCTCCACAAACAGGAAATCCTTCGCCTCTTCACCCTCACCCAAGTCAAAGGCCACGCCCTCGTGATCCTCCGCCTCTACTGGAAAGGCGCCCGCGTCAAAGTCGAAATCGGCGTCGGTCGCGGCAAAGAATCCGTCGATAAACGCCACGACCTCAAAGATCGCGCCGAAAAACGCGAGTCCGATCGCGAAGTCGCCCGCTTCAATAAGAAGCACGCTTAATCCCTAATCCCCCCGAACCGCCCGCTCCCCCGCTA
>JBAWZW010000311.1:0-3026 GCA_037142835.1 Verrucomicrobiota bacterium
CCAACAATGAGTCACTTCACTACCATCCAAACCCAAGTCCGCGACCTCGTGGCACTCCGCTCCGCCTTAGGCGAAATCGGGCTCAGTCTCCATACAGGAATCACTGCCCGTGGCTACGCCCAGCAACAACTCCAAGCCGCCTATGTCATCCAACTCCACGGCCCCTATGACATCGCCCTCAATCCAGCAGCAGACGGCTCCTACGGCCTGACCACCGATTGGTGGAATGGTCATGTGGAAAAAGAAGTCGGCCCCCAGTTTGGTCGCCTCCTGCAACTCTACGGCATCCACAAAGCCACCATCGAAGCCCGAAAACGCGGACACATGGTCCAAAGAAAAACCCAAAAAGATGGGTCCATCAAACTCACGATTGGAGGCGTCTAACCATGAAAGGTAAACGATCCATCGAAGTCATTGTTTCTCCACAAGGAGACATCACCATCGATGCCGTCGGCTTTAAAGGAGCCGATTGCACCAAGCTAACGCAGTTCCTCTTGAAAACCCTCGGGGTGGTGAAAAACACCCAGAAAAAACCAGAGTATCATCAGCGGGGTCAAACCTCCCAAAACCAAACGCTCGGCTGATGAACGCTCTCACCCACACCCACATCCATACATTGACCTTCACCAGCAACGGTCACGGCCATGGCCTTTATACCGAGGTGATTGATCTCGGAACCATCGGCCGCCTCAGCCTCGAAAGAGCCACCTCTATCGAGTTCCAACCCACCAGCCAACAATGGGAAGTCCGCCTCGTCGGTGGCGACCTCCTTTTCACCCACCCCTCTCGCGAAACCTGTCTCGCCTGGGAACACCGACACTTCAACCAGTAACCAACAAAAGAAAATGCCATCTATGCGTGAAAAAATCACTCACTACATCCGAGCCGGTTATGCCGGTCTCTACCTCGTTTCACACGAAGAACAACGCGTCGAAGCTGAGTTCAAAGCGATCGCCGCTCAGCTCTCCCACGGTCTCTATGCTTGGTCTTCGACCACCGGCTTAGTCAACACCACCACAGGATCCGCCCACGATGCCTATGACCCGTTGGAAGCACTCACTGCGATCACTCAACTCCCCGATGACAGCATCGTGCTTCTCCGCGATTATCATCTGTTTTTCGATGACCCAAACCCGCTCCTTCTTCGTCAACTGAAGGATCAATTGCGGGCAGGAAAAATCAAAGGGCACACCATCGCCATCCTCGGTTGTCGACTGAAACTCCCACCAGAATTGGAACGAGAGTTTATCGTCGTCGACTACGCCCTCCCCGATGCCACGGCCTTAGAAACCGTTCTCGGGGGTATCCTTCAATCGACGGGTCACCAGCGACCTTCACCCGAATCCGTCGCAGCATTAATCGATGCCGCCCGTGGCCTCACCACTAGCGAAGCCGAAGATGCCTTCGCTCTTTCTGTCGTCGAAAGAGGCGAACTCCATCCCGTAGTCATTGCCCGTGAAAAAGCTCAGGCGGTGAAAAAGAATGGTCTCTTGGAACTGATCGAAACCCAAGAATCCCTCGCCTCGATTGGCGGCTTAGACTTGCTCAAAGACTGGCTACTGAAGCGCCGTGAGGCCTTTACCCCACGAGCAAAAACCTACGGATTACCCATGCCCAAAGGAGTCCTCATGCTGGGGATCCCCGGCTGCGGTAAATCGCTCACCGCTAAAGCCACTGCCAGTGTCTTTGGGGTTCCTCTGCTCCGTCTCGATGCCGGTCGCATCTTTGCTGGCTTAGTGGGCCAATCGGAATCCAATCTCCGTGCCGTCATCCAAACCGCCGAGGCCATCGCGCCTTGTGTGTTGTGGATCGATGAAATGGAAAAAGGGTTCGCCGGTAGCCGGAGTTCTGGCTCCACCGATGGCGGCACTTCGTCGAGGGTCTTCGGATCGTTTATTTCTTGGATGCAGGAAAAACGGTCCCCAGTCTTCATCGTCGCCACCGCTAATGATGTCAGCCAGTTGCCACCGGAAATGCTCCGTAAAGGGCGCTGGGATGAGTTGTTCTTCGTCGACCTCCCCACTCGCGAAGAACGGGAAATCATTTGGAAAATTCAAATTGAAAAGTTCCATCGTGACCCATTGAACTTCGACCTCCAGCAACTCGCCAAAGCCACCGATTCATTGACTGGTTCAGAAATCGAACAGGTCTTTATCGAAGCCCTCTACCGGGCATTTGAACGAGAGGAAGAACCATCGGACCTGACCATTGGCGAAGTGCTGGTGGACTTTGTTCCGCTCTCCAAGTTGATGGGAGAATCCATGACCGCCCTCCGCAGCTGGGCGAAAGGTCGGGCCCGCCCCGCCACCACTCCGCCCACTGATCGAAACACCCGGAGAATCGCCGCGTGAGGAAACCGACCCCAATCGAACGCGCCCATTACGCCAAGCTAATCGGTCGGCAAATCACCGCCATCCTCTGGGAGGACCTCTACGGCCAAGCCCTCCCGGTCCTCCTACTCAACGGTCAGGATCGCGACGGCAACGCCGCCACCGCCACCATCCTCGCCGACCCCGAGGGAAACGGCCCCGGGCATCTGGATCACAATTTGTGATTTAGATTGCTCGGTGCGCCGAAAAAGATCCGTCGCCTGCGGGCGGGTCTTTTTTTTAGCTATCAGCAGATTTCGACACTAGGGAGTCGCTGATTAAATCGGGACTTAGAAAACTCGACCCCGTTTTGACCCTCCAATCACCATCCAGTAAAATCACGATCTTTCCCAGACTACCCTAATGTGTCGAAAATCAGAGCCTGGTTAAATCAGCGGTTTCCTTAGGTCTCCAGGTCGCTTGATCAAGATTTATTTTGACGACCGTACTTGTTGGATTTGGAAAACAGGAGTTCAGCTGAACTGCGTTTACTGGAAATTGTTCCTTCGCCACTCCTTAGGCGTGGCGGCCAGCTACTTCTTCGCCTGATTCGCCATGATCGAAGCATTCAATGCGGTTGACCGCCTCTGACCAACGGCGATTTGCTGAGCGGTCATTGTTTTTTCGAGGTCTGTTCGCATGTTCTTGGCGTATTTA
>JBAWZW010000312.1:0-3015 GCA_037142835.1 Verrucomicrobiota bacterium
CGCTTGACACCCAACCTCGCCGGGCTAATCTCTCCGCGTGATCGCTGACGAACAAAAATCCTTCCACCCTTCCCCTCTTCAAAATATGAAAACCTTTTTCATTCCCCTGCTCGCGTTGCTCCTGCTCGCCCTGCCACCCTCCGCCCAGGCGACCCTTTGCGCCCAATGCAACGGAAAGGTCTTCACCGCCGACATCGGCCAATGCAAAGTCTGCGCCGACGGCATAACCACCAGTGGCGCGTTCAAGCTCTGCAAAAAATGCTCCACCAAACTCGCCCAGTGCGAGGCCTGCCAGGAGGATTTAAAACCCAAGACGGTGCCGCCGCCCGCCGTTGAAGCTCCTCCGGCGAAGCCCAAAGCCTATCCCGACCACTGGGGTGCACCCCCGCGCACCCAGACCAAAGATCTCCGCGCCCTGCCCGGCGGTTACGGCATGGGCAGCAGCACACTCGCCGGATGGATTCAGAAAAATCTCGATCAGGACGCCAAGGCGTCGCCCGAGCGGGAAAAGAAAAAACCCGACACCGCCGACGAGATCACCCAAATAGAGAAGAAGATCGCCGAGATGGAGGAGTTCGCGACGCGCGCGCGTTTCACCCCCGAGGGCCTGAAAAAACATCAGGACGAACTCGCGGCCTTGCGGGCGCGGTTGAAGGAACTCAAAGGAGAGACCAAGCCCAAGTAATCATCTCCCGTTTTCCCGCAAGAGTACCAAAGGAGAGGCCAGTTGTCCCCCGACCGCGGGGCATAAAGGGACAGAACCTAGCTCAGCTTTGGGGATAGTTGACCCTGTCCCGTTATATTCGATCTAGATGCGCGCCCGCCTTGGCGTGCTTCCGCGCTAGGCTTAAAAAGCTAGGCCGACGGTGAGTTGGACGTAGGGTGCGCCCCCGTCGATCGCGTAGCCTTTCTCCGCGCGGTAGTAGTCGAATTTTCGGTTAAAGGAGTAACCGGCCCCAAGTTCGACTTGCGCGGGTTTCCATCCGCGGAAAGTCACGCCCGCTCCGGCACGGAGATCTCTGTAGGTGACGATGGCATTTTGCAGGTTCTCGCCGCGTCCCGTGTTGCCGTCCACGCGGAAGGTCCCGCTCAGGATTTCGCCGCCAGCCCAGAATTCGAGCGTAGGGGTGGGGCTGTAGATGATGCGCGGGCGCGGTGGAATGGCGAAGACGGTCCACTCCGGGTTGATCGTCCAGACGAAGCCGACGGCGGGGAGGATGGGGTTGCGGGCATTGCTGGAGCCGACAAGGCCAAGGACGGCGATAAAGGACGGGGTGATAGGGTAGGAGACGTAGGCGAGACCGGAGACCTGGAATGAATCGGCACCGATTTGGTTCTCGAAATTCAGACTCGGAACGACTTCGAGAAAAATGCCGGGCTTGTCTTTGACGAAATATTCGAGGGCGAGACGGGCCCCGATGCTTTGTAAGTGGTTTGGGAGCGGAAGATCACCGGTCTGCCCGAAATCAAAACGCTCGGAGGTGGCTCCGAGTCGCAAAAACCAGCCGCTGTCGGGCAGCGCGGGCCAGGCATTGCCGAGGCGGATACGGTAAAACGCCTCGAAAGCGGTTCCAAACGCGTCGCAGGCGGCCTCGGTGGAGCCTACGAAACTGCCCCGCCCGACGTAATCAGAGACGAGCGAGAACCCAGCCTGCGCAGGTTGCGGTGCGGGCGCGGCGAGGATCTCCGTCGGCGGCGCTCCGCCATCCGCAGCGGTCGCAAGGGCGAGGACGGCCAAAAGAGTAAGCCATCGGAAGCTGGGTGGTCTGCGAGTGAGTTTAGGAATCATGGGAATAACCCTTACGTCGCAGATTGGGCGGATGGTTGCCACCAAAATCGGCGCAGTAGCACCGCGCTCCAAAACACATAGGAACAAAGAGACAGGTCTTTTATTGCCCCAACCAACGATCAGAACGCCTTCCTCTCTTCCTTCACCATGATAAATGGCATCGCCCTCGTCACTCCCTTAAGCGCCACTCCCCGATCCCCAGACTCCGCCATTCACGGAATAACCTCTTGAGCCTCCAGACCTAAGCGGCAGTTTTTGGCTGAGCATCTGCGACAGGTCTTCAACGATCCGCCGGAGCCGAATTTAATCTCGGTGTAGAGCGAAACCGAAAGACGCGGGCTCAGGTCAATCCTTGCGCTCTGGCGCTCCCTTAAATACTGGCGCCAAGCGGGCCACATAGCTATTCTCCAACGAGAAACCGCCCAGCCCAAAAAACATTCCCAAACCATAGTCTTGGTAGACGGTGTTGCCGGTGGTCATCATGCTACCGGGATAGTTGAGCGGAGTCCATTTGGCGGCACCGAATCCATTGGCCAGACGGTTGACCGAGACGAAGGCAGGACCATTGGCCGTGGTGGCGATCAAATTATAGCCGCCATCCCGTCCGGTGATACCCTCGAAGTGAGTAAAGCCTGGCGCGTTGGTGTCCGCAAAATAGGTGAGGTTAGTGAACTGGCCCGTAGCAGAGTCGTAATCGACAAGGAAGGCCGTGTTCGCACCGTTATCGTAGGCGCCACCAGCAATCGTGTATGAGCTGCTGTTGCTGCCGTTCTGCCAGATGCCGTAGGCGGTGGTGCCAGACGATGCAGTTCCTGCATTGGACGGGGAAAAAATCGTCCATGTCTTGGTCGTGACGCGGTAGATAAAGGCGTTTCCGGTATTGGAATTCGGGATGGGCTGCGACGGGTTGGTGGTCAGGTCGTAGTTGCCGACGACGAGGTCGCCCATCGTGCTGTGAGGAATGGTGTTGCACACGCTCACCCCGACGTCGGTGAGGCTGCTGGTCGGAACATCTAATTGCACCCAGCTGCCCTTGCCGCCGTCTAGCGACCCGGTAAAGAGGATGCCGTGATTGAGCGTGTTCGGCGCACTCTGCGCGTATTCATAGCTACCCACGATGCGCACGTTGCCCGCGCCGAGCGTCGGGTTGAAGAGCGCGGTGTTTGGACCATAAAAAATTGAACTGGTCACGGTCTGTCCCTGAATCTTTGGCGCAACCTTATAAT
>JBAWZW010000313.1:0-2992 GCA_037142835.1 Verrucomicrobiota bacterium
ACTCATCCCACCACCGAACCCCTCCTCGCTCTCGACTCCGCCACCCGCTCAGCCGCCTCCGCCGCCCTCGCCAAACTCGGCATCCTCGGCCCATTCGCCGTCATCCATGCCGGCACCGCCCGACCAGAAAAAAATTGGCTCCCCGACCGCTGGGCCCAAGTCGCCAAGCATCTCCACCAAGCCCACGGATTAATCTCCGTCCTCACCGGAGGATCCGACCCCGCAGAACACGCCCACCTCGCTGAAATCATCTCCCATGCCCCAAACGCCGTCGTCTCCCTCGCCGGCCAACTCGATCTCCCCACCTTCACCGCTCTCCTCGCCCAAGCCACTATCTGCCTGAGTTGCGATACCGCCGCCGTTCACTTGGCGAGCGCTTTTCATACCCCACAAATCGCCCTCTTCGGCCCCACCAACCCCTTCCACTGGCGCCCACGTCACGCCGCCGTCCAAATCCTCTCCGCCACCCAACCCTCCGCCCCACTCACCACTTTCCACCCCAAAATGCCCGGCGCACCCACCGACCAAATATCGACGGCCCTTGTCATCGATGCTATTGCTCCACTCCATCCCCTTGCCTCAATCTGATCACCGTGCCGAGCCCGACCGAGCCCAATACTGATTCCAAAACAGCAAAAAAGCATCCCACGATGCGCGATGCCTGGCGCCCCTACGCCCAACTCCTCCCTTTCCTCCGCCCCTATCGCGCCCGCTTCATCGCCGGCCTCTGCTTCGGTGCCTTCGCCGGCGTGGTCAACGGTTGCTACGGGTTAGTCATCAAAAAAGTCCTCGATTATGTCTTCCCCGGCGGAGGCGGTTCCATGGCCGCTATCCAACACGCCAACCCAGCGGGCCCCAATATCGAAGGCATCGTCTGGATCTGCGCCCTCATCCCCGCAATGGTCATCGCCAGAAGCGTTTTCGCGTATCTCAACGCCTATTATATGGCCTGGGTTAGCCTCAAATTGCTCGTCGATATTCGCACCAAACTCTTCCGCCATATCCTCTCGCAATCCCTCGATTTCTTCGGAAAAAGTCGCGCAGGCCAACTCCTCCAACGCGTCAATAACGACGCCCGTATGGCCCAACAAGCCCTCACCAGCGTCAGTAGCGATGTCGTCACCCAACCCTTCACAATCATCTTCGCCATCTTCACCCTCCTCTATATCGATTGGAAATTTACCCTCGGGAGTCTCGTCCTCTTTCCCGTCTGCCTCATCCCCATCATCGTTTACGGCCGCAAAGTCCGCCGCGCAGGTCGCGACGAAGAAAATGAAGCCGGCGCCATGATGGTGATTATGCAAGAAGCCTTCGCGGGAATTCGCGTGATCAAATCACTCGCCCGAGAAGAGGACGAAGCCCGCGACTTCGAAAGTTCCAGCCGCCACCAATTTCGCAACTCCATGCGCGTCCGCAAAGCCATCGAAATCGTCGGCCCCATGATCGAAGGCGTCGCCGCTCTCGGCGTCGGCCTCGCCCTCTTTTATGTCTGGCACTCAGGCACTTCCGCCTCAAAATTTATCGGACTGCTCACCGGAACTTTCATGCTCTATGACCCCGTCAAAAAGCTCAGCAAGGTCAACGGCCAAATGCAAAAATGTCTCGCCTCCACGACCAGAATCTTCGAACTCCTCGCCCTCGAACCCTCCGTCCAAGATCAACCCCAAGCCCCACCCCTCGGCTCCGTCCGCGGTGCCATCGAATTCTCCAACGTCTCCTTCGGTTATCGTTCCCAATCCCCAGCCGTCGATGCCATCCAACTCCACATCGCCCCCGGTACCACCTGCGCCCTCGTCGGCGCTAGCGGCGCCGGAAAAAGCACGCTCCTCTCCCTCCTCCTCCGCTTCTACGATCCGCAAAGTGGCGCCATCCTTATCGACGGCGTCGATATCCGCTCCATCACCCAAGCTTCTCTCCGCGAACAGGTAAGCATCGTCACTCAAGAAACATTCCTCTTCCACACCACTATCGCCGAAAATATCCGCTATGGTCGCTTCGATGCCACCGAAGCCGAGGTCCATGCCGCCGCCCGCCAAGCTTTCGCTCACGATTTTATTCTCCTCCAACCCCACGGCTACGAAACAGTCATCGGCGACAAAGGCTGCAACCTCTCGGGCGGTCAGCAACAACGACTTTCCATCGCCCGCGCCCTCCTCAAAAATGCCCCAATTCTCCTCCTCGATGAAGCCACCAGCGCCCTCGACACCGAGTCCGAAAAGGAAATCCAACGCGCCCTCGATCTCCTCGCCAAAGGCCGCACGGTCATCGCCATCGCCCATCGCCTCTCCACGATTCTTCAAGCCAATCAAATCGTCGTCCTCGAAAATGGGCGCATCAAAGAAGTCGGCACCCACGCCGAACTCTTCGAGAAAAGTGGCTACTATCGACGCCTCTACGACCTCCAATTTAATCAAAGTCCCCTGCTCGAGACCCCACTCGCCCTCGCCACTGCTTCACCATAAAATCCCCACCTCGTGAAACCACTCGCGCTTCTCCTCACCCTCCTCTTCCCTCTCTTCGCCACCGCCCAAGCCCCCATCAAAGCCACCACCCGCGTGATGCCCGACGGAAGCACTCTGTCCACGGTCACCAACCCCGATACCCACACCCGCGAAGAAATCTACGCCGAAGCCAACGGCAAAATTCGCACCAAAAAACTCTACCAACTCAACGACCAAAACTTCGCCAAAAGCGTCATCCACTTCGATTCCCAAAACCGCGTCCGCTACAAGGAAGTCTATAGCTTCGACTTCTCAGGTCGCATCACCGAATCAAAACTCTTCTCCCCCGAAGATCAACCCCTCGGACGCCGCGTTTTCATCTACGAAGGCCAAAGCCCCAGCGCCCGCATCGTCGATTACGACGCCAGCGGAAATCTCCTCGCCCCACGACCCAAATCCCCACCCCCCAAAGGCGGCCCAACCGAAGTCCGACGCGCCACTCCCACACGCTAATCCCACACGCTAATCCCACACCCTCCCCCCACAAAAAT
>JBAWZW010000314.1:0-2982 GCA_037142835.1 Verrucomicrobiota bacterium
GTTTTGGGGATCGGGGGCGATGCCTGGGTAGAGGACATAGGAGCCGACGGTGCGCCGGATGGCTTCGTTGTAGGTGTGCATTTTGTAGAGGTCGGCATTTTTGGCGGTGCCAGAGGCTTTGGCGCGGCCTTCGGCGACGGGGTCGTCGGGCTGGTCTTCGGTGGCGCCGAAAATTCCCGGGAGATTTTCGCCTCGGTATTTGGCATCGAAGTGGAGGTAAGCGATCCGACCGGCGGCTTCGGCGGCGGCTTCGGCGGAGAGCCAGTCGGGGGAGGAGAAGTGTTCGGGGATGATGACGAGGGAGTAGTCTGGGCGGAAGGTTTTACTATAGCTGCCCCGGTGGCCGACGCTTTGGGGAGAGAAGGAGCGATTGTAGAAGAAGTGGATGGCGAGCTTTTGGCGACCGTCTGGGGACCAGAGGAAGCGACAGAAGGAAGTTTCGTGTTGTTTGAGGTGGATGAGGAGGCGTCCGTCGGAGGCGCGGCAACAGAGGGGCAAGCCGCCTCCGGTATCGGTGAAGGGATCGATCTGGGGGATCATCTGGAGTTGGTCGCGGAAGGCCCGGACGAGGAGGAAGAAGAGCCAATATTCGTAGAGGGTGGCGACATTGCGGCTGGTGCCTTTGTAGGCGTCGCTCCGGCCTGGCCAATCGATTTGGGCGGCGGCGTCGAGCATTAGCCAAGCTTGGAGGACTTCGCGGTAGCCTTCGCGCTGTTGGAGGGTGGTGCTCTCGAGGGGGAGGCGTTGGAGGGGTTTGACCTCGGCAAAGAGTGGGCGGGCGAGGAAAGCATCGAGGGAGTCTTGGAGGGCGACCGCTTCTTTGGCTACGGGGCTTTCGGGTTTCCAGAGGCGAGCACGGAGGATTTCTTCGCAGAGATTGCGGAAGTCGTGGAGGGCAAATTGGAGGAAGCGATTGGGCGGGGTATCGAGGGAATCGAAGCGGCGTTCTTCGCGGAGATTTTCGGGGATGAGCCGCTGGTCGGAGTGGTGCCAACCGCGGCCGTGGCGGAGGGGGTCGCGGAGAAAGAGCGACGGGTTGGCATTGCTGGCGGGTTTCCAAGATTGCTCGGATTCGAGGCGGGTGTGGGGATTTCGTTGGATGGTTTCGAGGTAGAGTTCGAGACGATCGGGGCCGAGGACATGGCGAAGGAAGAGGAATTGTTCGAGGAGGGTTTGGGCTTTTTTGGCGGGGTTAGAAGCGAGATTAATCGTTGTGGGGGTGCCCCATTCGAGCAAGAGCTGTTGGCACTCGGCACCGATGGACTCGACCATCGAACGATATTCTTGTTCGTAATCGAGTTTTGGGGAGGCGACTTCGAAGGAGATGCGGAGTGGCGGGTAGCCCGCGATGGTGATCTCGATCCAACCGGCACCGAGAAAGTTGACAAAGCGGAAGCGGCCGGAGGTTTTTCGAGCCCGCCAGAGGTCGGAGTCGGAGGATTGTTCGAGGCTGGAGGTGATGGTGACACCGGGGAGATGGGTTGGGCATTCTAACTCCCAAAGGTAGTCGCGGAGTTCGAAAATCCGGAGGGCATTGAGGCCGCGATCTGGAGCGGTGGAGTCGTAAAAAAAGGGAGGTCGATCTTGCGGGAGTGGGGCGGTGAAGAGTCGGGAGCTGAGGGTAGCGGAGACGCCATCAGGCAGTGCGATGGGTGGGCCCGGGGAGTGTGGGCGCGCTTCGTCGGTGAGTCGGAGTGAGGCGCCTGCGGGGAGAGGAAAGGTGAGAGCCTCTAGGCAACTGGGTTGCATGGGCTACTGAATGAAGCTGGTGAATTGATCTCGCCGAATGGAGAGAATCATTTCGCAGAGTTTTTTGTGGCTGTTTTTGAAGTGGGGGTTTGGGCAGAGATTGGCGCCTTCAGCGGAGTAGGATTCGACGGCGGCAGGGGCGGCGGCGATTTTTTCGGCGGCAGGCAGGTCGGAGGCTTCGCAGTAGGTAGCGAGGGCGGCGAGGAGCGAGCCAATTTTTCGTTTGGAGCCGTGGAGTTTGGGGAGAATTTTTTGGAGGATTTGCGCATCCATGGCCTGCTGCCAGTTCCAAGGATTTGGCGGACTGGTTAAATGGTGGTCGATGGCGAGGAAACGGAGGATTTCAGCCATGGAGCGGAAGGCAAACTCTTGGTGGCTCCTTTGCATGAGGGCGAAGAGATCCGTGATCGTGCTGTGGCAGTTGTCGAGGGCGGTTTTGGAGGCGGGGTTTGGGGAGCTGAGGAGAGTGAGGGTTGGTGTTGAAGTGAGTCCACGGGCGTCGAGGGATAGCGCGAGGAATGCTTTGGCGTAGGTGGCGGGGGCTGGGGTGATCGTGCGGATGGGTTGGCCCCCGGATTGGAGAAAGGTTTTGGGTGCGTGGGGGGCGACGCGAAATTCGAGGACATTGGCGCGGTCGAGGACTTTTGGGGAAAACATGTAGGTGGTTTCGTCGACGTTCACCGTTCCGATGACGAATAGATTGCGTGGGAGGGGGAGGATTTCGGGAACATCAGCGCGGGCGAGGGGTTTTCTGGGCAGAGGATGGCCTTCTCGGTGGAGGAGGAGGGAGCCGTTGGTGGATTCCATGGCGCTGAGGAAATCGGCGAAGTAGCGTTCGACGTGGGAAAGGTTCATCTCGTCGAGGATGAGGAAGAACGGGAGCTCGGGCTGATGGGTGGCGGCGAGAAGCAGGTCGAGAATGCCTGTGGACTGGTAGAGGGGAGTCTCTTTGGAGCCGTTGGTGGGGGTGGTGAGGCGGAGATGGTTGACGAAGCCGAGGACATTGCGGTTGTCTGTCCAATCGGCTCCAATGGCAATGAGGGCGACTTGAGCGGTGGGGGTGGGGCAGAGCCAGTGGGCGAAGAGTTCGGCGAGTTTCGTTTTGCCTGTGCCGGAGTTGCCAGTGAGGATGAGGAACGGCTTGGCGGCGAGGGCGGCGAGAAGGTTTTCTGGGAGGCGGGTGGTGGTAACGAAGCCGATGGCGGTGAGGGCGTTGAAGAAGGAGGCTTGATG